>JBLGCB010000004.1:0-63106 GCA_047617105.1 Phenylobacterium sp. | reverse complement strand
CATTACCACCCCAACCGAGACCTTTACACTCAAATACACCCAATTGGCGCTTTCGCCAACTCAACAAACACCAAACCCATTTTTATGGCTTGTGGCTGATCAGCGTCTATTTAAAATCCGCTCCAGCGCGCTGACGCAGTTAAACAGTCAAAACAGCTTAAGCGGCGAATTGATGCTGACACTACCGGGCAGAATTCGCTCTGTCACTGTGGATAACAAGGGTCAATCATTGTGGTTAGCCACCAACAAGAAAGGGCTTTTTCACTACAATCTATTATCATCACAGCTGTTACCGACGCCACTGACGCCAGCACAGCAAGACCAGCTGGAAAAAACCCATATTAGTAGTGTTCGAACCGACCCGGATAATATTTGGTTAGGCACCGATGATGATGGCTTATTTCGTATCCGTAAATCAGATGGTCAGCTGAACCAGTTTAAACATAACCCTTATGACCCAAGCAGTTCAGGTGATAACCGAATCAATGCGTTACATATCGATCATTCCGGGGTGTTATGGACAGGCACCCACAGCGACGGATTAAACAAATTGACCATCGCCTCACTCAATTTTGGCCACTATAAGTTTCATCAACAATATCCCGATTGCATTGGCAAAAATAAAGTTTATGCGGTGCTTCAAGATAATGACAATAATACCTGGCTCGGGAGTTATGCTGGTGGTCTCAGCAAAATCAGCAGTGATGGCCAACAATGCAACAAATACATTCATGACCCCAAAAACCCTCATAGCATTAGCGACAACCGGGTGATGTCATTGGCCGAAACTCGCGACGGCAGGATCTTGATTGGCACGATGAGTGGGTTAAATATTTACCATCCCAGCAGTAATCATTTCACCCGTTTTTGGTCAAAAGACCCAGCCAATTTGTTTTCTGAGCGTAATGTTGTTTATTCAATCTTTCAGGATAAACAACATAACATCTGGATTGGCACTTATCTCAACGGCCTTTATCAATTTGATCTTCAACTTAAACCGTTAGCCCACTTCAAAGTCAGCAAAGATGGCAATGGCCTCAAAGACAAAAGAGTCAACAGCATAATTCAGGATCATCAAGGCACACTTTGGATAGGCACCACCGAGGGCGTGAATACGCTAACCCCCGCCAATCAATCAAAACAGCAACCGCAAAAGCCCAAATTAGCCAGCTTTGAACTGCTCAACCAGCAACAACAGCCAAAAAAACAAGGCCATTATGTCACCGCAATTCACCAAGACAGCCATAACACTATCTGGATTGCCACCACTTATGGTGTCCACCGAGTTTCTGGCCAAGAACAAACCCTACTAACCAAAGAGAATGGGAAAGAAAATAGCCTGTCGGATAATGTGGTTTATGGCCTGCTTTCGGATCAGGATTATCTGTGGATGTCGACAGCCAAGGGGATTAACCGACTCAATTTGTCAACTCTAGCGATCGAGCATTTTACCGCCGAACACGGCATTCAGGGAGTGGATTTCACCGTTGCTGCGTTTAATAAAGGCCCACAAAGTCCGTTATTTTTTGGCGGTGTTAATGGCTTCAATGCCTTTTATGCCAAAGATATCACTCAAAACGGCGTCCCCCCACTCACCGTCATCAGCGAATTAACCATCCATGATCAAAGTGGTGATCACATTTATAGCAAACACTATGGTAAAGTCAGTGAGGTACTTAGTCTGCCCTATCAACAAAACGATCTCAATTTTGGTTTAACTGCATTACATTATGTCGCCCCGCAAAAGAATCAATATGCCCATCAATTGATTGGCTTTGATCATCAATGGGTCAATACCGATGCCAACGAACGCCGATTTAGATATCGAAATTTACCTCCGGGCTATTACACCCTAATGGCCAAAAGCAGTAATAACGAAGGTATATGGAGCAAACAGCAGTCATTATTGTCTTTTTTCATCGCCACCCCTTGGTGGTCCAGCTGGTGGGCTAGAATAATTTATTTTGCCGTCTTAATCTTTAGCATCTATCTCATTGTTCAGTTCTATACCTATCGAATTAAACAGCAAAATAGTAAACTGGAAGGTAAAGTGGCTGAACGCACCGCTGCACTAGAACAAAAAAATCACCTCATCATCTCCACTCAACAACAACTAGTGCAATCAGAAAAAATGGCTTCGCTGGGCACGCTCACCGCAGGTGTCGCCCATGAAATCAATAATCCCACCAATTTTGTCCATGTCAGTACGCAAAACCTCGAAGCCAGTCTGACTCGCTTCCAGCAGTTTTTACTGAATATAGCCGGTGACGACGCTGATGAAGACATTCTTGAAAGTTTCAACCAACAATTTCAGCCCTTATACCAGCATTTGAGTATCATTAAGAATGGCACCGAACGAATCAAAATCATCGTTAAAGATTTAAGAACTTTTAGCCAGCTCGATTGTGCCGAACAAAAAACAGCTAATATCACCGATTTACTCCAAGCCACCATCAACCTGGTGAAAGCTCAACATCTCAAAATCACCGACTTCACCACCAATTTTGAGCTAACGCCTCAATTGTATTGCTATCCTTCTCAGCTTAACCAAGTGTTTATGAATCTTATCGTCAATGCTTGTGATGCCATTCAAACCAGACAGCAACATCGTAAAGGTCAGGGCCAAATCATGATCGGTTGTCGGTTGGTCGATAAATCTATTGAGATTTCTATTAAGGACAATGGTTGTGGTATGAGTGATGAAACCAAAAACAAATTATTTGAACCGTTTTATACCACCAAAGATGTCGGTAAAGGCACCGGATTAGGTTTATCGATTTCATTCGGTATTGTGCAACAGCATGGTGGTCAGCTATCGGTCAAGTCAGAACCACACGTTGGCAGTGAATTTCTCGTTCACTTGCCTACATGTCAATAAAGTTAAGGTTTTTTCTTCGCCTTACTTTGATAACAGGCCGCTAGAAGATGGCCTGTTGCCAATTAACGTTATTGGCGTATTTGAAAACTTTGTCGTCAGGATATTTATGCGACATAATTAGCGTATACTAAATGTAACTGTTTGAGTATGAAAATAACGCCGTTATGCTGCGAAAGATGAGTGCGCTGAATAGTTACTAAAGATCATTTTAAATAGTTACATAAATATGCGTTTTATTCGGCTATTTATGTGGCTGTTTATGGCGCATATTTAGCGTATACTAAAGATAATTGTAACTATTGACTAGGACTGTAGATGAAACTTGATGTACCAATCAGAATGCTTGCCAAGGTTTAAGATTAGCGATGGCAGCAGTAATTAACAGGGTCACACAAGCGTTGATTTTTATCTTCATGACGCTGGTTACACTAAAAAATGGCTGGTCTTTGCCTTTAGCGGCCCACTTTGAACCGATTTCAATTAAGCAGGGATTGTCAAATACCACCGTTCATGCCATCACTCAGGATGCTCAGGGTTATTTGTGGATCGGCACAGATAGCGGGTTAAATCGCTATGATGGTTATCAAAATCAAATTTTTCAATATAATGAGCAAAACCCGCAATCGCTTTCTGGCGGGCGAGTCTGGAGCCTCCTTTTTCACCATCAAAACAATCAATTGTGGATTGGCCTGATTAATGGTGATTTAAATGTGCTTGATACCAATACTTCCACCATTACTCGCTACTCATTCAAACAAAGCGATCGCAAAGCACTGTCCATTTTGGCCATCGGCCAGATAAATCAACACTTGCTGGCGCTGGGTAGCACCGTAGGGCTGCGAATCTTCGATATCACCACAGGCAAAAGTATCGTCATTGATACCATTACCACCCCAACCGAGACCTTTACCCTCAAACACACCCAATTGGCGCTTTCGTCACACCAATCAGCAAATCAAGCAACACAACTCAAAACAGGCCAACAGCAAAATTCCTTTTTTTGGCTTGTCGCTGATCAACGTCTATTTAAAATCCCCACCAGTGCGCTGACCCAGTTAGACAACCAAACGAGCTTAAGCGGCGAATTGATGCTGACACTACCGGGCAGAATTCGCTCAGTCACAGCAGATAAAAAGGGTCAATCACTGTGGTTGGCCACCAACAAAGAAGGGCTTTTTCACTATAATCTATTATCATCACAGTTATTGCCGACGCCGTTGTCGCCAGCACAGCAAAACCAGCTGAAAAAAACCCAAATCACCAGTGTTCGAACCGACTCGGATAATATCTGGTTAGGCACCGATGATGATGGCTTATTTCGCATCCGTCAATCTGACGGCCAGCTGAACCAGTTTAAGCACAACCCTTATGACCCAAACAGTTCGGGTGATAACCGAATCAACACCTTACATATTGACCATTCCGGGGTGTTATGGACAGGCACCCACAGCGACGGGTTAAACAAACTGACCATCGCTTCACTCAATTTTGGCCACTTCAATTTTCATCAACAATATCCCGACTGCATGGGCAACAATAAAATTTATGCGGTGCTTCAAGACAGCGATAATAATACCTGGCTCGGCAGTTACGCCGGTGGCCTCAGTAAAATCAGCAGCGATGGCCAACAATGCAGCAAATACATCCATGACCCGAAAAACTCCCATAGTATCAGCAACAATCGGGTGATGTCATTGGCCCAAACCCGCGACGGAAAAATCCTCGTTGGCACTATGGATGGGTTAAATATTTTTCATCCCGACAGTGGCCATTTCAGTCGATATTCATCAACTAGCGATCTTGGCCATTTTTCGGCGCATAATATTGTTTATTCAATCCTTCAGGACCAACAAGACGCCATATGGATGGGCACTTATAGTAACGGCCTTTATCAATTTGATGCTCAACTTAAACCATTAGCCCATTTTAAAGCCAACAAAAGCGCCAATGGCCTCAAAAACAACAGGGTCAACAGTATCATCCAAGACCATCTTGGCACCATTTGGATAGGGACCCTTAGCGGCGTTAACACCCTAGGTAGCGGGTTAGGGAAACCAGCATTAGCCAGCTTTGAGCTGCTTAATCAGCAACAACAGCCGAAAAAACAAGGCCACTATGTCACTGCAATCCACCAAGACAGCCATAACACCGTTTGGATTGCCACCACCTATGGTGTGCACCGAATTGCTGACGGGCAACAAACATTACTCAGTAAAAAGAGCAGTAAAAACAGCAGTAAAAAGAGCAGCAAAGAAAATGGCCTATCAGATAATGTGGTTTATGGTCTGCTATCCGATCAAGAGTATCTGTGGATGTCGACAGCTAAAGGGATTAATCGCGTCAATCTCTCAACTTTGGCGGTCGAACACTACACCACCGAACATGGTATTCAAGACATGGACTTTACCGTTGCAGCATTTAATAAAGGCCCGCAAAATCCGTTGTTTTTTGGCGGCGTGAATGGCTTCAATGCCTTTTACCCCAAAGACATCGCCAAGAACAACGTCGCCCCACTCACCGTTATCAGCGATTTAACCATTCATGATCAAAGTTATGATCACGTTTATAACAAAGACTACGGTAAAGTCAGCGACACTCTGAACCTCCCCTACCAACAAAACGACCTTAGTTTTGGCTTAACCGCGTTACATTATGTTGCGCCACAAAAAAATCAATATGCCCATCAACTCATTGGTTTTGATAATCAATGGGTCAATACCGGTGCCAATGAACGCCGATTCAGATACCGCCATTTGCCACCGGGCCAGTACACTCTAATGGCCAAAAGCAGTAATAACGAAGGGGTTTGGAGCGAGCAGCAGCAATTATTGTCTTTTTCGATCGCCACACCCTGGTGGTCAAGCTGGTGGACCTGGATAATTTATTCTGCCTGCTTAATGTTTAGTATTCATCTGATTGTGCAGTTCTATACCTACCGAATTCAACAGCAAAATATTAGACTCGAAGATAAAGTTCAGCAACGAACCGAAAAGATCACCCTGCAAGCAGGCGAAATCTCGCAACAAAAGACCGTCATAGAAGCCTTATTGGCGAAAAAAGAACTGTTTTTTGTCAACGTTTCCCATGAGTTTCGCACCCCTTTAACCCTGATACTCGGGCCGATTCAAAAAATGCTCGCCAGTGAGTCCGATCAACAAAGACAAGCCACCTTTAACCTGGTGATACGTAACGCCCACCGCCTATCACGAATGGTCGATCAACTACTAGATTTATCCAAATACAATCACCTTAGTCAGGCTCAGGCAAAAATTTACCCGCTTGATGAAGTGATATCCTTTATCAGTCAATCATTTGTTAGCGTTTTGGATACCAAAGGCATTTCTTTGGATGTGGTGGGTGCCCGCCCGGTCAGAATATTGGCTTTGCCGGATTCATTAGAAAAAATCTTCGCCAACCTGCTTTCTAATGCCGCCAAATATTCTGGCGACAACTCAAAGATCACCATTAGTTTTACTTTTCATCACCAGCAAAACCCCGGCGATCACCGAGTATCAGTCGCCGTGGCCGATGGCGGTTTTGGTATCAGCGAATCCGATTTGGCCACCATCTTCAATCGTTACACCCGTTTTACAGATGATCATGATGAGGCAATTCAGGGCACAGGCATAGGTTTAGCCTTGGTGAAAGATTTGGTCGAACAAAACAAAGGCACTTTATCTGTTCAAAGTCAGTTAAACGTCGGCACAACCTTTACCGTCACTCTGCCAATGAGCAGCGAACCAGGCGGGTTTGATGCCGATAATGGCCGTGACAGTGAATACAGCCTAGGCGAGATTGATCCAGAACCGATTGAACAAGAACTGCTCAGCATTAGCAAAAATAACGCTGATGACAGCCTTCAACCTAGCGCGGTTGCAGCAACATTGGCGTCAGTAAACAATCAAATCAACTCAGCCGTCACCAACGTGTTAATTGTTGAAGACAACGACGAGTTACGCACTTATTTGGCCAGTTTATTCAATGATGAATATAATGTATTGCTGGCTGAAAATGGTGAACAAGGCATTGAAGAAGCGCTCAAACATATTCCAGATTTAATTATCAGTGATGTGATGATGCCGAAAAAAGACGGTTTTGAGTTATGTGCCGAGGTTAAAAACCATCCAAGCACCAGCCACATTCCAATCATACTGCTCACCGCCAGTGCCGATGCCGATAACCGAATGAAAGGCTGGGAGAAACTCACCGATGATTATATTGCCAAACCATTTTCTGCCGAGGAGTTATTGTTAAGGACCAAAAACCTGCTTAAGATCCGTCGCTTGCTGGCACAAAATATCAACCAGCAATTACACGAGCCAACCAACAACCTCGATAATGTCACTGAGATGATCGACAGCAAAGACAATGAATTTTTGGCCAAATTTAAATCGCTGATTGAAGAGCACTATCAAGACAGTGAATTAAAGCTCAATGGTTTTTGTCGTTTAATCGGTATGAGTGAAAGCCAGCTGCAACGCAAACTCAAAGCCGTGGCTGATTATAACTTCCAAGAGTATTTAAGGAATTACCGCCTCAGTAAAGCCAAAGCATTATTAGAAGCAGGACGTTCAGTCAGCGAAGCCGCCTTTAATTGTGGCTTTAGTTCTGGTTCTTATTTCACCAAATGCTTCAGAGCCCAATACGATATCACCCCAACCAAGTTTTCGAAGCAGGCTAAAAAGTCTTAACCGTAGATTTTACGCCGAAAAATAGCAAAATCACCGCAAAGCTTAGTACTTTAACCCCAACCTGGCGCTACCATATTCCCTTGCTTAAAAAATCCCCGTACAGTTGAGTCACTTGAGTTTAGCGGCCTAGCGGCGAAATTGGTTTTTTAATCCCGGTTGACGTTAAATCACCATAAACAATCGATATTAACCGATATAGCAACAATAACAGCAACGACTTGAAGGGCATAATATGAACGCTTTTAATCGATTTGCGCACAGACCACTGCTGTTATTGGCTATGTTTTTGGCCACATTTTTAACCACGCTGGCAGGTGCTTCGTTTATTCAAGCCGATATCAGTGAAGGTCAGTATTTATTAAAAACCGCATATCAAGGCGAAGATAATTGTCTTGACGGTAACCGTTTTGCCCCGGAATCTACGTTAGGTGGTTCTGCTTTTATGTCCAGTTGTATTGAATTCGCTGGGCAACTTTTTAATATCGAAGCGGCACAGAAACCTGGTTTCTTTCTGCTCAAAACCGATTTCATGGGTGATGACTATTGTCTTCACGGAAATCGGGTTTCGCCAAATGCGACCCTTAGAGGCGCTGCATTTATGGCTCCTTGTTATCAGTCAACTTCCGGACAGTTATGGTGGATGGAACCTTACGGTGACGGTTATGTGTTATTAAAGACCTTACATCGAGGTCAAGCCAAATGTTTAGAAGGCAACAACTTCGATGCCAATGCAACTCTCAGCGGCGCAGCATTTATGGCCTCATGCGATGATCCTGCTGATGGCCAACTATGGAAGCTAGAACAGTTATAAATCGTCACAGCGATTAAGAGAATATGGCCGACATGCTATTTGCATAATATGTCAGCCAAACAGCGTAAAAGTGAAGTGAAAGTGAACGACAAGGATAGGCAGCAAGTTGAAAGGAAAGGCACGTGGTAATGACCAATAAAAATAATAAAATCACCTGCCTGCTCTTAATGTTTTGCGACGTAGGGTGCGCAATGCGCACCATTAATGACGATTTACGGCCAGCATTTAATTGAATAGTGGTTCATGCGTAAGCCAACCACAACCGAACAAAAGTGAAAGTGAACACAAGGATGATTGACCAAACCCGGAATGTTATAAGGTTATCTAACCAACATGGAAAGAACGCGAGTAGAAAGGAACGGCACACGATATTGACCAATAAAAACAATAAAATCACGTGCCTAATCTTAACTTTTCTCTATACCCTTCGTTAAAGAATGATTCATTGATAAAACACTGTAGAAATGATGCGACACTTCGTTGTCATGCGCATCATAAAAACGATTATCCTCTGATTTCCCAACCCTCATGTTTTGGCTAAATTTCAGGCTTACTTTAGCTTACCGAATAATATTTATACAACAACCCGCCTTCGTAACCTCACTTTGTCCCATGCGCTAATGTTTTTGTCTCATAGGCACAAGTTTTTTTCCTATATTTACAGTACTATGTGCCCCGATTTATTCTGAACATTTTAGCAGCAAACAACGTAATAACAATTTGAAACCATCATAAAGGAAACAACTGAATGAAATACTTTCTGGTCGCTTTATTATATATATCAGCGACACTAACTTTTGAATCTAAAGCTGCACAAGTGATTTATTGTGATAATTGTTCGATAAGTCAGGTCGAATCCAAAGTAAAAAGGCAGACAATCGAGAACAACTACCTTGTTATAGATTTTCAATCGCAAAGAGCATATCTCTATGAATGGTTTATTGCAGAGCGAGAGGAGTCGGGTAAGATGACGTTTTATACCAAGTTGTGGAAAAAAAACATCGCACCCAACATAGATAGCACTTTGACAGAGTTTTTTAGCTACCGACAGCAATTCCTAAATTCATTAAGTAGTAATCCAAATGTCATCAACGAATTGCTTAAGGAAGTAACAACCATGAACTACTCAGGTTCGGAAGGAGGGTTGGGTAAAGCTGATTCCTGGCTGACCTCTTCTGCGGAGTCTGGTACGGGAGAAACCACGCCATATGAATTTATGACAACATCTTCCTTGAGGAAGCAAGTGTTTGATCGAATGGTTAACTACTACCCCAATGCTCAAAATGCCCTTAACGCTTGGAATTCATTTGCGCAATTTGCCAGTGTTTCAGTGGGACCTGCTTCGGTTTCATCGGCTTGGCTGACAATCCCTCAAACAATAAGCTTTTCCGACTCAGGTTATTTACAAGTAGTTATCTCTCCCTCTGGCGATACGTTCAATGTTGTAGCGGGTAGTGCATTTGATTCCTCAGGAAATCAAATTCCAGATAATCAGAAAGGGTTTGTTGGCAACTTTACATTTAACACCTCAGCATCGCAAACGACCTTCAGAAACTATGGCTCATATTACAATATTGAATTCGCTGTTGGTAATACTTGTTTTAATGATTACAGAACAAGTTGCGTACAGACAAGCTCTAATCGATATATTTGCACACTAAGACAAATCTGTTAATCTGCGATGCTAAATTGACAATACTTTTATAAATACGAACTAAGTGGGTCTGCAAAGCCCTGACCCACTGAATAACAACAGGAATAAAAATGAACTTTGATACTGGTTTTACCCCTTGGTTTATTATCAGCACCGCATTTATGGCATTTGTACAGTTGGTTCTTGCATTTGGTGTTTTTCATGAGGCAGAACAGATTAAAAAATGCGAGCAAAAGCTATGGTTTCTCGGCTCCTTTTTCTGGTTTTTGATCACCCTGTCTACCGGATTAGTAGGCGCTGCGGTATTTTGGCTGATTCACTTTTCTACACTTAAAGACAGTAAACCGATAAATGCGCTTCAAAGCGCAAAAGAGCGCCGGGCGGCGATGTAGGTTGTGAGTAGCCCCAGCAAGGCCTATGGGCCTATTATAACAAGTACCATAATTTTGAAAGTAAGTGTAAATCATACACAAATAGGCCACCTAGCTGTTGATGAGGTCACCCAAAGCCAACAGACATTGAATGAAGGATAAATGAGCCGGACTGTCGCTATAGCAACATAGATCCGGCCTGCCTATCGGCGACTCGGTGTTGCTTTATTTGCATCGACTATTACAAATCTTCCATATTGTATTTTTTGCTGAGCTCTTTTACTTCTTGTTCTAATTGCTCAGGGCTTGATTCTTTGGCCCACATGGCGATAAATCTTTTTATATCTTCTTTGCTTAATGGACTCATACCGCCACTGGCAGACTGTGATTCAACTAAAAAATCTTTTAACATTTGTTGACGTTGAGGATCCAGTTTGGCCAGCAAAGTCAGGCCCCAATTTCGCCAAGCATGGTGATTGATGTATTTGCGTTTATAATCCGATAACTGAAAATAATCAATAACATCGTCATCATCAAGTTTGGGATCGAAAGAAATGATTTGTTTGCGTATGGGTAAGTCTTGTTTGGTTAGAATAAAAACTTGTCGTCCGATGATTTCTTTAATATCATTTTGCTGCCAGTGTGCGTTTATAATGGCAATATCGTTTCGTCGAAACCCTTGATTAATCAAATCTTTGGTAACAAAACTCATCCTCCCTTCGTCGCTAAGACTACTAAACAATAAATATGGGCTGGCCAGATGTGGACTGACCTCCATATCATAATGGACGTTGCCTTTTTTGTTCTGGATAAGACCAAAATCTGCAAATGCAGTCATGGTTAAACCTTTATTGACCGCCAACTCTAATAAATAATGGAGCTGAAAAGCCGTCTTGCTGTTTTGCTCAGTCATCAGAAATTCAAAATCCACTTCGCGTGTTTTGGCACCAGTCATAAAGTCACCATAATGCTCAGCAAACCTATCATAAAGTGCGACCACGTCTTCATCGGTCATGCGAACTTTAATCGATTTTTCTGCGATGGCGGTAACAGGCGTTTGGTTAAGTGCCCATTTACCCGTTAACATCGGCTCACCTGCGGCTTTCGCCAGCAAGGGTAGCGTAAACATCAACAAGGGTAAAATTAATTTGATTTTCATCGTATATTCCTTCGCTAAGAATGAATCGTGACTGTATGACAGCTGGTTTAGGAAGCGGAATTAAATAAGATCCGAAACTGAGGCAGGATATTTATTCTGTTTCAAGGCAGGAAAAGGGGCGTATAGTCGTTCTATACAACGCTTTGCCTAACGCTGAAACAGGCGGTCCGACGCCTCGGTAAAGAGACCAGTCAGTTTCGGATGTTATTTACTGATGATTCCTTAATAGAGCATAGGCTAAAATAATGAAATTAATTTAATCTATGGAACAAAAATATTCAAACTTGAAAAAAAAGCGTAGGGTGAAGATTTTTTTATTGATTTAGGATTGCTTTAAGGTAAAATCGTTTTGTATAATTGAGAAGGCCAGCTATCAATAATGGCCGAACGCCACATTTTTAATGAATTTCATCTTATCCTCTGCAACCCAATGGGCTACAAGTAAGTGCTATAGTTTTAATATAAGCACTAAATCACACAAGATTTTCCCACCCCTCTTGCTTTATAGCCTCAAACGATATTAAATGTTTCACTACTGCTAACGAGCTTGAACTACGACCAGTTTTTCACTATGCGATAACGTTTAGCCGATCAAAAACAATATTTCAGGATACAACCATGATAAATAAAAATAAGAGAAAATATTGTGCAGTGTGATTTAAATCCATTCTTACGGGCTATCGATAATTATCACCTATGTACGATCATCATAGCGCTTGGCCTTGCACTATCTGTTAAAAATAAAAAGTGGGCTATTTTCACTGGCATAACCACTTTTTTTTATTATATTGGATTTGTAACCGCCTGCGATGTAAGACTATTTGATACCAATGGCGTGTGGCGGCATGTAGTCTGGGTCCTTTGGGATATTCTTTATATGTCAGTGATTTACACTGCTTGGACGAAAAACCTCATCTATCAATACCAAGCAGGTGGGGCCATTTTTTTAAGCCTGTGTAGTGACCTGTTGCAGGTTTTTCGCTTTATTGACTATCACTATTTTGAGCTGACGCATTCAACCAATATGTATCAGACCATGGCTCCCGCTCTTAATAACCTGTTGGTTTTAGTTTGCCTCTATCCACTTATAGTACAGATAAAAAAAGAGTGAAATACACAGGTGATTAATCATCTTGTAGTAGTAGCTTAAGTTCATGACGCACGTTAGCAATATCACCACCTTTCATTTTGTGGGCATAAACAATCGTAATCGCTCGATGTTTAAAGGTTGGGTCAACAACTTCCATTTGTTCCATCACCATTTCAACGTGGGCGATACTTTCATCAAGCACATCTTCATCCAATAAATGCGTTATACCCTGTGGTTTGCCATCGGTAAAACCCAATGGGTTGAACATATCAACGGGTCGCTGACCTAAGCCCGCGCAAAACGCCGCCACCTTATCTAAACCAATATTGACGATATGCTTGGCATCCAACACCTTTCCAACATAGGAACGACTAAGATTATAACCCCGTGAAGTGGCCGTATTGGCAATTTGATTATTATTTAAACCTAAAACCCCACGTAAAAGTCGAGCGTTGACTATAAATATTTCATTAAGATCCGTCATTAACATTGCCTTGGCTTATATCTTCATCGAATTAAACACTAAACCATTTAATAATACTACCTGTGTTCCGGCTTAAACCGATCCATACTTTCAATAGCAGTGCTAAATATTGAAAATGTTCCCGATGTGCTTGCTTTACAGTTTCAAACAAGGTTAAATGTTTCACTGCTGTTAACGGCCATGAGTTTTAGTCAATTTTTTTAACAGCGTGCTAACCTTTCGTCGGTCAAACAATATTTAGGATGCATACATGATAAATAAAAAAATAATGCCCTGTTTAACAAGCCTTTTACTTTCTTGCGCACTTGTTGGCAGTTGCTATGCGGGTGAAGACGATGCAGAGGAAACATATGAGCAGTCAGATAACGCCAAAGAGCAGCAACAAATGGAATATGAGATGCTTATTGTTGTTGGTGGCGGTGATGATGGGTTAAAACCACCCCAATAATTTTAAAAACTCAAATAATAAGAGACAAAATTGTGCAGTGTGATTTAAATCCTTTTTTACGGGCTACCGATAATTACCATTTATGTGTGCTCATTATCGCCTTTGCCCTTGCGCTATCAGCCAAAAATAGAAATTGGGTGATTTTAACTGGCATAACCACTTTTTTTTATTATATTGGATTTTCTACTGCCTGCGATGTAAGACTATTTGATACCAATGGCGTATGGCGGCATGTTATTTGGGTGCTTTGGAATGTTCTTTATATGGCAGTCATTTACACTGCTTGGACGAAAAAACTCATTTACCAGTACCAAGCAGGTGGGGCGATTTTTTTAAGCTTATGTGGTGACCTATTGCAAGTTTTTCGCTTTATTGACTACCATTACTTTGAGCTGGTGCATTCAACCAATATATATCAAACCATGGCACCCGCCCTTAATAATCTGCTTGTTTTAGTTTGCCTCTATCCTCTTATAACATACATTAAAAAAGGAGCTTCGCAATGGAAGTGACCATAGCAACAATCATCATTTTGGCAGCAGTCGGCATTGGTATGACGCTATTCAAATCGTTTGTCTTTAAAATGAAAGTCAGACCTGAATTCGATTCAAAGGCCGTGACACTCTTATCTAAACGATTGCACCTCATCCACGACAAAGACATGGCGCATAGGGAAAAAAATGGCTGAATTTATTACCATAGATTTGGAAGCACAGCAGCTGATCAACACCATCACCCAGGATAACCAAGCAACAACAGACGTGAAAACCCGATAAACTTATCTGTTATAAATCATCTTTTAGCAGCGACTTAAGTGCGCCGCGCACGCTCTCGATATCATCACCTTTCATTTTATGCGCATACACTATCGTAATCGCTCGGTGCTTAAATGCTGAGTCAACAATCTCCATTTGCGCCATCACCATTTCAACGTGGGCAATGCTTTCATCCAGTACATCTTCATCTAATAAATGCGTTATACCCTGAGGTTTACCATCGGCAAAACCCAATGGGTTAAACATATCAACAGGTCGTTGACCTAAACCCGCACAAAACGCCGCCACCTTGTCTAAACCAATATTGACGATATGCTTGGCATCCAACACTTTGCCAACATATGAACGGCTGAGATTATAACCTCGTGAAGTCGCAGTATTGGCAATTTGATTATTGTTTAAACCTAAAACCCCACGCAAAAATCGTGCGTTCACTATAAATATTTCATTAAGGTTCGTCATTAAAATTGCCCTTATTTTTATCATCATAGGATTTAACACCAAGCTTAATACTACTACGGTTGCTCCCTCCAAATCATCAACACGCCTACATTAATTCCTAGTGAGAATAAAATGGTCACAAAACATGTAGACTTAAATACACATTTTGTGATAGTTTTACCAACACTCAAATGTGTCTTTAAATATACATTTGTGATCTAACAACATTGACCACCCCCTAAAAATAACAGTTAAAAAATAATAAAGGCATAACACATGAAAGGCGAAGCAAAACAAACAAATGAAAAGATAGCGGTGTAATTGCTAATGACAACTCCAATGAAAACGCCAACAAAAATCAGGATTAGCCAGCTCGCAATAGCGCTTGATTGCTCAAAACGAACGGTGCAAAGAAAAAGCATTCGTGAAAACTGGCCCTTTACACTTGAACCAGGTCGAGGTGGTCAACACAAAGTTTTTTGTCTCACCACCCTACCTGAAACTGTACAAAATGCATTAAGGAGCATTTCAAATGTCTAATGATCATTGGTTATCAGAACATATCCTTGCCTGTTCTAACACACCGATACCACAAGCGTTACTCAACGATAGAATAAAGATAAGAGCAGAATTATTACAGCTAGCACTTAGATTTGTTGAACAAGAAAATGTAGGATTGATTGAAGGATTAGACCGCTTTGTGAAGGGATATATGGACCGTCGCTTTTTAATCCAACCGTGTGTTTATGACCTTATCCCAAAATTACCAAGAATTACGTTACTGAGATGGAAGAAGGATAATGAAATAAATCCTGGACCAGAAGAATCGCTTGTTGCTTTGAAAACAACCAGTTCGCCTGCAACATCGACAAAACCTAAGTACGACAATGAAGACCTATTTACGACAGCGATAAACAATCTCGCTGAAGCCAAAACACATCTTAACAACGAAAATAGTGAAGAAGCATTGGTTGCTATACAACAAGCTGAACATAATATCTTGTTGCTGAGAGACTTTGCGTTGCCTTTTGGTTAAATCGACTCAACTTGACCGTAGTAGGGCTTGATCAAAAAGCGGGCATACATGCCCGCTTATTTACACAAAACCATACGACAGCCATACCACACCCTAGGGCGGCAGTTGGCCACCACCACCGCCAGGTGACAATGGGTTCTCTGGGCAAGCATCATGACCGAAATCAATATAACTCACTTGAGAACTGCTCTGGCTGCCTTTGGCCGGGGTTTGCATATGATTACGAAAACCAATTCGCTGTTGGCCAATCACGTTTTCGGTGATTAAACCGGTTTGTAAATCAATGGTGATGGCAATATTGCTGGTCTCATCTACCAGTGACAAACGCCAGTGGGTGGTCTGTAAGTTGTCTTTAGTATAAGTATTAACGATGTCGTTACTGATATTTCTCTCAATCCAAGTCACGCCATCCTCTGACTTAAATAACTCACCACAATCACCTTTGTTTTCGGCCTTGGCTCTAACATAACCATTGCTATTGAAAACCCAATCATATTTTGCCAACTCACCGGTCTCTGAGTAGTTTTCGTAGGCGATAAATGCATTCCAAGGTTGTTGCAAACCCACCATAAGATGCTCTGACAAGATGTCCTGGCCAGATTCAGTGAAGCTTTTACTCAATACCCACTTATTTCTATCGTGACTCTTAAACAAGTAACCTTTATTGCCGATATAAACCGGATAACCGCGATACATATCCACCCAATAATATTCACCACTATACATATAATTGGCATCGTTATCGACTTTCAAGAAGTGGCTGTTGGTCGCCCTAATATCATGATTCCAATCGAGCAACCAAGGTAAATCGCCCGCTTTGTCAGATATGGCCAATTCATCAGTGCCCATTTCATCATAGATATTGGCATCAATCACCCAATAACCATTGCTACGCTGGTAGGCGTAATAAGGTTTTTGCATATCGGTATTTTGATATAGCGGGCTGTGGTTTAACTGACCAACCAGCTTATACTCACCAAATAATGCCATTGCCGTCACCGTACCAGTGAGGTTTTCTGCGGTGCAAAAGGTATCAGCACTGTAACCAAAGTTACTATATGCGCCAATGCTGGTTCTGTTTTCAATGAAAAAACCATTGGTATGCAAACCGCTAAGCTTATAATAGTGGCGTATCATTTCAATATCACCAACACTCAGTTCACCATACTCGTAATAGGTATCGTTAACATAGTTGTTGCCATGGTAATTCATGATTGATGCCTTGTCTTTAACGCCGGTGGTACGGTTAGCGATACCGACGGTATTGTCTTCATCAACAAAACCCAATGCATGACCAAACTCATGTACCGCCATAGACTTAATACACAGTTCTTTTTGATAGTCGCCAAGGTATTGCGGACAAAGTGTAGTAACCCATTGCTTAAAAGAAAAGTTAAGGCTGATATCACTATATCGAGCACCAGATGCATCCACCCCAGAGGTAGTCACAGGCTGTGCATCAGCAACACTAAGGCGTAAACCGGTCGATTGACTGGTACAGGCATCCCAACCGACAAATTCGAGATTCGAATAACGCATCCAGCTATTGGCTACTGCGGTTTTGGCCCAGTGTTTTGCGGTATCCCAATCGGCTTGGGTTTCTCCCTCAGGCAGCGTTTGTGGCTGCCAGCAAACGTCGATATAAGCATGTGACCAGGCATTGGTGTTAGTGACAAAGTCACGGCTTAAGTTGCTGTTAATAACATCATTTTCAGGGTCAGACGCCAATGTCGCCGCCACCCCTTGACTGTATATCATTGATAATAATAATAAAAAATGTATCTTCATTCTTCGTTACTCCAAAAATTTATTTCTGCTTTATGGCCTATTAGGCTATTTATATTCGATAACTCAATGGTCTTAATTACCCGCGACATCCGGGCAAGCCGCATGACCATATTCAATATGGGTTGGCGTGGTTGAGCCATTAACGCTTTGGACAGAACGAATGGTGCTGCGAAAATCAATTCGACTACGGTTGTGCACCTGATCAGAAATGGTATTTGTCGCGACGTCGATGATGAGCTGAATATTGCGGCTATCATCTAATAATGTCAGCTTACCTGACGGTGGGGTTGGCGCTTCAACATAAGCATGGATAACTTGTTGATATTTATCTTTTTCAATCCAGCTGACGCCGTCAGACAATTTCACTAATGCGCCACAGGCCTCGCTACCACTATTGCTGACTACGGTAATATCATGGTTCCAGCTGCCCGCCAACCAAGGTAATTGGCCATCGGCGGCGCTAATGGCCAGTTCATCGGTGCCCTGGTCATTAAATTTGTTGTGGTCAATCACCCATTCATTGGTGCGTCGCTGGTAAATATAAAAAGGTTTGGTCGGGTCTAGGTGGGTATACAACGGGCTATTGTTAAAATGGCCTGTTTGACGATATTCACCGAGCAAATCATTTTTGCTCAAGGTGCTTTGCGGCACATAGGTATTTTCATTGGCATAATAATCATCGCTATAAGTATCCACATAACCACCCATGCTACAGGTATCGGCGGTACTGAAGTTAATGCTCGACTGCGGATCCACTTGGCTATCAACAATAAACGACAGCTTTTTCTGCTGACCGTCGCCATAATAATGTTGGACCATAGCAATATCACCGTCACTGAGGTTACCTGAACCGAGGTATGTGCTATTGCAATAGTTCATCACTGAATTCTGATCCCAATCGCCATTGCTGCGATTGCCTACTTGTCCCTGTGCAACGATATCACAGCTGCCAGCCGAGCCACTGTATTCATGGGCAAAACCCAACGCATGGCCAAATTCATGAACCGTTAACGTTTCAATACACGCTTGTTTGGTTTGGGCGTTGATATTGGCGACACAAACATCCGCAGTCCAGTTGGCAAAAGTGAAGTTAAGTTGTACGCCGTTGTGTTTACCATTGACACTGGTACCCAAACCTTTGCTAAAAGGCTTTTGGTCATTAATATTAATTCTGATGCCTTTTGAACGGGTTTGGCACATTTGCCAACCGATAAACTCAATATCAGAATATCTCGCCCAGCTATTATTGGCGGCATTTTCAACCCACTGACGTTCAGTGGCATTACTAACAGAAGGATTCTCCCAACAAACATCGATATAAGAACGCGCCCAAATGGTTTCTTTAACCAAAAAAGAGCTGGCATGAGCAGAAGTGACCATGCTTGAGACTAAAAGTAAAACCAACACCAGCAAAGGCTGAGTTGGCAGTGAAAATGACAACGTTGTCATTTTCGCTCTGAATCGTAGTACGAATCTTTTCATTACTTATTTCCTATAGCTATATTTTTATTGTTAGCTGATGAATTTCGACACCAAACTGGTGCCACCAGTGTTAAAACCATGTGCTAAAAACCACCATGATTTAGTTTGCTTGAAAAGTGTACGATCTCTTGAGCAAATAAAACAGTGCTAAATGACGATTTGACGGAATTTTGCCATAATAAGCTGTTATTTTGATGGTTTCGGATACAAAGAAGCAAAAATGCACCAATAATCAACCTGTGATTAAGCAGAAATTAATCAATCGTTAATTGAGTGTAACTTTTTCATATCCAAAAAACCGCAGCAATGCCATTATTGTGCTCACTTTGTCGATAAGCATGAACCTATTGCACAACAAGTTTTAGTTTTACAGCTTTAGCGTTAAAAACCAGCCTATTGCCCTCGTCGGTACATCAAATTTACAACCCCATATACCGAGATAATAGAATTAAAATTCTGCTGGTTTTGCAATAAACTTCCTGGCTCACTTAATTGTCGACCCTCGCCGCAACTGGGCAGAATTGTCATGGATATAGTGCTATCCTTAAACCCTAATAATGTTCGTTTACATAAGCAGCTGAAAAACCATGCGCCTAATTATTACCCTGCTGATCACCTTATTCATCACTTTGGGGTTTTACGCCCCAACCCTATGGGCATCAGGCCCGGCCACTCGCTTCGAACACCTGACCATTGATCATGGCTTATCGCAAAGTTCTGTCTTTGCTACCCTGCAAGACAGCAAGGGATTTATGTGGTTTGGCACCGAAGATGGCCTTAATCGCTATGATGGCTACGAATTTAAGGTTTTTCGCCACGACCCACAAAACCCTCATTCCATCTCACGCAACTTGGTCCGTTTTATCTATGAAGATGCAAAAAATAATCTTTGGGTAGGCACCAATGGCGGTGGTTTAAATTTGTTTGATCGGGGCACCGAACGTTTTGTCCGCTACCGACATCATCCGCTAGACCCACATAGCCTGGGTCATGATGATGTTCGATCTATTTTCGAAGACGATAATGGCGTGCTTTGGGTCGGCACCAATGGCGGCGGGCTTAATCAATTTGACCCCAAAGCCCAGCGTTTTAAACGCTTCACTCACGATCCCAAGCAACCTAACAGTATCAGCCATAATAGAATTCGCGCCATTTACCAAGACAGTCAAAAACGCTTTTGGGTCGGTACCGTGGGCGGCGGTTTAAATCTGTTTGATCGCAAAACAGAGGGCTTTGAACATTTTAAACATCAGCCCAATAATCCTGATAGCCTTAGCCATAACAGTGTTTATGCCCTTTTTGAAAGCCCAGAAGAACAGGATATCCTCTGGGTTGGCACATGGGGCGGCGGACTCAATCGCTTTGATACTAATAGCGCCAAGTTCAGCCATTTCAAACACCAGCCAGACAACCCTCACAGCATCAGTCATGATAAAGTCTTATCAATCACCAGTGACGGCAAAGATCAATTATTATTAGGCACTTATGGCGGTGGACTAAATCGCTTTAATATTCAGCAACAACGTTTCGAGCGCTTTAGCCATCAACCCGCCGACCCACACAGTCTCAGTGATAACCGGGTTTCTCCCCCTTATAAAGATGCCAATGGCCTACTATGGATTGGCACCGTCGCCGCAGGTATCAACAAGTACAATAGTGAGCAAGAACATTTTGTTCATTTCAAAAAACAACCATCAGACCCTTATAGCCTTAGTCATAATGGCATTCGGGCATTTTTTCACAGCCAAACAGGGGCTAATAAAACTCTTTGGGTTGGCACCGCTGGCGGCGGACTCAATCGATTAGACCGCCAAAGCGGACGTTTTACTCACTTCAAACACGACCCCACCAATCCCAACAGTTTGAGCCACAACAATATTCAATCCATCGTCGGTAACCCTAAGGGCATGATGTGGATTGCCACCTTTGGCGGCGGACTCAATAAATTCAATCCGCAAACGGGAGAAAATACTCGCTTTATCAATGACCCCGCCAACCCCAACAGTGTCAGTGATAATTATATTATTGAACAATACCTCGACCCCGAGGGCAGTTTATGGCTTGGCACATTCGGTAACGGTCTAAATAGGTTCGATATTAAAACCAACCAAGTTGAGCGTTTTTATCATCAACCGAATAACCCCGATAGCCTCAGTAATGATTTTATTCGTTCGTTTCTTGTCGATAAAGACGGCGTGCTCTGGCTTGGCACCAATGATGGACTCAACCAATATAATGCCCAAACAGGCAAGTTCAAAGTGTATAAAAACCAGTTGCTTAACGCTTACAGCCTCAGTCATAGCGCCGTTCAAACCCTTCATCAAGATAAACAAGGCACCTTATGGGTGGGCACTTCTGGTGGCTTAAATAAGTTCGATCCCGCAACATCGACGTTTGTTCGTTATGGCGAAAAAGAAGGACTGCCTAATGACTATATTTATGGCATCCTCGAAGGCCAACGCGGCCATTTGTGGCTCAGCACCAACAATGGCCTCAGCCGCTTCGATCCGGTGACTGAAGTGTTTAAAAATTATGATGCCAACGATGGGCTACAAAGTAATGAATTTAATGGTGGAGCTTATTATAAAGCGGCCAATGGTGAACTTTTCTTTGGTGGTATCAACGGTTTTAACCGCTTTTTCCCCGATAATATTGCAGACGACAAACAAGTACCAAGGGTGGTGTTAACCGACTTTTTACTCGCCAATCAGTCAGTGGCGGTTAAACACAAAGCGGCTGACTCTAAAGCCAGCCAAGCGGAAGATTTGCCTTTTACCCTACCCGGCTCGATTGACTCACTAAGTCAGTTAACCCTTACTTACCAGCAAAACCTGATTGCATTTGAGTTTGCCGCCTTACAATTTGCCAATCCAATGAAAAATCAATATGCCTATAAACTCGAAGGCCAAGACCCAGACTGGATTGTCACCACCGCCAAAAATCGTCGTGCTACCTATACCAACCTATCGCCGGGCCAATATACTCTGCATATCAAGGCCAGCAATAAAGATGGTTACTGGAATGAACAAGGCAAATCTTTAAAGCTCACCATTTTGCCGCCACCATGGCAAACCTGGTGGGCTTACGGTATTTATAGCCTGCTATTAGCCTTGGCCATTGCCACCTTAATTCACATTCAGCGGCGCACCGTGCGTTTTGAACATGCCCTTAACTTACAACTCGAAGACAAGGTAAGCGCACGCACCGCGCAATTGGAGCAAAAAAATAGCGAAGTCGTTGAAGCACAACAACAGTTAGCCCACGCCGAGAAAATGGCCTCACTGGGCACCATGACCGCCGGTGTTGCTCACGAAATCAGTAACCCCACCTCCTTTTTACAAATCAGCGCCAACAACCTCGACAGCGAATTAACCAGCGTCGAGCAGTTTTTGGCTAACCTCGGTGAGATTGATAAAACCACCCAAGGGGATATCAGCCAGCGATTTGTGGTTTTGCATCAACACTTAAGCACCATTAAAAATGGCACTGAACGGATCAATACTATCGTTGAGGACCTGTGGACCTTCACTCAGCCAGATAACGCCGAACGCAAAACCGTTAAAATCACCGACTTACTGCAAGATACCATTGAGCTAGTGCAAACCAAATACCTTGAAGTCACCGAGTTTACGACTCTATTTAACGCCAGCCCACAGATTAAGTGTTATCCCACCCAACTCAATCAAGTATTTATGAACTTAATCGTCAACGCCTGTGACGCTATCGTGCAAAAACAACAGCAAGACCCTACCTATCACGGTGAGGTGATGATCCGCTGTCAGCTGCTTAACCGGGCGGTCGAGATCACCATTAAAGACAATGGCTGCGGTATGACTGATGAGACTAAGAAAAAGTTGTTCGAACCGTTTTTTACCACTAAGGAGAAAGGTGCGGGTACCGGACTGGGGCTTTCTATTGCCTTTGGTATTGTGCAAAAGCATCAAGGAGAGTTATTGGTTGAGTCTGAGTTGGGGCTGGGTAGTACTTTTCGATTGCGGCTAAAGATGTAGGTGTTGGGTGCGCATTGCGCGAGGCTGTGTGAAAAGTCTCCAAGAGAACCGTGGGTCATGGGATATGCTCGAAAAAGGCTTGTTTATGACTGCAAGGTCACGCGTGGGCACAAAAAGCGTGACCACCCTACATCATTTCATCGTTGGTTTGGCGTTTTGACACTAACAGAACGGTATATGGTCAGAGTAGGAATGACGTAGGGTGGGCAAGGTTTTCATGCCCACGCGTGACGCACCAGCCAAAGACAAGCATATAAATATGGGTTTCGCCTTCGGCTCTACCCATCCTACGACATGGTTCAAACTGAAGGTATATTACAGCTTAAACTTAGACAGCATGTTTTTAAGTGATTCAATATCACTATCAACCTTTTGTCCCGCTTGATTAGAGTCACTGGTGCAACTCACCAGCTCTTCGGCTAGATCATTGATGTTATTCACGTTAACGTTAATTTCGCGGGTAACTTCCGAACTTTCGGCCACCGCCGTGGCGATTTGAGTACTAAAATCACTGATAACTTCGATACCCTGAGAAATGATATCTAGACTTGCAAACGCTTCTCTGGCTTTATCAACCGCCATCGCACTGGCTTTGTTACCAGAATCCATGACTTCAACCGCCTGGCTTGAACCTTGTTCAAGCCGCTCAATCATACCTTGAATCTCTGTAGTACTGTCTTGCGTCCTGCTGGCCAGTGCTCGTACTTCGTCTGCAACCACCGCAAAACCACGACCCTGTTCACCAGCACGCGCCGCTTCAATGGCCGCGTTTAATGCCAACAAGTTAGTTTGGTCGGCAATGCCACGAATAACATCTAATACAGAGACGATATTTTGTACATCACTTTGCAGTGAGTGAATAACATCTGCACCATGTTTAATCTTATCAGACAAGCCATCAATGGTTTCTACCGTGCTATTAACCACGTTACGAGTATTGTTGGCCTCTTTATTCACTTCATCGGCTTTATCCGCCGCAGCCCCTGCATTGCGAGCAATTTCTTCAGTGGCAGTAGAAAGTTCATGTACAGCAGTCGCCACCATGGTGGTTTCTTGCTTAGAGTTATCCACTCTGGTCACACTACTTTGATTAATTTGTTGTAAGTCGACTGAAGCAGAGGTTAATGAATGAGAGATGCTGTCTACGTCTGAGACTGCGGTATGCATTTTGCTGATAAACAAGTTGAAATAATGAACCAGCACACCAATTTCGTTTTTCTTGTTGTAGTCGATGCGTTTGCTTAAATCACCTTCACCTTCGGCAATTTCTTTAAAGGCCACACCAATGGTATTAAGATGACTAAAAATAAGACTTTGTAATGAGAATATCAGAGTAAGAATCACCAAAGCCATAATTGAACCGCCCTGAATAAGCGCCGCCCATAACTGTTGGTTCAATCGATGTTCGATTAAGTCATCGTTGATCAAAATGGTTAATTTGCCCGCATCTTCACCGCCAGAAGATTTTAACGGATACTGTGACAGGTGTTCATCATCGCCATCGCTCGCGCCGCTTAGGTCGGCCACTTCGATGACCTGCCCCTCTTCTTCGCCGCGAATAAGGCCATATTTCAGCGCACCAGTCGCATCTTTCACCACAACCCTAGAAATATTGGGGTTTTTAAACGCCGTTCCAACGGATTGGCTAACGATATCATCCTGAAAATCCCATAACGCAGGTCCAATCACTCCAGTCATTGCCGAGACACTTAAACCAACATTTAAGGCTCTGTCTTCCTCCAAAGCTGTACGCTGTACATTCAGCGTTATGATGGTAGATAACAACATGGTCACGACAACGATTAAAGATACTGCGATTAAGAACCTGTTCTTAATTGACTCCATTATGGACTCTCCAAAATTTTTAAAATAACTGCGTACGGGAGTTTTTAGATTTAGTGTTTTAGTATAGTGCTCATCCGAAAAACGTCAAACCTTACGAAACTATAAGAATGTAACTATTTTACCAGCTGAAAACCGTAACCTATTGAAAAATTTGGACCCCACTCCATTTTTGCAATTTTCCTGATCCCATCTTCTGTGCCATTATCTGCACTTAAGCTGATGGAATTTGGTAGAAAAAGAACAAAAAACGACGCCCTGAATAAAGGACCGCCGTCTAACCCACCACATCCTGCGGCAGGATACATCTTTTTAAACACAAAAACCAGTCAGATTTAAACAATGATGTTTACACCTGACTGGTTTTGATACCTAAATGGATTAACCACCCTCGGCAAAGAAGAACTCGTAAGACTTCTCTTCTAACGCTTTAGTAAAGGCGCTATTAATTGAGTCAAACTTGCCGCCGTCCAACTTCGGTGAAGCAGAAATAAAGACGTTTTTGGAGTGCCCATAGAAATATGAACAAGCGATCTTCTTATAGTGAGGACTGTCCATGTTATAAACTTTAACCGGATCAGGATGGTAAATCGCGTCGAAACGATTAACGATCAACATATCGATACCACGTTTCATGGTTGCTTTGCCTTTGATAGGCACCATCTTAGCCCCACCATCTGCCAAATCACCAACCACAACGGCACCGTCGGTATAACCCACTTTTAACCCTTTAAAACGATGGGTCGCACTCAAAATAGAAATAAAGTTATCTTTTCTAAAGCACAAACCCGGTGTCGCATGGAACAATGGTTTACTGAGTTTTTTAACGTCTTTGATGTCTTCACCGATTGGCATTAATAAATCAATACGACCCGCTTGAAACTCAGCCATACCACGCTGAGCGGTATAAGGCGTGAATTTTGGTTCTAGGCCAACAGACTTTAATACATTAGTCACATATTCAATGGCCTTGCCACTAACGGCTTTGCCTTTAACATTGATATGCGGCGGATATTCAACAACACCGACATTAATGGGTGCTGCCATTACTGTACTGGACAGCATAGAAGATAAAACTGCACATACGAATAAATGTTTTTTCATCACAGACCCTTATTATAAACTCGATTTTTCAATTGAAATACTTACGCCGCCACCAAAATCAGTGATCTTCCAATTTTCCATGGTAAAGCCTGTAACATCGGTGCTTGTCCACGCCGACTTATCTTTACCTTTGTTCAATGGATTTTGTTCAGGTATGCCATGACAATTAAGGCAAAATGGCTTCATAGGCAGGGGTGTAAATTGACGATACGCTGGCTTACCGTTTAATACGGCATTGCTATCGTAATAAGGCTTAGGCTCTTTTTTAACTTTTTCCATGGTCGCCATTTCCCATTCATCCGGGGAGTTAAGTCTATTTCTCAGTCCTTCTTTGGTTCGTGTGAATTTGATTTTTAAACCAACACCCTTAACAGACAATTTTTCTGCCAATTGAAAGGCGTAAATAGCAGGAATAAAGCCCTTAAAACCAATTTCAGTATCACTGAGTAACGCTCTGTTATCTTCCATTACCTCAATCATAGCCTGAACCAGCATTTTCTTGGCATTGTGATCTTCGGCAGGAAAATCTGCTTTATATCTGCCTTTGTACGTGGTTTTTATGTTGTTAATAAAGTTCTGACCAAATAAATCTTTTTTGTCACCGCCTTCTTGGTTAATAAGTTTTTGATTTTTAAAGATGTACACCATTGATGCCAAATACATCTTCGATATGTCACCAATAATGCCCTTCATTTTGGCATCGTCTGCTGCTGCATGAGACGGCCCGGCAAAAGTTAACATTAGTAAACATAAGAATGAGTAAGTAAATATATTTCTAATTTTATACATAAATTCTTAAACCTGTAAAAGTAAATAGAAAGTACTTTATACACCATAAACTTGCATTAGTGCAAACTAATCACAGGTAAAAATTTTTGCTTCGAGACCAGACCCGTATCAGGTCTTGATGACACAGCGCTTGTCAACAGTGTGATAACAAACTTTGAAATTAAAATACTTATATAACAGGCTCGTAACGAAATTTAACGTTTTAATAAAACTAAAAAAAAATTCTTCTTTTTTCCTCGACTTTTTGCCATCTTGTGCATCCCCTCATGGCAAAATTGTTCAATATTTTAAAAGTTCAAAAAAGTGCATTTACATGGGCAAATAGCCATCACTTTTTGGCCAATAAAAGCCCACCTCGATAGTTGAGATGTTGGTTGATATAATGATTTTTAGGTCTCTCAATGGGTTGCTCTAGTTGCTGAGAATGCGCAGCAAAACTGCTGGCAAATTGTATCGGCATTTTACGGCCAACCTTGTCCACCATCAGCCGACTAGACATTCGACTCCAAATGGTACCTGCTGTTGTCATATGAATACTTTCTTGTTTTTCTAGTGATGTTATCCAGGCGTTTAATGCGACAAAGCGATATCTGGCTTGGGAATCATCAATCGTCACTGTGGTATTTTTAATTTGTGGATCAACCGCCGATTGCACCACTTCATTGCTCAGATATATCAGATTTTCTTTAATCAGATGGACACAATTTGACCCAGTGTCGGTTGGAATAAAGTCATACGACGCGACAAAGCGACCGGCCGAATCGGTTGCTTCGGTTTTCCAGGCGGGTGCTTGTTCTTGCGGTAAGCTGACCTGAAAATTTAACATTAACTGTTTGATAAAACCAATGCTCGCCTCACCTACCCCTGCACTAAAGGTAAAATCATCAAGCTTACCTTGGGTATCAACAACAAAAGAAAAAGGTTTGCTGATATCATCAACATAGGGATTATTTTCACCATTAACTCGATAATTGAGTTCGCCGATTTGGCCAGCAACATTCCAACGGGTTTCAGACTGGCGAAAAAACTTGAGATAAACAAAACCATTTGAAGCCATTTCAATATTGGTCATGGCAGAATCTTTCACCGTATGCTGGTCATCGGCCATCTCATGTAAAAAGTCAAAGTCAATTTCGCCCTGACCAATATGATTAAACTGATAAACAACGCTACTGCGATCGTTAAACACAAATGCCAAATCAGCCACAGGTGCTGGCGCAACAATCATTGCTTTTGTTAACACCCCAGCATGGCGCTTAAACCCCTTGTCGTAAATATAATTCAAATAGCCAAACAAACCTGACAATACGGCGCTAACCACTACAATACCTACTAATCGATTCATGACTTAATACTCCAAAAATAGCTCCCAGTGTTTTCCCTTGGTGCAATGTCCACAACTTACGGTTAACAAGATATCAACAAATGACAGCGTTGTCAATTCGTAGTGTAAACTTTCTTTTTGACAGTTTGATGATCGTTGGAAAGAGTTTACCGCAGGATCGTTTATTGAAATGTTGCTACAGCAAAATTAAAACCTGGCAATCACCAAAGCAACAACACAAATGACGCTGGCAACGCTAAACCAACCAAGCCATTTATTGCTCAACTGGAGTTTCTCTACGCTTTCTTGGGCTTGTTTTAATGCTGACGCCTGATCATCTGGTAGCTCAGATGGCCCAGTTGGCTCAAGTAGTCCAATTGGCCCAAGTGGTACTGTGCGCTGAGATTCAACCCAGTCGGCCAAGCGCGGCCAATGAACAATTAACGCCTCATGAGCAACACTAATCATGACTTGTCCTTGGCTGTTGGTCTCACCAACAAATAACCTGGCACTGATAAACGCTTCCACCAGCTTTTTATGGTTATCAGAATGGGTAGCGTGGCTTTCGGGGTCATATGCACTGCGTTTTCGAATCGCGCTATAATTTGAATTGGTTTTTACCACCCACTCAAACACCTCTGGTAATGTCGCCTGAACGTCTTCACTCAACTGACTCAATACACTTTCGGCTCTTTTCGCCAGCGCCCCTTCAAGGCCACCAAGGGCTTCATAGGCAGCAAAGGTCAGTTTACCTTCTTCAGTGCGGTTGTCGTAAAGCGCTTCGAGGGTAAAAGACAATAAGGGCAGTGAATGCGCGGTATTGCTCGCCCCATCCAGTAATACCTCATCAAGAGATGGTCCACCAGCGGGGCCCGTTTCAAACGTTAAACCGCTGAACAAGGCAGGTCGGCGGATCATCTGAGCCAGTTGACTGGCCACTGGTGCCAGTAAATCGTATTGCCCATGATCTTCTTTAAGCCGGATCAGACGCTCATATTCACCACAATAGGCATAAAAGTCATTGCGTAACGTACTGATCACCCAAACCCAGCCACTTCTGGCCAGAATATCAATCAGCTCGATAAATAGCCGCCTTTGTGCATCGGTGATATTGTTATTAATAAACAATTCTTCAAACTGATCAATCACCAGTAACAACCGCGCTTGCGGTACTTTGCCAGATTTTAAGCCTTCACTTTGGTGGTCAAATACCTTACTTTTCACCTTATCTGCGGCCACTTTTTTCAGTATCCGCTGGATCAACGCATTAAGCGTATCCGGGTTATCCGTAATACACTCGACCAATTGGGCTTGATCAGGATAAGACTGATGTAATTCGGGTAACGCCTCGGGCTGAAGTAAACTGTCAACCAGTATATCCATCACACTGGCACCACTGTTTGAAAACGATAGGGTTGCTTGACGCCAGTCCACCACATCATTGACCACACCAGGGCGTGTCAGCATCGGGATCACTCCCGCCCGCACCAACGATGATTTGCCGCTACCGCTGGCCCCTAGTATCAACAGAAAAGTTCGATGGTGGTCAGCTTGGCGATGCAAAGCATGGATAACCTCATGGATTTCACGGGTGCGGCCAAAAAATAGCTTTTCGTGTGCCGCAGTAAACGCTTCAAGGCCGCGCCAGGGGATCAATAATTGTCTCGACGAAGCAAAGTCATTGTCAACATCGGTCAGCCCTCGTTGTTCAATTTGCTGCTCAATCAGCACTTGCAACTGTTGTTCAAGTCTGGTTTCAAAATCATCAAGGGCCACATAAGTTTGAAACATTGATTTCACTGTACCATCAATATTGGTAAAGCTTTTATTAATAAAATGCTCCAGCGCTTTTTTCTGCTCTATCTTCTCCAATAACAAGGCTTCATCGTCTAAGATGACGACTGGTTTTTTGCTATTGTGGTATACCAATATTTCAGGTTTGCCCTTTGCAGTAAAGGCATTCAATCCATTTTCAAATTCAAACTCAGTACCAGAGGCATAGGGGGTATTATCCGGCCGATCGACGCTCGGTGGTAAATGGCTGTTTAATCGAGACCAGAGGATACACACCATAATATCGGTTTGAGAAGGAAGGATCAGCGAATCTTGTTGCGCAGCCGATGCAAGCAAAGGCTCATGCGACCAAAATATGGGTTCTAGTTTGACATAACCCATGAAACGCCCTTGCAGGCTTTCGATGATACGCTGGGTTAACGCCCGCTCTTGAACCACATCTGAGGGAGATGAGATAAAAATGCGCAAAGTATCCATGATTACTCCTGTGATAGTATTTTGTTATTGTCAGCCACCGTGTTTGTGGCCACACTTCATCTTAGTGTAGTCCCTGCTCTATTTTTCGCTGCTAAAAATTTAAAAGTGTTACATATTAACTTCCTACTGTGCCCTTCAAGGTTGGCAAAGAAATGACAGAATCCAAAACACTTAAAAATCAATAATTGATTTACTTATCAAGGCGTCAAGATTAAGCTAACTTCATTCGACTCATTGACATATAAAAACACTGAATGATTCCATTTACCCGACGAGAACTCGAACGCGCATGGCGTATCTCCAGAGATGCCGCGAAAATATCACCGCGTACAAATGCCCATCGCTTGTTGCTATTCTATGCGGTCGAATGTGGACTCAAAGCTGCTTATATCAAACGGAATAATGTTAACCTGTTAGACCACAGCATTGCTAAAGTGCTAAAACATGACTTAAACGGTGTTATGGACAAACTGAACGTTTCTGGTGATTTGCGAATTCCACAAGACTTGTCACTGCACCCGTGCAGCGACCAAACGACCAACGCAGCCAAAATACAGCGGCAATTTAACTGTTCAGAACTCAACCAAACATGGAGATATGGTGGCAAGCTCAATCCTCCAAATGACGATGAAAAAATTGAAAAACAACTCGAAATGGTCGCTGAATGGATAGATGGAGAACTAAGATGAATTATTTACACCCAGTTCAGCCACCTCTCACTTGGCTAGACATCGAACGAAGTCTGAAAGAAAAAACTGCCAATTACACCCGCTGCGAAGCAGGCATCTTGGCCATTCGTTGTTTTTCAGATGGTGCCGAAATCGAATATGATGGTGAAAAACCAGCGATTTTCACTTGGTTAACCACAGTATTTGGCCGCTACTTTTCAGCAGAACAATTCTCCATCACCCTCGGCATTGCCCAAGCCCAATATCCGATTGATTTTATCCAAAGTCCGACAACATCTGTCCAGGCGATCCCCAGCTATCCGTTATGGTCCGATCAGGTTTATCTGAATCCAGCAATGCAGAAGTATCCGCCACCCAACACTGAAAAACCTAAAATCATCGCTTTTCACTCTTTTAAAGGTGGTGTTGGCAGAACCACTTCGCTGATGACTTACGCTGCGGCACTGTTGAATCAGGCAAATGAACGTCCTATAAAAATATTACTGGTTGATGCTGACCTTGAAGCCCCTGGTATCAGCTTTTGGCTTGAGCCAAGCAACCGTCCCAATGTGTCGTTTATTCAACTGTTAGAGGCACTGCATTTTCCGCCCAAAGACACAGACTCAACACTAGAGCATTTCACCAATGAATTGCGCAAAACCTCGCTAAATATCGATGGCAGCAATAAAGAGGTGTTTGTTCTACCTGCGGCACTTAAGTTAACCGATATCATGGATATGCCTGTGCAACCGCAACATATCGCCCGCAACCCTCGCAATCCTTGGCAGCTAAGCGATCACCTTAGTGCTTTGGGTGGCAAACTTAATGCCGATCTTGTATTGGTAGATTTAAGAGCAGGATTAAGTGAATTGGCCAGTCCGTTACTGTTTGATCCTCGTATTGAGCATTTCTTTGTCACCACGGTTGCGCCACAATCGGTGAAAGGTATGGCTGAAGTACTTAAGCATATTCATGCTTTTCAATCAGAATTACAGCCTGAGCAAGCAGCGGCCGCTAAACCATCGCTAATCTTAACCATGCTGACCCCACAATTGCGAAAGCTGAAGGAATATGAGGATGCCTACGAGCAACTAAGCAGGGCTTACCCTAATTCTACTGAAGATACTCTATCTTATGGACTAGAATTCAATGAAGCTGAATTTGATAACAGCTTAATGAGCATTGGCGACCTCAAACAAGCATTAATGTTATTACCCAAGTCATCGCTATTTACAACCGCCAGGAAATGGGCAGAATCCTGGTTTATCAGCCAGTTGACGGATACACCAACCGATATTAGTAAGACCCACTCAGCTGATACCAACCAACTCCATCAAATTTGTCAACAACAGCTACTAAGCAAAAGTCAGCCCGGCGATGACTTTCTGATCACTGAACCATTGAGAAACTTGGCAAAACACTACCGTCACGAAGTGCCAAATACCGTAGTGATCGGTGCTATGGGCGCAGGCAAAACCTTCACTTATCTGCAACTATGTCAAAATCAATATTGGCGTCAATTCTTGCAAAAAATAACCTCTCCAATTGTTGATTATATTGGTGATGGCATTGCCCCTGTGATTCACCCACTGCTATGGTCAAAAGACCTTGGCGGTGATGCATTAAGAACTGTTGAACAAGCCAGAGCAAACAGCTGTCAACAGCAACGAGTGGCAGTACAACCACAAAGCGTTGCAAAAAAAGTCAATGCAGCACTAAGCAATGGCCTCACTGATGATCAGGGCAATTGGCAACAATTTTGGCTCCAAACAATCGCCAATGAAATATCCAATAACGCCATGATTAACCTACAAACACTGGACATCCAATTATCCGCAGCAGGCGAATCCATTATCTTTATCATTGATGGCATTGAAGCGTTACTGCCCAATCCCGAAGAAGCCACTCAACGGCTGGCACTGAACGCTTTATTAACCTTACCCAATCAATTTTCGCAATTACTCAATCGCCGAATTGGACTGTTATTATTTATCCGCCCTGACTATATTCAGGATTCTGTCGTGCCAAACAGCACACAATACTCGGCTGCTTTTGAGTCGTTCAAACTACAATGGACACCTGATGCATTCTTGCGGTTGGTCTACTGGTTATGTGGTAAAGCTGGAATTATCGACGCTCAAACCAATAAGGCTGAACAACTCAGTTTAAATCAACTGCTTGAAAGCCTGACAGCCTTATGGGGAGAAACGTTAAGCAATCCGGGTATTAAAGCCAGCAATACCACACACTGGGTGTATAGCGCCTTATGTGATTTCAAAGGTCAGTTACAAGCCCGTGATGTGGTGCGTTTTATTAAATGTGCGGCACAAATACAAGCTCAGCCAGATAGCAAGCGTTTGCCTGACAGGCTCCTTTCACCAGAAACTATTCGCCAGTCGTTACCAGCGTGCAGCCACGAAAAGGTCCAGGAAGCCAGTCTTGAAATAGAGGCTTTTAGCCAATGGCAGAAGAAACTAAGCACCCTGGCACCAGAACATTTAAAAGTGCCTTTTAATTATACTGAGCTTGGTTTGACAGATGGACTACTCGATTCATTACAAACGTTGGGGATTGTTTATGAAAATCTCGATCCTCCAATAGAATCAAGGCGTTTCTACCTGCCTGAAATCTATCGTCTGGGACTCAATTTCAAAATAGGTCTATCAGGAGAGTACGGTACATCTATGTTGTTAAGGCGAGGTTTGGGGCATTTACCTTTTTAGCGTTTTGATTATAGATCTGTTGTAGGTGAGGCTGGGCTTACAAAGCCCAACCTGTCACTCAGGCTACCGCGCTGTAGACTCGGCTTTTTTCTGCGCCAGAAAAAGCCTCATATCCTCGTTTTCAATTCGGTCATAGATTTCTTCAACTGAAATGCTGACACCAATGGATTCAAAAGTCACCACGTCACCCAAAACGTAATATGTGGATGCCCAATTATCACTGCGTTTAAACACTTCCACCTCGCACTTATCCTGTTCAACCAACACGTATTCCTGCAAAGAAGGCACATTGAGATAAGCGATTTTTTTCAGTGTCATATCGGTTTTACGGGTGCCTGGGGAGAGTACTTCAACAATGATGGCTGGCGCATGTTTAATGAGATCAGTATCGGCATCATCTGGCTGGCAATACACCATCACATCGGGATAAAAGAAGTGGCCACTGGCTTTGATCATCATATCAGCAATAAAGGGTTTGCATGAACTGCCTTTAAGGCCCTGGCGCAATTCGGCAAAAATATTGCCTGATATGATATTGTGGGCTTCAGTGCCCCCGGCCATCGCGTAAGCAACCCCATCAATATACTCATGTTTAGTCTGGGCAGAGGCTTCACCATCAAGGTACGCTTGCTCAGTTAATTTTAGATTCATCGCTGTGGTAAAACGCTTATTGTAAAACGAGAGTTGTCACACAGAATAAAGAAAACCCGGTCAAAAAACAAATTTTGACCGGGTTTATCTTGCAAGGTTATTGTGATTGCTCAGTGCATTTACTCAGCGCATTGCTGAATCACCAAAGAACCCACATCTAAACTCTCAGCAGGATTGGCTTCATCCAACGTTAGCAAGAAGCTATAAGTGCCGGCACTCAGGCTCGCCTGGTTATTGTCAGTACCAGCATTACCCAATGCCAAAGTATGACTTTCATCTAACACCAGATTGGCGGTTTCGATAGCAGTAGCATCGCTGTTCGCTGCCCATAACTGGGTGGTCCAGTCGCCATCATCTGAGGCGAATTTGAATTGCATATCACCATCAAAGTGCGCTACGGCTTGATAACGGTTTTCACCTTTATAGTTAAACACATAGGCTTCATCAGCACCCCAACCAGAATGGCTACCTTTAACATATAACTTACCGCCACCAGCCACCGTTAACGGATACGGGTCAGCTGAATTTGGCAAGGCATCACAAGCGATGATTTGGTTGGCCACAGTAATACTAACTTGTGGTGTTGCCAAGCTGGCATTAACACTGAACTTATAACTCGCCGCAGCATCAAGGGTCAGTGCCATGTTGCCACCAACATCGCTGACCGCAATAGAATCCACCGCAAAGGTCACTTCGTTATAACCCAAGTTAACCTCAGCCCAGTTAGCATCAGCAATCTTAAACTCATAATCGCCCGCAGCCAATGTAGTGGTGAACGAATAGATGCCTTCGCCAGCATATTCCATTTTATTGACCGCATCCCAAGTGTTGATGCCTCTAACAAATATTTCAGTGTCGCCATAAGGAATGGCTACCGCATTAGGGTTTGCTGCCAAACCTTCGCCTTGTGCATCGCCTTGTGGTTTAACAAAAATCGCCGTGGTTAACGCTGGTACGCTGAAAGTACCAACACCGCCATCAGCCGCAAAGCTTGAAGACTTAACGGTTTCATCCATTGAGTTTTGTAATACGCTGTGCAATTCAAAACCTGCGGCGGTATTAATGCTGTGAGTTTGAGCGCTGTTGCTACCGTTGATAATCACCACGATGGCATCATTCGCTGGGTCTAAATCGACCAAATCAGTACCATCATCAATACTCATCACGATAAGGCCAGCCGTTTGCTCAGGGCCAGTATTGTGAAAGCCAACTCGGTTGATGGCATCATCACCGCTGGTTAATCTGAACAGCTTGCTGCCACTACGAATAGACAGCATTTCACTGAATATACCTGCGGCAAACGCAATGTCCGCGGTGGCCGGCGCAGCATCAAGATTGGCAATCATATTGCTGATTTGTTCCCACTCGCCTTGGTTGTCTTGTGCCAATGGCAAACCGCTGTTCCAGCCGTTGCTGCCCATGGTGAAATCCACTCGGTTGAACCAATCACCAGCATCATAACTGTTTTTGTCTTCTGACTTAGAGCGCAACATGTCGCCACCCATCTGAAAGAACGGTATACCCTGACTTAACAAAGGAATGCTCGCGGCAATGTTCTGCGCTCTGACTCTGCTCGCTAAGGTCATTGACTCTGGTAAACCATATTGCAGTTGATCCCACAAGGTGCGGTTATCATGCTTTGACACGTAGTTGATGATATCAGCTGGGTCATCGGCATAAGACGCCTGACCATAACTGCTGCCTACTTTGGCGTTGCCATGTTCGTCAACCATCATATAATCTTTTAAAGTACCCGCCAAACCTAAACGAATATGATCGATGTTGGTCAAATCAACGGCTTCTTTAAACAAAGCGCCATCTCTGATGGTGTCACGAGGACGGTCATTAAAGGTGCCAATTTCGCTGCCAGCAATATTTTCCTGCGTCGCCTGTTCAAACAAACGGTCACTGGACACTTCACCGAAGTTCCAACCTTCGCCGTAGAAGTAAGTATCAGCATCTACTTGCTGTACTGCGGTTCTTGAATCTAATATCAGTTGTTTTGGCATATGACCCATGACGTCGAAACGGAAACCGTCAAAGCCATATTCGTCAGCCCACAACACCAGTGAATCGGTGACATATTTACCAAACATACGATGTTCTGATGCGGTATTTTCACAGCAAGTTGAACGTTCAATTTGGCCATTGGTTTCGTTATAACGATGGTAGTAACCAGGCACCACTTTATCGAACACTGAGTTATCGAACAGGCCCGATGACGCAGTATGGTTGTAAACCACATCTAATACTGAACGTAAGCCCATTTGATGCAAAGATTGGATCATCGCACGAGTTTCAACGATTCGGCTCACGCCTTCTGCGTTTGAAGCATAACTGCCTTCTGGCACATTAAAGTGATGCGGATCATAACCCCAGTTAAAGCCATCTAAACCACGCATCGACTCAACCAACGCCTGAGCATCCCCAGTAGATGGATCATAGTTTTTCATTACATCCAACAACACCGCGGCGTCGTCTTGCACGCCACAAACCGGTGCATTGGCATTAACCGCACATAACTGGCCCACGGTATTGTTCAAGTCTACTCTTTGATTGGCTTCATCTTCGTTAATGGTGCCCATGTCATTGACTGGCAACAAATGAAAATGGGTTAAACCAGCAGCGACCAATGATTTAAGGTGTTGTACTGGCGCAGAGTCCTGCTCAGTAAACGCCAGGTATTTACCCCGGTTTGCCGCGCTGGTGCTCTGGTCTAGAACACTGAAATCTCTGATATGAGCTTCATAAATCACTGCATCTTCTAACGCGGCGATTGTTGGCACGGCGTGACCATCCCAACCTGTTGGTTTCAAATCAGCATCGCTTAAGTTGACAAACTGGCTATAGCGGCCATTCACCGAAAGGTTAACTGAGTACGGGTCAGTGGCTTCGGTCACTTCTATTGCTTTGGTCAATGGATGGTAAGCGGTCACTTCATAACGATACCAAGCACGGTCGAAGCTGGCTTCAACATTGGCGCTCCAGATACCGGTCTGAGTATCTAGGGTCATCTCTTGAGTGGCCGTTAATGACTTATCAGCACCATACAGTTTTAATGCCACCGATTGTGCCGTGGGTGCCCATACCGCAGTCGCGATAGAACCATCATCCTGATACGTTGCCCCTAACGTGGCTTCATCGGCATCATTGTCGCCTTTGGTATAAAGGTCATCTAATACCTTGGCTGCCTGCACATAAGTGCCTGCCTGAATTTGATCTTCAGCGCCAAAACTGGCCACCAGCAATTGCTCGGTGAGTAAAGTTTTAACTTCATCAGTGCTGAGTGAATGAGTATAAGCCACCCAGTCTTGCAGATGCGGCACCAATGCTTGTTGTTCGGCGCTTAGCGTGGTGCTTTGCAGTGCGATGGCGTTTTCGCCGGTGGCCATATCGCTGCTCAGTTGTTCTAAACCCGCCGTGGCTGAGTGCAACAATTTAACGCTGGCGGTAGCCGCTTCAACGTTTAATAATAAAGTCTTTTCATCTAACCAATGGGCCGACGCACCTTGTGCGTTTAATGGCAAATCATCGGTGGCTAAAGTCGGGGTGGTAAAACTGCCGATGCCAGAAAGAATAAATGACCAGCGGTCGGCGCTTAAATCTAATTGCTGATCGTTATCATCAGGATCTTTCTCACCACCGTTATGGAGGATAAAGTTGGCACAACTACCAAAGTCTGCTTTTAACGGCAGCAGGTAATAGGCACCATAGTTGCTATCGATTCCGCCGTTGGCGGCTCCATTATCCCAAGTGATGTCAGCGACAAATTCTTCAGTGTAAGCATCACAGGCATCGTTATTCCAAGCGTGTAATTTCCAGTTATCATAATCGCCATCGGCACGGTAGTAATAAATCACCGCCTGATTATCACCAGCAAGCATGACAGGTGCCGGGTTAACACAAGCATCTAGAGTTTCATTAGGCACCAGTGGCGCATCACATTGAATCGGTGGTGGCGGAGGTGTGACGCAGGTATCACCGGCGGCATTGAGTTCTTCAGGCGCAGTACAGCTTAATGTCACTGGCAGGGGATCTTGACTGGTCACCACGGGCAAAGAGCCTGTGCCTACACCGCCTCCACAACCGGATAAAATGGCTGCCAGCGTCACAGCTAACAGTTTGACTTTTGGTGTCGGTGTATCTTGGTGTAATTGCGGTATCAACATATAAAAAAACCTGTGATTTACGAAATTCATCGGCTGGTGACTTGCGAATAAGTGTGCCTTCGAAAGGGAATGCCAGCTGCTCAATAGTTGCTCTATTCTATGTTAAATTTCGGTGAATGCGGTGTTGAATACGAATGCAAAGAAGGAGAAATTAACAAAATAGTCATAGTTTTAAAGGGATAGCGCGGTGAGGGCGTATTATTGAGGGCTTGTTGCTATCTGGAGCTGCTCGTGCTCCTCTACGATTAGGCAGTGTCGTTGACTGGTGCTTGGTCATACCTGCGTCGTGCTCCTGCACGCAGGTATTGATACATCCATGTATCAAAAAAAAGGCGACCAACAGGTCGCCTCAAAAACACCACAATGTTTTAAAATCATTACATCTTATAGTTAATCCCAAAGTACACCGTACGACCAAAATACTGAATAGTACCGGTGCGTTGAGTATCACCAAAGTAAGAGATATTGGCTTCATCCGTCAGGTTATCCACCGACAACACCCCTTGTAGATTTTCAGTGAAGTTATACGACACCTGTGCCGACAAGATGGTTTCGTCAGTGAAATAAGCCGACTGATCACTACCAATTGCCGTTTGCTTATCTAAATACGCCGCACGATGACGGGCACTGATACGCGTTGAAAACAACTCTTCATAATCATAAAACAAAGTCGCACTGTAAACCCGTGGTGACAAACCATTAATCGGTGACATTAGACCTTGTTCACCAGGCACTGTTGAAGGTATTTCAATTTCACTTTCGGTATATGAGAAGTTGAGGCTAACCCCTAAACCCGACCAAGCACCAGGCAGCGTACTAAAGGTTTGGTTATAGGCCAACTCAAATCCACGAATATAACCTGCATCGGCAGTGTTATCTGCGCGGTTATAAGTCCCATTTTCCCAAATGACCACATCACCGTTTTGATCCACCGCGTCCTCGGCTGGTACAGCTGGTACTTCGATACCTGCCCCAGCATAATCAAAATTCTGTTCAGAAGTCTCACCAACAAAGTTTTTGATATCTTTATTCCACACAGCAACAACAAATGCACCGTCTCCATTGGCAAAATAATGCTCAAAAGACAAGTCTATCTGATCGGCATAAAACGGACGTAACGTCGGGCTAGTGGTACTATCTAAATCGATAAAATTACCGTCTACTCGCTGATCCCAACGAAAGTTACCACTATTGGCCATTTTATCCATATCAGGACGCGCCAACACTTTAGCGTAAGCAAAACGTAATTGATCATCATCGGTCAAACTCAAATTAAGGTTTAATGAAGGCAAATAGTCAGTGTATTTCACCCCTTCTGTGCCTAATACCCATGCGTCGCTGGCAATACCACGATCATCAAGAATGGTCTGGCCATTGCCTGCGCCAACATTGAGTAAACCTGTACTCTTCTGCTCGGTTTGCACCACACGCATGCCAATATTACCCGTCAATGGCATATCACCGACTTCCAAATCTAGGTTGGCTTGGAAATAAGCTGCAATCACATCTTCTTCAACCACGTTATTTTGTGACATGGTCCAAGAGTGATCCCAACGTCTTAACGGTGTACGGTCAACATCAGGGATCCACGCATTAAGGATATCGGCATTATTCACCGCCAAAAACGCTGGCATACCAGACATATCACCACCGATACTGGTGGCTGTCGCCAAATCAGCTGTCAACTGGAACGGGGCAAAACGCGCCGTTTCAATCGGGTTACCGTCATCATCAAAACCGCTGTAGCTGATGTACTGACCATTACGCATGTTGAAATCGGTAGTACCATATAAGAATCGTCCACGGCTTTTGGCATACTGACGGTTAGATACCCGTAAACCAGTCTCAAATGAGTTAACATAATCATTGTCTAATTCATATTTGAAATCGACTCTAAACGCATCAGAAGAGTTTTTTTCAATATGCGGATAAGACTCAGCACTGGTCACCATCATTTTGTTGAGGTCAGTGAAATCTTGATTCATCGTTACCGTTGGAATATCCAAACCATTCAGTTGATAGCTGATGATGATATTGTCATCAATCACTGGTGTTTCGGCGCTCGAATCTTCAAACATCGCCAAACGCAACACTTGGTCTTTGTAATCTTCTTCGGCTTCAGAATGGGCCAAATCCACGGTCATGAACAAGCGATCCGAGATATCCCACTCGCCTTTAATACCCCACGAAAACAAGCTGCTATCGGTTGAATTATCATCTGCCTGAGTTTGTACATTAAGGCTACGCTGTGAATTAGCATACGGTGGCGCAACCGCAGTACCATCAGGGTCACGGATAAACGTACCACCCACCAAAGCACCATTTGACAGCACAGGGTTGGTGATTAAGGTAGAAGTATTTGGAAATTGAATGTTATTCAGGCCCGAGACCCGCAAACCCCGATCCCACTTTTGTGAGTCAAATTTTGAATAAAATATATCGGTGCTGAATCTAAGATCGTCACTGGGTTCCCAGTTAAGTGCAAAAGCAGCCGCATCACGGGTATCTTCTCCACCACGTTCGTTGAGTTCAAAACCTGACGAGACTAACAAATCACTCGGTGCGCCATCATAAGCCTCAGACAAATCTAACGGATCAAACTGATAATTAACAAAGCGACTCGATACCGTTGGTTGAAACATACGGGCATAACCCATAGAAATGCCAACCGTATCATCGAGTAATTTTTGCTGATAAGAAAGAGTCAGACGATGGCCGATGCTTTCAGAATCTTCATTGTCTGCCGCCACATCATTCCAGTTGCCATGGGCTGAGAAACGAAAAACACTGTCTTCGTCATTGGTCAGTGCATTGGCCGTTTTTAATTCAACAGAACCTGCCACACCACCTTCAATCAAAGACGCTTTTTGTGATTTATACACTTGAGCTTGTTGGATTAATTCTGAAGGAAACACATCAAACTGTACTGCACGACCGCCAGAAGGCGATACTTGTTCACGACCATTAAGGGTAGAGGAAACAAAATCACCAGACAAACCACGAATATTCAGCTCACTTGACTGGCCATCAATACGTACTGAGGTCACACCGGGTAAACGGGTTAAAGAGTCAGCGATAGACACATCAGGCAAGCCGCCAATATCATCGGCAGAAATGGCATCAACCACAGTATCAGAATAACGTTTGGTATTAAGTGATTTAATCACACTACCACGGAAACCTTTAACTGAGATGGTTTCGACCAGTTTCTCTTTATCTTTTTCAGTTTTTGACTTTTCAGTGGCGTCTTCTGCCGCGTAAGCGATACTGCCAAAGGTCAGACCCGCAGCCAATAGACTCAGGGTTAAAATACTCGGTTTAAATTTGTTCATTCTCTTTTGTTCCTAATAGCTTGATCAGACCGCAGTCCTGTTTAGCGCAATTTGAATAGAACGTCCGTATTACTGGTGTTTCGATACCTCGTGACAGCCCATATGCTAACGCCTTGAGTTCTGATTACAACCGCCATCTACTTACCACTAAAGCATACAGTAACGGGCAAAAAACGCGCAACCCCATATATAACAAGGCACGGCGGCGAATAAGTGACAGTTGACTGCACTTTTTGAATACGTATTCATAACCTCTGCTGATGAGTTTTGCTTCACGCCGAGGCGATAAAAGCATATAAATAGCGCCTAGAGAGCGATTCATTCATCAGGATGCGTCGTAAAAACAACCGACACGCCAACCCTTTTGCATAACGTTGCATATTTTGCAAAGAATGCATAAACCGTATGCAACGTTATGCATCAGGTTGGCGAGCAATGGATGGACCTAAAAACGTTTTATGATTTCGTGACAGTATCATAATCAAACTAAAGAACCAGCGCGGGCGAATCCTACGCTCTAATTTTACAATCAAAGAGGCAACTTATGTCTAAGTATATAAAACAGCTAACACTCATGATGTTAGCGATTATCACTGTCACGTTGGCAGGTTGTGGTGGCGGCGGTAGCAGCAGTGGCGAAGCAACATCGCCACCAGCCCAAACTTTATGGTGTAAAAGCCCCGAAACGATAAACTCTGCAGGCACAGCCTGTGAATTGATACTCACTGCTTGTAACTACCCTGAAGTCGCTGACGATCAGGGAATATGTGCCATGGACACTAACGAATGGGTCCCAGGTTCAAATGGCATCGACATGCCACAGCCTATTTATACTGCTGGTGCCAATGAAGTAGTATTGTATTACGCCTTAACCGCTGGCGCATATGACGGCTGGGGATTACACGCCTGGAACAATGCCGATTGTAACTCTTACAACGATTTCACCCGTCCTGAGGGCGGCACAGATTGGACTGCGCCACTTTTACCGACCGGTATCGATCCAAATTTTGGTGCCTACTGGGTGATGAATATCATTGAGTCGCCGAACTGCGTAAACTTTATTCCGCATAACCTTGATACAGACACTCAAACCACTGATTTAAACGTTAACCTTAATGCAGCCAACAACCCAACGGGCAGTTTTTATGTGCTTGAAGGTTTTGAAACCCTTATCTTCCCTTACCCACGTACTTTTGATTCATTGGTGGTGCCGGGTGGTTCTACTCTAGTTTGTGAAGCGCCACTGGTATTAAACGAAGCGGGTGATGCGTGTATTGAAGACGCAATCGCCTTAGAAACCTTCGTGCCAGGCGAAGCGATATTGTATCTGCGTGGTGATTTCAACGCTTGGGAACAACAAGACGCTTATGCATTCAGCTATGCTGATAACATTTACACCGTGGTTGCTCACCTAGAAGCTTCTGCTGATACTTATAACTTTAAAATTGCTGATGCCAACTGGTCAGAACCTACCTCTTTTGGCGCAACAGCCACCGAAGGAGACATTGTATTGGACGAAGGCAAAACCTTAACCGTGGTTGAAGGTGAAAACCTTAAAATCACCGTGAGCACTGCAACCAACTACCAATTCACTTTTGATGCCACAGACCCAGAAGCGCCGGTATTAACGGTTATCGAAGTCGCTTACGACCAGGTCATGTACGTTAAAGGCAGCATGAACGAGTGGAGCAATACCCAAGCCATGGTTTACGAAGGCAACGGTATTTATACCTCTGAATATGCGCTGGACATCGCCGAATACGAATTTAAAGTCGCCGATGCCAACTGGACAGAAGCCACTAACTTTGGTGCCGCCGAAGGTGACGAAGTACTAGAACTAGATGCCGCTAAAGCGCTAGTTTTTGGTGAAGGCATCGCGATGAACATCAAACTGAATATCACTGAAGCGGCCAACTACCGTTTCACGCTAGATGCATCAGTACCAGAAGCGCCGATTTTAACCGTCAGCAATGCCATTCCTTATGGCGACAAAACCTTGTATTTAAAAGGTGAAATGAACGAATGGGGTGGCGAGCTTGAAGGTTTTGACTTAACTTATGCCGACAACCATTACACCCTGATCAGCACCGTTGCTGCTGGTACTCATCAGTTCAAAATTGCCGATGCCGATTGGAGCGATGACGCAACTTTAGGCGCTGTTGCAGGCGAAGAAGCCGTCACTTTAGGTGAAGCGAAAACATTGACGCTGATAGATGGCGCCAATATGACCTTCGAATTTGCCGCTGACACCTTGTATATGATTGATGTTGATGCCACCAACAAGGCGGCACCAGTATTAACCATCAACGAGTACGTGCCATTTGCGGGCCGAACCATGTATCTCAAAGGCGAAATGAACGACTGGGGCGGCGTACTTGAAGGTTATACCTTCACTTATGCAGCCTCGGGTGTATTCAGTCTTGATGTCACCTTGGCAGTGGGTACTTATGGCTTTAAAGTCGCTGATGCCGATTGGTTGGATGATTCAACCATGGGTTCTATTGGTGAAGACGGTGTGATTGTTTTAGGCGAAGCCAAAACAGTGACTTTGCCAGGTGATGGCAACCTTTCTATCGACATCACTGAAGAGAAGGTTTATAGCTTCACTTTGGATGCCAGTACGCCGAGTGCGCCTGTTTTGACGGTTGTTGGTCTGTAGACAACAATTGTAACTATCTCCGGATTGTGTGTTTGAGGCGGCCTTAGGGTCGCCTTTTTTTTGTTTGAGTGAATGGACAAAACAAAAAACTTTCACTGCCCCTCTTCACTACCAAAGGCATTAGACGTATACTGAACTAATTCCTATACGTCAAGAGGGCTACACCATGCAAACTAAGTTAACTCTAAGATTAGACGATTCGCTAATCCAGCAAGCAAAAGATTATGCCAAACAAAACGATAAGTCCCTCTCTCAAGTTGTCGCTGATTATTTTCACCTGCTAATCGAACCTAATCAAAAACATCAACAACAACCAACAACGTCTCCTATAACCCAATCATTAATTGGATTGCTGGCCACTGATTGCGCTGATACAGTCGAACAAGAAGATTATAAAAAGCACTTGGAGGAGAAATATCTTTGAAAGTACTATTTGATACCAATGTTATCCTTGATGTCTTACTCGATAGAAAACCTTTTGTTGAAATATCAGCAAAACTTGTCAATTTAGTTGAAAATCAAAAAATAGAAGGTTATTTGTGCGCGACCACATTGACGACTTTAGATTATCTTATTACAAAAGCGCTAGACAGAAGTCATGCAAAAATCGCAATACAAAGTTTATTAACCCTGTTTAAAGTTTGTGAAGTTAACTCAACAGTGCTGGAAATGGCCATTAATTCAAAGTTCAATGATTTTGAAGATGCAGTACAATACTTCTCTGGGGAATGTTGTCATATTAATGCCTTAGTAACCCGCAATATTAAAGATTACAAACATGCTAATTTACCTGTCTATTTACCTAATGAATTATGGGCAATGGTGGGAGCAGAAAATAATTAACCAAAAACCAGAATCAAGCATTCGCACTACTCAGTGCGAATGCAAATTATTCATAATTAATGTTTATTCCCCATCAACTCAGTAATCGCCTTCTCCATGCCCCAATCAACCCCTTTCTCACGCTGTTCAAGGGTAAAAAACGGCACCTCAAAATCCACTGGCACCCCAACCCCCTCAAACGCTTCACCCGCCGGGGTGAGATAAATCTCATTCGACAGGGTATAAACAAAGCCGCCCGGTAATGATTTATCCAAGGTATCAGAAAGCCCGCCCGCCGTCGCTTCGCCAATCAGCATCGTATCTGGTCGCTCGCGTAGGGTCATAGTAAAAACCTCTGCTGCGCTGCCCGTTTCAGTGCTGGTTAGCAATGCTACCGGCCCCGTGAATGGACGGATTCCCAACGGTTTTATCACCATAGGTTGCATTGGTGTGCGGCCATCACCCAGCCTAACTTGCTTGGCGTAAGCGTATAGGTCCTGCTTAATCAAACGGCTGGCGATATATTGGCTGACATAATCATTACCACCGCCATTGTATCTAACGTCAATGATCAGGCCATCAATATCTTCAAGGTCGCTTAATACTTCATCCATGGTGACTCTAAGCTGATACATGTTTTCATCCCTAGTGGCATCTTCATCGCCTATTTCTTCTAAGTCCATGGTTTCGATATAGAGATAACCAAGGTTATCGGCAGTTATGCCCCACAACAATGAATCGTTGTCGTTGCCGTTCACTTGCTCAATATCGGCCATATGGGCAAAAGTGTTCATCAAAGAGTTTTGCCGCTGTTTTATTAGGTATGGGATGAAATCGGCAAACATCGCTTGAGTAAAAGGCGGTTCAATATGATTGATGCTCAGATATTCACTCATCAAGATATCGATAAAATCTTGCTTACGCGAAAAAGAAATCGCCTGCTCTAATACCGGATCAGTTAAAGACACATGAAAGTCTTTTAGTGGCGCAATCATCTGTTTTAAAATCTCAAACAAAGCTTCACGGCTGGTTGATTCGTTAATTTGGCTGTTGGCCAGTTGATATACTTCATCCCAATTCACCCCTTCTAAGCCAAAAAAAGCGTATTGCTCATTAAAGGTTTGCCAAAATATCTCAAAATCTTGTTGCGGATTAAACACATATCCTTCTTCACCCGCTTGGGGCAGCAGTGAATCTGCACAACTATCGGGCAAAGCGGCCAAACGAGTCATCGCCATACCGGGCACCTTTTGACCAGCGATGGTGGTGACCATCGAATCTTGATCATCACTGAGCACAATGCTATCCACCAACGCTTGATGACCTTCTTGGTCCACTTCATCAAGCCCTAAGCGCTGACAATATTCACTGGTATGTTGGTACAAACCATGCTGCTGATCTTCAATCACCAATACATAACCATAGGCCGGGGCACTCCAAATGCCAGTGGTAGGTAATGCGGATGTTATTGGGTCTGTCGTTGTAGCAGGTGTATCAGGTGTTACTGGTACTTGGGCTGTAACAGGAGCTGGTGTGGTTGATTTGCGGTCTGAACCACAACCGGTCAGCACCATACAAAGCACGACTGTACTTAATAGTGGCTTTTTGGCGGGTATTGTTGTTATGAGCATTGTTTCTTCCTTAAAGGCGATAATGATTTAGGTTATTGGTGTAGGTATTGTAAGCGAGGCTCATTATCAACAAAGGCTCTGTCGATTTCCTCAGCCTTTTTGTCTTGGTTTGTCTAAAGATGTAACTTTGTGTCGAATGTGACTTAGCATAATTAATAAGACAAAACCCATTTGGTTGAATTTATTTTCATCTTATTTTGGTGGATAAATAGACAGGAGTTTAATTGTCGCCTACACTTACTACTGGATATTTAATCAGTTTGATATATAACAGCCCATAACCGAGTTCTAAAGAAGCCTACAGGGCTGGCACGGAGCAGATATGAAATTTATAGAGTTAATCAAAAGCGCATTTAATGGTGAAAGCACTGAAGAGACTGAAAAACAGATGTCACTCGGCAGCTCTACATTTTCAATCAGTAAAAGGAGTGTCAATAGCTATAAAACGATTGAGGGTATCTATAAAAAACCAGGCAATCTATTTGATATCTTTTTGTGGCCACCCAATGCATTTGTTATTTGTGCAAAATTTTTGGATATTACAGGGATTTATCTCCACCTTATTTCGGGTGATCCAACTTATCAGTGGGGCAATAAAGAGCGAGAAAAAGTCACTGAACTTGCCAAACATTGGCAAATTTTTTATTTATCTGCGGTAAACCCTCAGCCACACCCTAATAAGAATATCCTAGAATTGATTTATCGAGTTTTTGAAAAAAATAAAACCCGCCAGTATATAAAAAGCCTGTCATCAGATTCCGAATTTATCATTAACCTCATCACTTTATTTTTAGCCGCAGACGAAAGTTTTAAAGGTATCAATACCATAAAGCTGGATAATAATAGCATTGCGGCCAAATTCAAAGCTTACAATATGCTGAGGTTTCAAGGTGATGATTTTAATTTATCAAGATCGTTGAAAAGCTTTGGTACCGTGCAATATAAACATTGCGTCTGTCAAAGTGGTATTTCATTAAATAGCCTATCCCATAAGCTAGCATTTATAAAGCCCGACATAAGTACAAGATATATAGAAAAACTCACCGTTGAAGATAATCGAGATGTTTTAAATTTGCTTATTTTTCCTTGGCCAGAAGTCGTTAACAAAAATGATTTCAAACCTGTAAATAAACAAAATTGTCTTGAAATGAACGATTATTTTGCTTTTTTTGAATACTCTCATGAAGGCCAATTAGATTTCAAAACAATCATAAACAAAATTGAACAGGCCAGAGAAGAAGTCGGGGAAGTTGATTTAGTGATTTTTCCAGAGTCAGCCATGTCCGCTGATAGCGCTACCGAATTGTCGATCCAGGTTTTTTCACACTATGAGAAAACCGACAACCTAAACAACTGCCCAACGATAGTCACTGGCGTTTTTAAAGCTGGCACTAAAGATCAGTATGGGGCCAATACATTAATGGTCTATTACGCTTCGCAAACAGAATACAATCAAACGATAAAACAAGAAATGGCTGAACAGTATAAGCATCATCGATGGTTTTTAGATCGCTCACAAATTTTCAACTACAAACTTGGCAATATTTTAACACCAAACAGAAAATGGTGGGAATAATCTGTCTAAGCTTTATTTTGTAAAAGGTAAATAGTCGTAAAAATATAAAATATCCATATGTATCAAGCCAGTGTATGAAATCAAACATAGTTACCGAAAATACATTTTTTACAAGTGTATGTGATATGCTTTTTTGTAAAAGAAAGATTGCAAAACATAGCGCGGACAACCTTCAACATACTGGCCCAAGAAACCTACCACAATCCAGTTTGGAAAAACCTATAAACGCTATAAGGAATTTGAAGCCCTTTCGAACGAATATGCTGAGATCCGAATATCCGTCTGAATGGGCACCAAACCCCTTTTACATATCACAGCTTCCAACCACGAGAAAGATACATGAGTTTGATGAACTGGTAAGAACTGTGCGCTCGGGGTGTGGAATTTCAACAAAAGTACAGCAGGGCATGAAAAAGACGCTTGCGCTGTATCCCGTGCTATTCAAGGCTTAAAGCGTTCTAAGCGAATAATTTCACGTTTATGCACAACTCCCCTTATTTGTCTGCGTTATTTTATTTTTGAAACGTCTCTTACGGTATTAGATGAAGAGTCAAAGATGCAACTAAACATAACATCATCTTTAGTGTATTTGCCAAAAATATTTTTTACTCTATAACTAACAGTAATATGCCAGGTGCTGTAATCAGTGTCTGCATTATGGCTTTTTACATAAGCGCTATCAGGGTGAAAAAAACCTGTCTTCTCTCCAAATGCATCAAGACACATTTCGGCAGCTTGTTTTACTCTTACAACCTTATCTTCACCGTTGTCGCATCCAGAAGTAACCAAGGCAAAAGGTATGATAAATATTAAGGCGGGCATATAAAGATTTTTACTCATTTACTTGACTCCATTAATGTTTGTCTGTTTTTAGTCCAACAGCTTGTTATGAAGACTTCTCAGTAATGTCCGTCCCATACACTTTAATTGATTTTGATAAATACATGGTACTTTCAATGTGTTAGAAAGTATACCTTTTAACTTCTGTCAGAACTTAGATATAAGAGACTTATCAGTTATATGACACGAATAATTCATTAGAAAATATATGGCAAAAAATCTTAGGCTAATGTTAGCAACGCGCACTTGTCGACCGTATGGCCTTGTCAAAATAAAATGATTAAATTGTTCGTACAAGTTGGATTCAATACAATTATATGTCCGTATAAAGCCTTACCAGTACGGGTTTTACACATAGATTGTACATACGTGTAAAAAGCATAACAAGTAGCAGTTTTTAGCTAAGACATGTACCACGGCTATTGCAACTCACTCACTCACTCACTCTATTAATTACACACATTTTACTGTAAATAAGAGCACCGCATATTCGTTCCATTGGTGTTCCCCGTGAATGAGTGGATGACTGATTTTATTGTCTTGTCGAACATTTAGTCTCAAATGATCTACTGACGTGTTTACACCTAACGTTATTTTTGTCATCTATTTGGAAAAAATAACACTTCTCCCCTTTCATTTGCACTAACAATTTTGCATAAATTAGGGCATTCGAGTGGGCTGCATTTACACTGCTCCTTACAATAATCGATAGCTCAAATACAAAGTCGGTGGCGGCTTACGCTCTTGTTCCCAGCCAAATTGTAGAGCATTAAATTTTGAACTGCACTGTACCACACTAGGCTTGCCATTTGAAAGTAAGCGTAAAAACGACTTAATTGCACTTGATAATAAGGCTGTATAGGTGTACAGTTGTTATAGCCTTTTATGTAAAGGAAAGATAATGATTTCACATAAATTTTTGATGTCCAATGGCGACCAGATGTTCAGCTTGGTTGATCAAAATTACATCCCCTACACCTATCCCAGTTATTACATTACCAGCGAACTTTATTTGGATAATCATTCAATTAACACGATGGAAAAACATGTTTATGAACTCAAGTTTTTTTTGGAATGGCTGGACAGTGCCAGCATTGACATCGTCGACCGGGTGGAGAGGGGAATGTTTCTGACGGATGCCGAGATTTATCAATTTGCTGGGGCAGCAAAAATAAGGAGCCAAGAGCAGCGTCAAGATGACTCTCATACGCAGCAAACTATCATTACAGATAAGTTGGTCAGTAATGGCGTGGCAAGCCATAGAGCTGCGCAAGCACGCGTTAAGCCTTCAACAACAAATGGGCGGATTATTCTCGCTGTCAATTACATCGAGTTTCTGAGTAGAGAAATCCATATCGGCATAATGCCGGAAGCAACAGTCAATCGCCTGTGTAGAACGCTTAAATTACTCAAGGCCGCAAAATTACGAATTTCAAATCATGCCGCTAACGGTGCAAAATACGATGGCTTTAACTCCATGATCCCCGATGATGTATTCAACAGAATGTTGACGATTATTGATCCATTATCACCAGACAATCCTTTTAAGCACAGTCGCGAACGTAACCAGCTAATCGTTGAGATTTTGGCATCAACTGGCATCCGTCGCGGTGCTTTGGCCAAACTGAAAATACCCGATATTGTCTTCACCAATGACGCTAACCGACTATATATACGACGAACACCTGAAGATCTCACTGATTCACGCCAGAACAAACCCCAGCAAAAAACCCGTGAACACAGCACTTATATTGCACCGATATTGGTTGAAGATATCGAATCCTACATCAGTCATATCAGGGCCATCATCCCAAATGCTTGTTCACACGAGTTTGTTTTTGTATCGGAAATGAATTCGAAAGGAACCCAGGGGGCACCGCTTTCACTTAAATCGATTGACTACATATTCAATGTCTTGTCAAAAGCACTGGGGACCGCAATTTCACCACACATGCTCCGCCACAAATGGAATGAGATCTTTACCGACCAAACCGATCACCTACCTGCTGCTGAAGCAGACAAACGACGAGTTGATGCAATGGGATGGTCGAAAACCAGTGTCATGCCTGAACGCTACAACCATTTTAAGAACCTGCAAAAAGCCTATGAAATTCAAAAAGATATTCAGCACGAAATATTGGGGGCGGGTAAATCATGACACAAACTGCTTTAGACAACACTGCTATGGCAATGGCTGAGAAGAAGGCTAGACGTGATGCTGGAGAAGGCGCATTCATCACGAATAGCAACTATCCATTTAACTGCTATGAAGATGAGTGGGTTTTGGGTTATCAACCCTCCAAGTGTATCAATGTCAGCTTCCTGAACAATTTTGAAATCGACTTTCAAATGGATTTAAGACAGGCGTTAGCCACAGTATTCACTTGGGCAGCATCGCCAGGAATTTACATTGGTGTAGTTAACATTATATTGCAACAGAATGAACCCGCCTTCTCGAAAAAGGGCGTTGACCAATACGTTGCATGGGTACGAAAAAACCACACAAGTGACACTGCGTTAGGGTTTGCTAAAACGGTTTTGAATGCCCTTTGTCTCATTGATAGTGCAAAGTATTCACCACTATACGAACAGATGAAAAGTGTGAAACCAAGAATGAGAAGCAAAAATTTCCTTGATATTGAAAAAGGCGCTTTAAGCTCTATTGAAAACGAAGGGCTTGCACTAGCGTTAAATGACAAGAGTCGACTACTGTTTGCCAGCGGTAACCAACCCACATTACAAGAAATACGCAAATTTATTGCCTTACGGCTTACTCACGCGACTGCGCGGCGACCCGTGCAATTGGCACAATTAAAATGGTGTGACCTTAATTCAACACCACACCCCGTAGAACATTGCTTTCACTTAACAATGCCAATGTCCAAACAAGGGGATGCGGTGCCATTTCGCGCATCGTTCGAAGACGTCCCTTTTCCCATCTTGCCTGAGTTGTATAAGGAATTATTGCATTATAGACATTGTATTGTTACAGCATTGAAAGCACATTTTCTTTCACAAAATATAGAGCTAACTGACGAAGAGCAACGGCAATTGCTATTGGCGCTGCCATTATTTCTCAATCCAAAGATATTTGAGGCTAAATTCGAATCCAAGGCACTAATCTTTGAATCAATTAGCCAAGACAGTGAAGCCTTTCATTGTGAGCCTTACGCGATAAAAGACCTACTAAAAAGTGAATTCAAGTCATTGGAGACACCCAGTGACCGCGTTGTTAACCTGAACTATTCAACGAACCGACAACGTCATACCATAGGCACCGGTTTGGGGGTGAAGGGCGTGGATAAAAGTGTGATCGCCAAAGCCCTTGGGCATTCGACATCCGTAAATGTAAAGCACTATGTTGATATGACTGTTGACATGATGCGGGCCATCAATGCCTCGGTTGAAGGCATGGAGCTGTTACAACAAGCATATGAAGGACGTCTGGTCGATGCGGTGCAGCCAGCAGATGTTAACATTCAATCCTACCAACCAGGCAAAGGGCTGGATGATGTTGGCACCGGGCAATCAAGTTGTCACCTGTGCGATAGGTCACGTCCGTTACATTGTTATGGTTGCCCGAGTTTTAGGCCATTGAAAGATGGTGATCACCGTAGCGTTTATAGCGAAGCGTTGCATCAATACGATCAGCATATTAAACAAGAAATTGCCGAAATCGCGTTAGCGCCTTTACGAAACGCCATTAAGCATATCGCTATTACCATCAAGGCCTGCGACAAGGCTCTATCTACTCCTAAAGCAATAGGAGACACAAATGATGCAACAATTTCCTAATCGGTTCGAAGAGGCCACTCGCCAATTCGTGCTTGCAATGAAAAATCGGCCTTTTCCTTACAGCGAAAATACTTGGGGTGATATAAGCTGGGTGGGAAAAATCAATTTTTCCCGATATGGAGCAAAAATGTGTTGGAGCAAGAATATCCAACCATCAGATTTTTTACCCAGTGACCAAGCTGACGTCCTTAGGGCGTATTGTGTTCATCTAAACATTGATAAGAACAGCAAATTGTCGCGAATAATCAAGGTGGCCTCTGCTATAAAGGTGCTTTTCCATTGCTTGGAGGCAGAAGGCACACCTGTGTACGCGCTACACCAACAAATTTATGAGCGAACATTGACTGAAATTGGCGGTCATTACATAAACCGAACCCGTCAAAACTACGTCCAAATAATAAATAGTTTTATTACTTATATGAGATCTCGTAACTGTATCAGTAGTGGTGTTAGGACGCACCAACCCTTTAAGAGCGTTAATACCAGCACGGTTTTGGCCGCAGCTCAACAAGGTAAAAAGATGCCTGACGAAAAGGCAATATTAGCGACCGGGCATATATTTTCACAGGTAATGCCACCAAAAGGAGAGCAAGTTGATTACCTTGAAAAGGCGATGGACCGGATGATTTGTTGTCAACTGGCCTTGTCTTTGGCTGCGCCTGAGCGGATAGGCGAGATCCAGTTACTGGCAAAGCAAGGATTGACAGAACAAATCACTGATAAAGACGGGCAAAGTGAATCGTTTTACTTTTTACAATGGTGTGGCAGTAAAGGAATGCATGATTTTCCCAAGTTTATTCACCAAACAATGGTGCCGACTATTGAAAGAGTGCTGAGTTATTTGGCTATTGCCTGCGAACCCGCGCGAATCTTGGCAAGGTATTATGAAAATCCAAGAGCAACTTTAAACAATTTGCTGGGCAATTACGTGGTAGAAGATTTACATGGGCTGAGCCTTAAAGGCACCGTTAACATATGGCAATTGGGGGGATTGCTGGGATTTTATGAAGAAATTTCAGAAACTAGCCCGCTACATCGAATAACAGGATTTCCTTTTACATGTAATGAAAATCAAGTTATCGGCAGTATAAAAACAAAGTGTGCACTACTCGGGAGCAACTTTGATCGAGCAACTTGCCCCGGTAGTTTGACGGGGGACGAGTTAACCCTGGCTAAGTTTGAGCAAGCATGGATTGAGTGGGTAAAAGATAACATCAAGAGCTTTCCCTATCGAAAACACGAAAATGGGAAGAAAATCAAATTGGCCAATGCGTTGTTGGTATATACGGGCAAACAACTGGTTAGCAACAAAAGCGGCTACAAATTGGGCCGTAGTTATTTTGCCATTGAATCCTTTAGTTTAAAACAAGCATTTGCAAGAAGGCTGAACGAAAGTTCGAGTACAGCGTCAATATTCCGAAGGTTTGGCTTCGAAAGCGAAATATATCAACTGACCAGCCACCAATTTCGGCATTATCTTAATACGCAAGCACAACGTGGAGGCATGGCTGAGGTCGTTTTAGCTGCCTGGAGCGGCAGGGCCAGCGTAGCCCAAAACGTCGTTTATGATCATCGCACAGATGATGAAAAACATGCTGCCATTGTAGAGGTTTGCCAACAAGAAGCTGACTCTACAATCATTATTCTCCCGGTGGATGACAATGAGTTTAAATTAAAGACGGGCAAAGCTGCAACAAAAATGACAACAGGGTTTTGCATTCAGTCACTGCATATCAACCCTTGTACACGCTTAAACGCCTGTGTTGGTTGTACAAAGAGTTGTCACATCAAAGGTGATGAGCAAGCCTTGGCTTTAATTAAGGCCGATTTGCGTGTGCAGGAGTCTCGACTTGCCGAAGTATCAACCCACCTTACAGAGCACAACAAGATCGCAAACGATTGGTTCAGACTGCATTCGATAAAGGCTAATCAATATCGCGCTTTAATTGAAGTGATGGATGACCCAAACGTTGAAGAAGGCGCTGTTATTGTTTTCACTGGCGACAAAAATACGCTCAATATAACCAATAGTGATGTGACACAAAGTGTTGAATACAAACCGCTGCTTGCGAACGACAACGATAAAAACGAAAACCAACAGCCAGCAATAGCAACTCCTGAAAACGATGACCCGCTGGCAGCACTAAATGCACTGGTGGACAGCATGGCACCAAACGACTTGGACAGTAGTGAACAAACTGCCATGACCAATATACAACAGTATCTTGAGGGGTAGACAATGGCCAATATGAATGGGGCGAAAAAGGGGCTTAGCAATAAACAAATTGGTGATATTTGTACAATCATCATTGCCTGGCCAAATGAAAAACTGACATGGCAGCGCTTAACCTCAGCTATTGAGCAACAGTTGAGTATCAGCGTTACACGGCAGTGCCTGTCCAGTTACTTTGCGATTGCAAAGGAGTATCAGCTGCAAAAAGAAGCCCTTCGAAGCGGCACACACACTCAAAACAGATTACCAACCATTGCTGTCAGTGAACAAAAGCTTATGGAGAAAATAGAGCGGCTGGAAAAGGAAAAATCATTTCTGCAGCGCCAATGCAATTTACAGCTTGAAAAAATCAAATGCATGATCCACAACGCCCAACGACATAACCCCCGCATTGACATTCGCGAGTTAATGTTGCCGTTGGGCAAAACAATCAAGGAGTAAACAATGGCGATGAATGGTCAACAAAAAGCTGATGTCAATGTGGCCGCATTTGAAAAGTGGATCGCTTCAATGAGCGATGACGATTTTCAACAAATTGTTTTTAGGGGCCAGCTCAACCGTGGTGAGATCTCCAAAGGCGTGAATTGTGCCAAATCTGCACTGAGGCAAAATCCAAGAATGGCCGATATGTTAGCTACTTTGGAGGATGACCTGCGGAACCGTGGTGTGCTGGCAGAACTCGCGAATCAGACTGATACTGACAAGCCAATTAAATATGATCAGGAAGCAACAAAAAGAACCATTAATGCCAACAAAGCGGCAAAACTGGAAGAAGAGAACCTGGCACTGAAAGCCAAGGTGAACGCATTGGAAGAACAGCTTTCCCGTTTTACAGAGTTGTCTGAAGCACTCAGCGAGTATGGAGTAATGCCACGATGAACATGGACATTACCCTCCGAGTAACCAGTGTTTGGCAAAGCAACCATAAACTCAATGTATTTGCCGGTGTGCCTTTGACGGACGAGCAACGGGTGAAAACAGCCAGGCATATCGTCGTGGTGCGAACGAAACCGGAATTGTTACCAATGGAACCTACCATCGGTCAACATTGGCAAGTGTATGGTTCTGTCGTAAGGCAACAGGCTGAGCGCAACGGCTTTCAAATTACAGAGTTGCATATTACCCCGTCAAAATGTCAAGTGACCCTGCCCAATGACGGTGAGCAATTCATAAAATTTATCGCCACTGAACCCGTATTTAAAGGCATTGGCGAAGTAAAAGCCAGAGAACTTTGGCAAACCTTTGGTCAATCGATTTACAGTGTTATTGAGCAAGCGCAAACCAAAAGACTCCTTTTCATATTAACCCAAAAGGCAATTGATGCTTTGTACCTTGGCTATAAGAAGTATGCAAATCTCAAATACGCCAATTGGTTTGCTGAACACAAAATTCCACCCGCCATAACTCAAAGATTGTTTAAACACCATGGTGAAACCTCCGTTCAATCAATTGTTGACGACCCCTATCGGTTATTGGCCTTTGGCATGAGTTTCAAAAAGGTTGATGAACTGGCCAGAGTAAGCTTTGGTATTGTAACCACAGATAGTCGGCGTTTGGTGGGCGCTGTTGAATATGCACTGCACCAGCACACAGCCAAAGGGCACACTGTTGCCACACACCAATCTTTAAGCCCGCTGGTTAACAAGCTGCTCGAATGTAATGAGCTAACCGCACAGGCCTTATTAGGTGGCCACGGTAAAGGCGCTTTTGTTCTTGATTATGAGCATGGCACTTACCACCCCACAGCAATGTTGGTGATGGAGCATGTTGTGGCAAAACGGCTACTTAAATTGAAAACGCAGCCAACTGGCTGGCAACACATACATGATGTTGCCTACCATGAATCTGTTTGTGCCTTACCTTACTCGCTTACTGTTCAGCAATCAGCTGCTGTTGCCATGGCAATGGAAAACAGCATATCCTGCATTACAGGCGGAGCTGGGACAGGTAAAACTTGTGTGCTTCGCACCGTATTGGCGGCTTATAACAAGTTGCAATACAACATCAAGGCTATCGCTCTTTCTGGCCGCGCGGCCATGAGATTGTATGAAAGCACAGGGTTCATTACCTCCACCATAGCGAAGTTTCTACGTGAAGAACCACTCGGCGAGGACAAGTGTTTGGTCGTCATCGATGAAGCCAGTATGATTGACTTGCAAACGATGTATCGGATAGTCACGCACATCAGCCCAAACACCAGGCTGTTGCTTGTTGGTGATCCGGACCAGTTGGCACCTATCGGGGCAGGTTTGGTATTGGCTGACATCGTTAAGTCTGGGGTGATCCCCAACACCGTGCTGGAAATCGTCAAGCGGCAAAAAGGCGCTACGGGCATCCCTGAATATTCTAAAGTAGTGAAAAGTGGTGCTGTGCCACAGGCTCTAACTTGCGGCAACATTCATTTCCACGATGTACCCTTGGCGCAAGTAAGCGAGAAGTGCGTCGAATTGTATGCCGAAGATGCTCAGCAGAGCCAAATTATTGGTGCCACCTACAAAGCGCCCCAAGGTGGCATTGACGCAATAAATAGACGATGCCAGGAGCAATGTAATCCAAACGGTCGCCAGTTCGAGTTTGAGCTGTTTGGGGAGCGTAATTATTTGGATATCTGGCTAAATGACCCTGTCGTAATCACTCAGAATGACTATGAAGCAGGTGTACAAAACGGCACTTTGGGCTGGTTGGTGTCAATTGAGCAGACTGCGAACCATTTTGGTGTGATCAAGGTTGATACCGGTGAAGACATCCAGCTAACCCGCTCATTACTTGATTCGATTCGACCAGGCTATGCCATTTCTTTACATAAAGCCCAAGGGTCACAGTTCCCTCGTGTAATTGTGCCAATCACCAGTTCCAAAATGTTAGATAGGAATTGGGTGTATACGGCCATCACGAGGGCCGAAATAGAATTGCATTTGGTGGGACCCGCCAGTTTGTTTAGAGCTGCGGTTAAGCGAGTTGGTGCCACCGTTCGACGGCAAACCCATCTGTCCAATATGCTTAAGTGATCGAGCAACAAATTTACCTAAAAACACATAGGCACTTTACAAAACGTCATTGTTGGCTTGTTTTTGGCCAGTACTACTTGTATTTCTCATACAAATGCGAGTAAGAGTACTGCACCTTAATAAGTTTGTGACTGGCATATAATCAACCGTTCTTACTTTGCATTATGAGATATTTGTTCACCACCAGAGAAAATTCGGCTTTACATCAATAATTTAAAATTTTACTGTGTCTTTTAAGGTAGTACTATACAATATGCTCAGAGTATCTCTTGCAACAAATAAAATTGGTACCTAGTCCTATAGGAGTTATTGTGTCAAATAAAAGAATTGCAGTTACAGAATATGATTATACAAATGAGTTGAAGACTCAGTATTTCGATTGTCCTACGGATAACACATCAGTAAAATGTACAAACCCTCAATGCAACAACCCTCGCATTTTTATTAACCCTAATACAAATGAACTCAGTTGTAACGGTAAAGAAGCAATCGGGCGTGCTTGTATGAGGTCATTTACCGTAAAATCGGTGAATTAATCTAATAAATATAGCCAACAGGGCCGCTCAAACTTGATACCGTAAACTGTAGTATTTTTGACAGAAAATGTGCCAACTTGCGGTGAAGTTTAAATTGGTATGCACTCGTAAATTTAAGGAAAAGATATTGAAAACTTGGTTAGTTAATACAAATACAAGAGATGAAAATGGCAACCCCAATGCTTACAAATATATGTTACGGCAAAACAAAGCTGCTGCATTTTATGATCGCGCACCAGCAATCGATCAAATAGATAGAGGGGATTTGGTTCTACTGTACCACAATCAGAATAGAATCATTGCAGTTGGGACAGTTGTAACTCCATTCGAAGGCCACGATTTCCAAGAACTGGAAAAAGTGGAACACTGGGTCGATGTTAACTGGTTATGGAAAGCTGATTTTGATTCCAAATTTGAACCTGTTAACGCAATTAATAGAAACTCGTTAGGGATTAAAATGGTAAATGGAACCGTTGTCAATGTTACCGAACAAGTAGATTACAAAGAGCTATTTGTTCAAATAGCCAACCATCAGAGTTTTTAAACTTAACAAGTCAACACTGCAGATTTGGTTGTCTTACAGTGTTTTTTTAGGTGCCAAATACAATCACCCAACTCGGTGAGCAAGGCGTTAGTTCGCTACAATTGGAGAAGTGCAAATGAGTCATGCCGATGGTGTTCGTGAGTACTGCTATAACATTTATATTCTTCCTGCTAAAAATGACAACTTAACAGTGAAAGAGGGTTAGCTTTGTAAGTGCATATGGGTCCTGTACTACTGCTGGTGTTAAATCGAAACAACAAACCATTTTACCAAGTTTATTGGATATATTATGTTAGAAGCCGTTTTAATTATTGATGAATCAGGAGCAAAGGGCTACTCGAATAATCAAGAAAGAGAAGTAAATGAAGTGGGTGTTATAGCTGGCTATTTAGTGCCTGCCCATGGGTTAGCAAAGTTACGCAAGATTGCCAATGGCTTGTTTGAACCAATTATAACCGAGGGAAAACTGCACATCGCCGAGCTAACCACTGAGCAGCAAAACCAAGTGAGAGAGGGAGTCTTCAGTCTGCTTAAACAAAACAATTCCTGCTGGTTATACCAAGCAATCAGTGTGCAAGGTTTCTATGAGGCTAATAATTTAGAAGCACGAGGTAGCTTTGAAGAAAAAAAAGAACTGTTGCACAGTAAGCTTTTCTTGGAATTATTTGCAAAAGCAATTTCACTACTCAGGCGCAACCTTGGTGACAACAAGTCCCTAAGTATTAGCATAATTACGGATAGATTAGATGCCGGTATAATAAAGCGGTTTAAGGCCGATTCGCAGGACTATATTAAGGCGCTAACCAAGCAACCTATCGTGAGTTCATTCACACGCTACAATAAGGAAAGCAAGACGGTTGAAAAATGTACAACGGAAACAATCATAAAGAGTGAGGATCCAAGTGTGTATTTAGATGCCATCAACTACGACATCAAGTGCGAAGATACCCCAATCACTTTTATTGCTGATATTTTGGTTAACAGCACTTTTTACTATCTGAATAAGAAGCTGGCGGAAGACCCAAAAATCAAATTGAATAGTAAACAAGCGATTGAAGACCATCCTTTGAGTCATCTTGTTTTCGGCGCTTATGACGCCGACCTGAACGAACTAAGTTCATTTGGCGATTTAGTCTATAGGCGAGAGGCGTTACAAAATGAGTAGATTAGATTTAAAACTATTAGACCCAGCGGGTAAAAAAATGCAGCATGATTATTTAGAGAACCGAATTAACAAACTTTTAATTGCAGCAAGGGATATGGAAAGAGATGTCGCGGACCACCAACTTGATTGGGTGATGAGCGAAAGTAATCAAGAGGACATAGATAAAAGCTGGTTACATGAAAAAGATGAAGAACTCCTTTCCCCATTTAAAGAGATTTGTATTTCAATTTATTTAAGTGTCGCCTGTTACCTTGATGATAAGCAATTACACCGATACTTGAAACTTTTTCGCAAAATATTTGGATCGGACCCTAAAAACCCCAAATATGCTACAGGATTTGACTTTAACAATTACCATTCAGGGGAGCATCACAGTATATATTTGGCTGAAATGTCAAGGTTCCTATCGGTATTTGAAGTTATGGAATCTGATAATAAAAAATACAACAATAGATATGGACTGCGCTACTTAGAAAATATATTAAACAATACAGCCAGCATCATAGTCAAATCAGGAGAAAATCCAACCTCTGAAACTCAAATATATAAACAGGTGAAGTGTGTACTGGAGGCTGTTTTTCCAACGGCAAAATCCCCCCAAAGTAGTTTCATTAAGACGATGAAAGAATATAAACCAGACATACTGGTGCCTGAGCTAAAAGTCGCCATTGAATATAAGTACGCGAAAACAAAAGACAAGCTTAAAGCGACCGTTGAACAGATTGCTGCCGATGTCAAAGGATATACGGGTGACCGAGACTACCAGCTTTTTTATGCAGTATTTTATGTGACAAAGGATTTTGTTGGAGAGTCAGCTTTCAAGGTTATGTGGCAAGAACATGACTTTCCTGATAACTGGAAATACATCTATGTAGTTGGTACTTAACAACCACCGTGACGTAGCGCTGTAGCGTAACAATAAAAGGCAACATTCCAGCAAAATCTTGATGGTGATGTTTTTACGGTATTGATGTAGTGAAATAGCCCAAATAGAGCCAATAGCGACCTTTTATATAGTTGATTTTACAGTTTTTAACATTTATGTAAATTAAAGAGCAGCCAATGCCGCACCACATAAGGCTTAGTCACTCACTCACGCAGTGAAAAGTTGAAAAAGTTTAGACATAAGGAATACATTGAAGTCACAAACCGTGCTGTCATCAGTTATTATTGTGAGAAACATGACTATCAGTTTACCCCGTTGATTTGTGAAGACCTTGCTCGTCAGGATCCGGTCGGCCCTGTAGTAAGGGCCTTGGGTCCCAACCTTATTGTCGCGCTCTTATTAGATGGACCACAACTGGCCAGTCGCTGGCCAGGACGATATGCATCGGTTTTAGCAGATGACCCAGGAGCTGGCGTTTTATCTGTAACATCATTGGGCATGACGTTAAGAGCCGATGGCAGTGGTTTCCCTCCCAGCAGAATTGTTGCCTTGTGGAGCGAACCAGGTAAAAGCAGAGAATTGACACTCCAGCCAGAAAAGCAATCAATCTTACTCACACTCGAAAAAGCCAAGACAAATCAATGGACTGCTGATGGCAGAAACACCATTCGCACAGCTCTTAATTATGCAGGCCATATAAGCATTTAGTTTTTACTTTATATCAGTGCTATAGTAACCAACGATAATGGGCAGGAGGACACATGAGAATACACGAGCGCCGTCAGGTAGGTATATTAGCCAATACGCTAGCAAACGATTTCGATGATGCTGTTTACTTGGTCGAAAGTGGAGAATTAAAAATGCCTCTGCCTTCGATAGCACTAACCAAACAAATCATCAGCCAGACATCAGCCACGCACATAATTAATCGCACAGACATTGATCATGCCGCTGCCATTCTGGCACCTGAATATGCCAACGAACAGAACCTATTCGATGAAATCGTGGAAATTTTTCAAAAGGTGGCAGTCACAAGCTAGTGACTAGTCGCTGTGATTGGTGTTAGCTTGCCAAAATTCCTAGTGCATTCATCGCTACGATGGTTATACTTAACCAATCCCATTAAATACCTGTAAATCAACATGTTGACAGCTGAACAAAAAAAGCAGATTAAAGCCTTTCACAACAACCTTTCAGACGTAGCCTTGGCACCGGATGATCCACGTTATGTGCCCGTCTTTGTTGCAGACAGTGATTTAATCCAAGAAGACCCTATCAGCGAAATAGTCACCAAAATAGCCTTAGCCGAATCAGCCAGCGTTAACTTACTCACAGGCCCTCGTGGTAGCGGTAAAACCACAGAACTAAAGCGGTTAAGCGCCTTGTTACAAGAAGATGGCTGTATTGTCTTTCATTGTG
>JBLGCB010000003.1:0-76148 GCA_047617105.1 Phenylobacterium sp. | reverse complement strand
CAATCTTTCACTCCATTGTTACAGACAGCAAGCTTTCTTACTCAACTGTCACCGACTTCGCCAAGTTTCTCGGCTGATCAACATCGGTGCCTTTGATAATGGCAACATAATACGACAGCAATTGCATCGGAATGGTGTATACAATCGGTGCCAAGATGTCAACAACATCAGGTACATGAATCACCCGCATCGAATCATCGTTTTCAAAGTTGACGCTCTTATCGGCAAACATATACAAAATACCGCCACGAGCGCGAACTTCTGCGACGTTGGATTTAAGTTTTTCGATTAAGTCATTACCCGGTGCAACCACCACAATCGGCATATCGGCATCAATCAAGGCCAATGGGCCATGTTTGAGTTCACCGGCAGCATAGGCTTCGGCATGGATATAAGAGATTTCTTTAAGCTTTAACGCCCCTTCCATCGCAATTGGGTATTGATCACCCCGGCCGAGGAATAAGCTATGTTGCTTGTCGGCAAATTCTACTGCCAAAGCTTCAATGCTGTCATTCAGTGCTAGGCTTTCTTCGATTTTGTTGGGTAGGCTCTTTAATGCCGTAACCATCTGTTGCTGGACTTCAGCAGACAAACCTTTTTCTTTACCAATCGCCATCACCAACATCAATAAACCCACCAACTGAGTGGTGAAAGCTTTGGTCGATGCCACGCCAATTTCAGCGCCTGCTCGGGTCATAAACGATAAATCGGATTCGCGCACCAATGATGATCCTGGTACGTTACACAGTACCAAGCTCGACATATAACCCTGTTCTTTGGCCAGACGTAATGCCGCTAGGGTGTCGGCGGTTTCACCCGATTGTGAGATGGTCACCAACAGGCTGTTTTTATGCACGAATGATTTGCGATAACGAAACTCTGAGGCGATTTCGATGTTACAAGAGATATTGGCGTACTGTTCAAGCCAGTATTTCGCCACCATGCCTGAATGGTAACTGGTACCACAAGCGATGATTTGCACATGCTCAGTTTTTTCAAAAATGGCCTTGGCGTTGTCGCCAAAGGTATGATCGGCAATGGTGTGTTCTTCAAGTCGACCTTCAAGGGTGTTTCTGATTGAAGACGGTTGCTCGAAAATTTCTTTGAGCATGAAATGGCGATATTCGCCCTTATCACCCGCTTCATGAGAAGCATCAGATTCGTGCTCTTCACGCTCTACCTTAGCGCCGCTCTGATCGAAGATAATGACTTCGTCACGACTGACCTGAGCCACATCACCTTCTTCAAGGTAGATAAAGCGGTTGGTCACGGGTAATAATGCCAATAAGTCAGAAGCGATAAAGTTTTCGCCAATGCCGAGGCCAATCACCAGTGGGCTGCCAGAGCGAGCGACCACGATGTTGCTTTTATCGTTGCTGTCCATCACCACGGTACCATAGGCACCTTCGAGTTGCGGGGTGACTTTTTGCACCGCTTCAACCAGTGAGTTGCTGGTTTTCATTTCATGATGAATTAGATGAGCAATGGTTTCGCTATCTGTTTCAGAATCAAGCTTATAACCCAATTCGTTGAGTTTGATTTTGATTTGCTGATGGTTTTCGATGATGCCGTTATGCACCATGGCAATGTTATTTTCTGACACATGTGGATGAGCATTTTGTTTTGTCACTCCACCATGGGTAGCCCAGCGAGTATGGGCAATACCCGTGGTGCCATTGATTGGATTGTTGGCAACGACTGCGGCCAAGTTTTTCACTTTGCCCACTTCGCGTTCGCGTTGTAGTAGGCCATCATTGTCTATCAACGCAATACCGGCGGAGTCATAACCCCGGTATTCTTGTCGTTTAAGCCCTTCGAGCAGGATATTTACAATTTGTCGTTCAGCGACCGCGCCTACGATTCCACACATATTTTATGCCTTCTGTGTTGATGATGTCTGTTTATGTTCGCAGCAGAGATTTTTGCTTCTGCAAAATGCGAAAAATGAACAGCTGCAAATAGCTTGCCAGCTCTTCATTTTGTAACTGTCCAGAGCATTTATCTTTCACATCATAACGGCGTTATTTTCGTACTCAAACAGTTGCATATGACTTATATGCGCCTATTTTCCGTGCGAAAATGCCTTGTTCTGAAGCGAAATCTAAGCACGCTGAATAATCACAACACTTTTTATAAACTAGGGCGAGATTTAACTGCGTTTAACAGGTCGCTTCCAGTTTTTAAGATTGACTTGTTTGCCTCGGCCAATCGCTAAATCGTCGTCGTTGACGGTTTTGTTGACTGTTGAACCCGCGCCTACAGTGGCATTTTTGCCGATGTTTACTGGCGCCACTAACGAAGAGTTAGAGCCAATGAACGCGCCGTCGCCAATCACGGTTTTTGATTTGTTGACCCCATCGTAGTTGCAGGTAATGGTACCAGCACCGATATTGACTTTACTGCCTATCTCGGCATCACCGAGGTAGCTTAAATGGCCCGCTTTGGCACCGACACCTAAGGTGGTTTTTTTCATTTCAACAAAGTTGCCAACATGAGAGTTTTGCAACATATGGCTACCAGGTCTTATGCGAGCAAATGGACCTACTGAGCAATCCTCGCCAATGACCGCATCTTCAACTACAGTGTTAGATTTAACCACGCTGTTATCGCCGATGGTGCAATTTTTAATGCTGCTATTGGCACCAATTTTGACATTTTTACCCAGTGTGACTTTACCTTCTAAAATCACATTGACGTCGATTACAACGTCTTGACCGACGGTGATGTCGCCGCGAATATCAATGCGGGCGGGGTCTCTTAACGTGGCACCGCTGAGCATCAGTTGTTCGGCTTGCAAACGCTGGTATTCTCGTTCTAACGTCGACAGTTGCACGCGATTGTTGGCACCTTCAACTTCTAGCGCATTCACAGGTTGAACGTTTTTGATTGCACAGTCTTGTTGATGGGCCATTTCAATAATGTCAGTGAGGTAATATTCTTGCTGAGCATTATCACTTGAAAGGTTATTGAGCCAACCTTTGAGTTGTTCGCCATTGGCAATCAAAATGCCAGTATTGACTTCATTAATCAGGTGCTCTTGAGCGGTCGCGTCTTTATGTTCACGAATGCCAACGATTTCACCGTCTTTTCGCAAAATGCGACCATAACCCGCGGGTTGAACCAAATCGACCGTCAGCAAGCCAATGCCCTGCTCGGGTTTGACTGCGATCAGTTTTTGCAGCGTTTCAACTCTGATCAGTGGCACGTCGGCGTACAGTATTAATACATCATCTTCATCTTTGATGTCAGGCATGGCCTGTTTGACTGCATGACCTGTGCCCAGTTGTTCACTTTGCAGTGCCCACTGGATATCAGGGTCAGTGATATGCTGTTGCATTTGGTCGCCGCCAAAACCATAAACGAGTTGAATGTCATCGGGGTTTAACGCTTTTGCTGCATCAATAACATGCTCAAGCATGGATTGATGTGCGATGGGATGTAATACTTTAGGTAAAGAAGACCGCATACGGGTGCCTTTACCTGCTGCTAAAATAACAACGCTTAATGCCATGGGGTAACCTGAGGATAGTTGGAAATATTTAAGGAAAGCGCATTCTACGTAAATTTTTCAGCACCCACCAGTGCTCAAACGTTTTTTTTGCTTATTTTTAAGCAATATTGTGTCGGTAATTAGTTAACCATCCTACACTATAGTCATTATCCTGCTATTTTAATGATTGCAATTCATGGCTTCAGACTTTGTTGACAATGATGATTTGTTTTTCGCCCAGGAGAAAGAAGCAAAAGCATCAGTCTTAACCCCATGGAAAGTCCTTATTGTTGATGACGAATCCGGTATCCATCAGGTCACCGCTTTTGCCTTACAGGAACTGACGTTTGAAGACCGGCAGCTGACTTTTCTCCATGCCCATAGTGGCCGCGAAGCCAACAAAATCATCGAAACGACACCAGATATCGCACTGGTGTTATTGGATGTGGTGATGGAAACCCAGACCGCAGGGCTTGATGTGGCCAAATATATCAGGGAGGAAATCAATAATCACTTGACCAGAATCATTTTGCGAACCGGGCAACCCGGCTATCTTCCCGAAGCTGAAATCATTCGTAATTATGATATTAATGATTACAAGAATAAAACCGAATTAAGTAAGGCAAAGCTGTGTAATACGGTGATCACCGCATTGCGCGGTTATAGTGACCTTATCCGCACCGAAACCTATCGTCAGGCGCTGAGTAAAATACTCGATTTTTCAGAACACTTATTAACTGCCACAGATTTCAGCCAGTTTTACCAACGTTTATGTGATGATCTTGAAACCTTGCTGCCGTTGGGTAAACTCTACGATCGGCAAAAAGTCAGTTATGTGCTGTTTAAACATCGCGACAATGAAAATAACACCATTCGCCATTCAGACAATATCACCGATGTCAGCCATTGGTTTGATAGCTTTCATCCCATTAGGGAGTCGGCCTTTGACGGCGGCGAACGTTTCTATAAATCGCTGGCCATTTTGCCATTAGATAACAGCAAATCTGAACAGCCGCTATTTCTGGCCATTGATAACCATGAACTTATCGATGAACAAGAACAGCAATTATTGGGCATTTTCAGCCATTATCTCGAAGTCGCCAGTACCAACTTGTCGTTGCAAATGTCGTTATCACGCCTTAACGCCAGTCTCGAAGCCAAGGTTGATAAACGTACCCGCCAATTGAGTGTCGAAAAACAAAAGGCTGAACGGGCCAATCAAGCCAAAAGCCAGTTTCTCGCCAATATGAGCCATGAAATCAGAACCCCGATGAATGCCATCCTCGGTTTTACCCAACTGCTTATTCGCTCCGCAGAGACCTCCGATGGTCATAAGGATACCCTGTTTAAGGTCGAAAAAGCGGGTAATCATTTGATGGAGATCATTAACGATGTGTTGGAAATCTCTAAAATTGAAGCTGGTGCCATGGAAATTAAAGCCAGCGGGTTTGACCTGACCCACCTGCTCGAAGATATTTGCCAGATGTTTAGTTTTCGTTGCGAGCAAAAATCGCTGGTTTGGTCTTTTGATAGCCTGATCAGTGATGGCACCCTAGTGATTGGTGATCAGGGTAAAATTCGTCAGGTGCTGATCAACTTGCTCGGTAATGCAGTGAAGTTTACCGACAGTGGTTTTGTTAAGTTAAGCGTCTCTCAGCCCGATCTCAAGAGTTATCATATCAGGGTTGAGGACAGTGGTCCGGGGATGCAAAAAGATGAAATGAAGACCTTGTTTACCAATTTTGCCCAAGGTAAAGCGGGTAATGAAAAAGGCGGCACCGGGTTGGGCTTAGCCATATCTTATAAACAGGTCAATTTGATGGGCGGCAAGCTAGAAGTCTCGTCAACCTATGGTAAAGGTACTTGTTTTTATTTTAACCTGACACTTGAACCCAGTGATGAGCTGTTATGTGTGGCTGATCATGATGCGATTGAAAATATTCATTTGGTTGATGGGCTACAACACAGCATATTGGTGGTAGATGATGTCGAAGCGAATCGGGATGTACTGGGTAGCTTACTGCTAGAGACGGGGGTGAGCGTTGATTATGCCCGGGATGGTAAGGAGGCACTGAAAAAAATCTGGAATACCCGTTATGATATGGTCTTTATGGATATTTTGATGCCAGTGATGCGTGGTGATGAAGCGATTGACATTATTCGTAAAGAAATCAACCAACCGCAATTGGCCTGTGTGGCCATTTCTGCGTTTAGTCTGGCCCATGAAATCAAATATTACCTTGATATAGGTTTTGATGAGTTTATTCCCAAACCCTTTTTGTTTTCGGATATTTATAATTGCCTGCAAAAGTTTGCCCCAGACAAATTTGAAGTGACGCTGGCGCAAGAGCAATCCCCTCCAGTTTCTGGAAAAAAACAAGAGATCATTTTGGCCGACTGCCAATTGCCAGCAGAGGTTATCAAGGATCTTATTATTGCGGCTGAATTGAACCGTTTGTCTTACCTAAAAGAAGCTATCGATACATTGAACGAAAAGAGTCCCGAGCAGGAGGGGTTGATCAAACACTTGCTCAAATTTGTCGATAATTATGATATGGATGGGTTTATAGAAGCCTTAAGGGAGGTTGGCGATGTCCAATGAACCAGTATTTATCAAAGGTTGCAAGATTCTTGTGGTCGATGATAAAAAAGAAAACTTGGAATTGATGACCAATATTCTTGAAAAAGAGGGTTATGATGTTTCGTTTGCGATGGATGGAGAAAAGGCGATTCGGATTGCCAGTTTGTACCAGCCTGATTTGATTTTACTGGATGTGATGATGCCGGGTATTGACGGTTTTGAAACCTGCCGACGAATGAAATCACTGACAGATTTACGTGACATTCCGATCATATTCGTCACCGGCAGGGTCGAGGTCAGTGATATTGTTCAGGCATTTTCTATTGGTGCGGTGGATTATGTCACTAAACCTATCCGTCATGAAGAGCTTTGCGCCAGAGTGATGACTCACATACAACTGCGTAAGTTAATGACCATTCGTGATGATTTGATTACTCAGTTGCGCAATCAGCACGTGGATATGGAACGTCTGGCGATGATTAAAGAAGAGCAAATCGAACGCACCGAAAAGCTCAGCCATCTCGGTGAATTGGTGGGGGAGTTAACCCATGAGTTAAGCACCCCGCTGGGGATATCGAATACTGCGATTTCGTCGTTGAGTGACAAAAACAGTCAACTGGTGCTCGAATTGGTCGATGGCAAGCTGTCGAAAAACTCTTTGCAAAGTTACCTTGAGGTCAGTGCTGAAAGTTTTGATATTGTGTTGTCGAGTGTGAATTATGCCTGCCAGCTGGTGGACAGTTTCAAACAAATTGTGGTGGGAGAATTCAGTGAAGCGGTCACCGATTATGAGCTGAAGTTCTTTCTTCAGAGTATTATTCATATCATGACCCCGAGAATAAAGCGGTCGAAACAAACCATTGAAATCACCTGTCCGGCGGAATTAATCGTCACGGGTCAGGCGGGGGCTTTATCACAAGTGATTATCAACTTAATCAACAATGCCCTCATTCATGCTTTTGCCCCTAATGAAGAGGGTTTTATCAATATTGATGCAACGCTGATTGATGATCATGTCACCATCACGGTAAAAGACAGTGGCAGGGGCATGGATTATGATAAAACCACCAAGGTATTTGATAAGTATTTCACCACCAGAATGGGCAAGGGCGGATCTGGGTTGGGATTATTTATTGTCAAAAATTTGGTCACTGAGCAGTTAAAGGGGTCTATTCGTTGTGACAGTGAGGTTGGCCGGGGCAGCCGTTTTATGATTGCTTTCCCGATGAGGAGTTAGGTGAAGGGCCTGCCTTTGGCTGGTGCGTTACGCGTGGGCATGAAAAGCTTCGAAATGTCGAACCAGCCCACCCGACGTCTTGGATAGCATTACCCGTTACTCAAGCCATCTTCCATAATCTTCTTTGTTGATGCTTGTGATTGTTTGTATGATTTCAACTGCTGTTGCAAGCTGTTAATTTGGCTCTCCATGCTTTGTTTCAGCTCGTAGGTGGTTAGCGCCTGTTCTACGGTGGCTAAAAAATCTGCAGGTTCGAATGGTTTGGTGAAAAAATGATAGATTTTCGCTTTGTTGATGGCTTCTAATACCGCATTCATTTCGCAATACCCGGATACTACCAAACGTAAGGTATCAGGCCGCAATACCGCGATTTTCTCGAGCAGTTCTACCCCTGACATCAGCGGCATACGCTGATCACTGATGACCATACTGAGTTCTTTGTCACCGAGCTCTGCGATCACTTCAAGGGCTAACGGGCCGTTTAGGGCAGTTAATATATGACAGGATTGGTTTAACAGTGATGCCATCACATCTAAATTCGCCTGCTCATCATCCACCAATAAGACAGTGTATTTTTTTATCCCGGCTTCTGCTTCTTCCTGTTTTTCTTGTTGTTTTAATTTTTTGCTCGAAAAAATACTCATAACCAATCTCCAATGATATTCGATTCAGGATACCTGCCACCATAACATTCTTACCTTATAAAGTATTGGTGATTTAAGTCCAGTTCCTTAGACGCTATTAATATAACGCGTTTTGGCTGGAAAACATATAACGCCTTATTACAAGGTACAAAGGGGTTTGTTGATTTGCGGGCGTTGTTGGGGGGTTGTCTTTGACGGGTGCGTCACGCGTGGGCAAAAAAAACATGCCCACCCTACGGCAGATATATCCTTTTTGTTGTTGCTCTTCTCAATCTATTTGAAGTGTTATTGGCTGGAGGTGGGTTTCTATATGAAGTGTTATTGGCTGGAGGTGGATTTCTATTTGAAGTGTTATTGGCTGGAGGTGGGTTATACCTGCGTCGTGCTCCCTGCACGCAGGTATTCGACCATCCATGGTCGAAAGGCCCCGTTATCACAGTGAATTTACTCCGCTGACTTTCAAGCAGCGGCTTCAGTCGCCTGCTGGGCACCATTGGCGCAAGCCATCAATGCTAAGGTGTTATCTAACATACGGTTAGCAAAACCCCATTCGTTATCATACCAAGCCATAACCTTCACCAAACGACCGTTAACACGGGTTTGAGCAGCATCAAAGCTTGATGAGGCCGGGTTATGGTTAAAGTCGATTGATACCAACGGTAACTCGTTATATTCAAGCACTTTTGGAATTTTTGCCGCAGCAGCTTTCATCGCTTGATTGATTTCTTCAACCGTGGTTTCACGCTTGGCATAAAACGTTAAATCAACCACAGAAACGTTAATGGTCGGCACTCGTACTGCCATACCGTCTAATTTTCCCGCCAGCTCTGGCAATACCAAACCAACCGCTTTAGCCGCGCCAGTTTGAGTGGGGATCATTGACAATGACGCACAGCGTGCGCGATATAAATCACTGTGGGCAACATCGGTGATGCTTTGGTCATTGGTCACCGCGTGAATGGTGGTCATGCTGCCTGCTTCGATACCCACTAGGTCATTTAATACTTTAGCGACCGGTGACAAGCAATTAGTCGTACAAGAAGCATTAGAGATAATGTTGTGATCAGCGGTTAAAATATGGTCATTAACGCCGAAAACCACGGTAGCGTCCATTTCTTTACCAGGCGCTGAAACGATAACTTTTTTCGCACCAGCATCAATGTGTGCCTGCGCTTTGCTTCGTTCGGTGAAAAAGCCAGTACATTCCAAAACAACGTCAATATCCAGTGCTTTCCACGGCAAATCTGCCGGGTTTCTTTGCTGATGCAATTCAATGACATCGCCATTAACGGTCAGGTTATTATCAGTCAGGCCAACTTCTGCATTAAAACGGCCGTGAACGGAGTCGAACTTAGTCAAGTGGTTGATTAACTTCGTTTCTGCCAAATCGTTGATAGCAACGATTTTCACGTCAGAACGATAGTTACCTTCGTAAAGGGCACGTAAGATATTGCGGCCGATGCGACCATAACCATTAATTGCAACTCGTATTGTCATGTTGTGTACTCCAATAATTTTCGTATTTCAAATTTGTATTTCAAAGTGGTGTAATTTGTTCACTGTTTTTGTTGTTATATGAGTTAATTTTTTCTGTTTTCAGTGATGGTTTATTTTCCCAGACTGGCCGCGACGCGGGCCATATCTTCAATTTCTTGCCATTTTTCAGCCTGAACCAGTTTATCAGGGGCCATCCACGAACCGCCGACACAGCGCACGTTAGCCAATGACAGATAATCAGGGGCATTGACCGGATTGATGCCGCCTGTTGGGCAAAAATCTAGCTGTGGTAATGGCCCGCCGATGGATTTAAGCATCTGAGCACCACCCGCCGCTTCGGCCGGAAAGAATTTTAATGCGGTGAAACCCTGGTCATATAAACGCATTGCTTCACTTGGCGTAGCGACGCCCGGTAACAATGGAATTTGGCTATATTTGGCCGCAGCCAGCAACGAGTCATTGGTGCCCGGGCTGACAAAAAACTGAGAACCGGCCTTTTCAGCGGCCATTAAGGTCTCGCTGTCGATAACAGTACCTGCGCCAACAATGGCGTTTGGCAGGGCTTCTCTGATGGCGGTGATCGCGTCAAGTGCTACTGGTGTTCTGAGGGTGATTTCTAGTACCTTCAAACCGCCTTTGTACAATGCTTGTGCCAGTGGCACCGCATGTTTCAGCTCTTTGATGACCAGCACCGGTATGACCGGACTGGTATCCATGATTTGTCTGATTTCTAATACCATTATTTCGCCCCTTGTGCGTTAGGTGTAGCTGATTGCTTTGTCTTCGAAGTGTCCTTTTGAGCGTTAAGATGATCATCCAACCACGCTGCCGCGCCAATAAAGGCGGGGTAACTATGAGTAATCAATTTTACTGGTATGTCTTTCACCAACTTGCGCATCGGTCCTTTGTTCATAAAGCGATTTAAAAATTGGCTGTCTGGAATCTGCGCCTGAACGCGCGGTAATATGCCACCGCCAAGGTAAATTCCGCCTCTGGCACCAAAAATCAATGCCAAGTCGCCACAGTAACTGCCCAACAAACCAAGGAAGCTGTTAAAAGCTTCCACGCAAAGTGGGTCAGTTTGACCCAATGCATGTTTGGTCACATCACTGGGCACATAGTCGTTAATCGGTTGCTGGCGTAATTTGGCATAACCTTTATATAAGTTAACCAAACCTCTGCCACAAATGAGGTCTTCAGCGGAGATATGCTGTTGCTGTTCTCTTAATACTTTGAACAATTCTAGCTCTGTATCTGTGCCAGGGGCGATAGCCACATGGCCACCTTCACCGGGCACCGGGATATAACCCTTGTCGGTATGAACCAAGGCGGATACGCCAAGACCAGTACCTGGGCCAATCACCACTTTGGCGGCTTTGGCGTCGACTGGGCCGGGTTTGATATCTAACAGGTTGGCATCTGGCAGATGCGGCACGCCATAAGCCAATCCGGCAAAGTCATTCATCACCAATAAAGTGTCAAAACCATAACGGATTTTAATTTCTGAAATTGAGAATTCCCATTTCAAATTGGTCAGTTCAACAAAATCTCGTTCTATTGGTCCGGCAATGGCGATACAAACGTTTTTTGGTCTGTTGCCATTAAGCGTTTCAAAATAGGCTTCGAGTGAGCTGGAGAAACTGTCATAATCGGCAGAGACAAATACTCTGACCTGAGTGATGTTGTATTCACCTGTGGCTTCATCTCGTCCGGTAATCAACGCATAACGGGCATTGGTACCGCCAATATCGGCTACTAGGAATGGAAAATTGTTATTACTACTCATGGTCTCGCTCCTATTGTCCGACTTCATCGGCCAAAGAGGCCAATACACACGCGCCATGAGCGGCATCGGTGACGTTGTTTCTAAACAGTGAGAACATCTCACGACCGGTGCCGTACTGAACGTTATCCCCGGCATAAACAGGCGTAGGACGATCATTGAGTTCGCTATCGTCAACCATCAGCTGTAGTTCGCCAGTGAAGGTATCAAGACGAATGATGTCGTCATGTTGAATTTTACCAATCAGACCACCCTCAACACATTCTGGGGTGAGGTGAATTGCCGAAGCAACTTTGCCTGAGGCACCCGACATTCTGCCATCGGTGATCAATGCCACTTTGTAACCTTTGTCTTGTAAAGCACCTAATGGGGTCAATAATTTATGTAATTCTGGCATTCCGTTGGCTTTTGGCCCTTGGAAGCGGATAACGGCGATAAAGTCCATGTATAACTCACCGGCTTTAAAGGCGTCGTTAAATTGATGCTGACAATCAAATACTCTGGCGGGTGCTTGATGCACTCTATGTGCGTCTTTCACCGCTGAAGTTTTCACAATCGCATTACCAATGTTGCCTTTAACCACTTTTAAACCACCAGTGGTTTTAAACGGTTCTTTGGCTGAGCGTAATACATCGCTATCAAGAGATTTGTCAGGGGCTGGACGCCAGTTTAATTCGGTGCCATTGAGGCCAGTCGCTAGGATTGGTTCGAAGGTAAAACCTTTTAAGTCACCGCTATTGGCGACAGTACGGGCTTTTTCGTGCAAGTAACCATTTTCAAGTAAGGTGCTGGTCAGATAAGACATGCCACCAACCGCATGGAACCGATTGATGTCTGCCATGCCGTTAGGATAAATTTGGCTGACGGTGGGGACCACTTCAGCTAACTCGGCAAAATCATTCATGGTTAAGGTAATACCAGCAGCTCGGGCAATCGCCACCAAATGCAACGTTTGGTTAGTCGAACCACCGGTGGCCAGTAAACCAACCACACCGTTAACAATGGTGCGTTCGTCGACCATTTCACCAATTGGACGATAATCATCACCCGCAGCGGTGTATTGCAGGATCTTTTTCGCCGCTTCTTCGGTCAGTTTGTTACGTAATGGTGTGCCAGGATTAATAAAAGAAGAACCCGGTAATTGTAGGCCCATGATCTCAAGCAGCATTTGGTTGCTGTTGGCGGTGCCGTAGAAAGTACAAGTGCCAGCACTATGGTAAGAAGCCGATTCTGCGGCGAGTAATTCTTCACGAGTACATTGACCTTCGGCAAATAACTGACGGATTCTGGCTTTTTCGCTGTTCTCTAAACCACTGGGCATCGGTCCTGCTGGGACAAATAACGCAGGTAAATGACCAAAAGATAAAGCACCGAGTAATAAACCGGGCACGATTTTGTCGCAAATACCCAGATACAAAACCCCATCAAACATATTGTGAGATAAAGCAACGGCTGTCGACATAGCGATAACATCGCGGCTAAATAGCGACAGTTCCATGCCCGCTTCGCCCTGAGTGATACCATCACACATGGCGGGTACGCCACCGGCAAACTGGGCAACACCACCGTTGGCAGCAATCACTTCTTTGATTTGCTGTGGGTAATCCTGATAAGGCTGGTGGGCAGACAACATATCGTTATAGGCCGATACAATGGCGATATTGGCTTTTGCGTCTGCGGTTAAATCAGATTTCTCATCCGATGAACAAGCCGCAAAACCATGGGCGAGGTTACCACAAGGCAGATTGGTTCTTGCTCTGGCTGAGCCACCGGCCTCGGCGATACGTTCAAGATAGCGCTGTCGACTGGCTTGGCTGCGCTGGATAATTCGGTCGGTGACCGCGATAATTTTTGGGTTCATAAATTAAATCCTGATTCAATTGGGCACTAAGCCTATTCAATAAGTAAACTGACTAGACTATAACGACTGACTTTGGCGATTAGCGTATTGCTAAGGTGCCCAGAAGACATGCAGTGGTACTTTATCTTGTTGCAATACCGCGCTGACCGGCATTTTGCTGACATCCGTTAGCGCCAAAGCTTGACGGTAAACCGCCAGCTTTTGCTCACCGGTGATCAACAAAATCATTTGTCTCGACTGGAGTAAACCATAAAGCGATAAAGTAATACGCTCCAGGTTATCGCCAGTCACTTCGCTGCGGTTGGCCATAATGGCCGCTAAAACATTCGAATTATCGAGCGATAGCGCTTGTTCAAGTCCTTGTGCATCCGGGAAAAGCGATGCGGTATGGCCATCGCCGCCCATGCCAAGGATGGTTAAATCAAAAGGTTGTGCTAACTGTTGATAGTTAGCAGTGGCTTGTGCCAAACCTTCTTTGGCCGTAGCCGCTGGGGTTTTCATCGCAACGAATTGACAATCAGCAGCATTATTTTGTAACAGTGATTTTTCAGCGAACGCAGTATTAGAACTACTGCTGGTCTTGTCGACCCAGCGTTCATCAACCAATGCGACTTTGATTTGTTGCCATGGCAACGCACAAGCGGCTAAGCGCTGATATAACGGTGCAGGAGTGCTGCCACCAGAAATCATAAAGCTGGCGCTGTCGTTGTCTGCACAGGCTGTGCTCAGCGCTTGCTGGCAATAGTCTGTTAGCGCATCAAATAGCGCTTCACGGTCAGGATAAAAATGTTCTGTAATGGCATTCATTGTTTTATTTTCCCTTATGACGAATTCATTGCGATTGGTTCATTGCTATTGGGTTGTTATTTTGGATTGCGCCAATAGAAGCCATCTCTGGCCAGTAATTCGTCTGCTTCAGACGGTCCCCAAGTACCTGCGGAATATTGAATGGGTTTATCGTCACTGGTTTTCCATTCTTCAAGCATGGGATCTAACCAAGCCCATGAGGCATCAATTTCGTCACGGTGAATAAACAGCGTCGAGTCGCCGCGTAATGCATCTAGCAATAGGCGCTTGTAGGCGTCACGCACGGTATTTTGTTGCGCGTTGCCTTGGTTAAGGTTAAGGCTGACCTTTTGCAGTTGTACTTCAGTACGATCGAGATCTTTGGTCATCAGTTGCAGCTCGATATTTTCATCAGGCTGTAAACGAACAATCAACTTGTTAGAACATAACTCGCCAGAATCTGGGCCAAATACCCGGTGAGACACTGCTTTAAACTGAATGGTGATTTCGGCATATTGTTGTTGCAGGCATTTGCCCGTTCTGAGATAGAACGGCACACCCGCCCAACGCCAGTTATCAATATGGGCGCGAATGGCGACAAAAGTTTCGGTTTTGCTGGTGGCGTCACCCAACTCTTTAAGATAACCTTTTTGCTCTTTGCCGTTAACGACACCGAAGTTGTACTGGCCACGAACAGTGTTCTTCTTAACGTCCTCTTGGTCGAACATACGCAGTGCTTTAAGCACTTTGATTTTTTCAGAACGAATATCATTGGCTGCCATGGCGTTAGGCGGTTCCATGGTCACTAAACATAACAATTGCAGCAAATGGTTTTGCACCATATCTCGTACTGCACCGGCTTTATCATAAAAACCGGCACGACCTTCAAGACCGACCGTTTCTGCTAGGGTGATTTGCACATGGTCAATGCTTTTGGCATCCCACAGGTGTTCGAATAAGTAGTTGCTGAAACGTAAAACCATCAGGTTTTGCACCGTTTCTTTACCAAGATAATGATCAATACGGTAGATATTGTCTTCTGGGAAGTATTCACCGACCTGATTGTTAATTTCTTCAGCGGTTTCGCGGTTATAACCAATCGGCTTTTCGACGATAACCCGAGAACCAGGGGTGATGAGTTGATGCTCTGACAGGTTGGCACAAGCAACGCTGAACAAGTTTGGTGCGATGGCAAAATAAAATAAACACTCATTACCTGTTTTTGCGGTGAAACCGGCCAAATCTGCCCAGCCTTTGGTAGGGTCTGTGATGTCTAAAGCCACCAGCGCAATGCGTTGGCTAAATGAATCCCAATGACCTTGAGTGAATTCACCACTTTGTAAATGCTTTTGTAAACCGGCTTCGACTCTGGCGACATAACCTTCACGGCTAAGCTTGGTATCACGAACGGTCGCGATGATGTTTAAGTCTGGGGCTAGTTCTTGATTCACGTGAGCCCGGTAAAGTGCCGGCATCAGTTTGCGCAATGATAAATCACCGCCTGCACCAAATAATACGATATCATAAGTTGTTGACATATTTCTTCTCCGATAAAAACAGTGCCGGGTTGCGCTGCTTTTGAGGTTTCTTGGACTAGCGGCAAAAATAATTAATCAATCGCTCTTACTTAACGATTAAGAAGGTGACGATTCGCCCTTTGGCAGGTCGTAAAGATAAAAAAACTATCTCGCCTAATATTGATCAATTGTCTCTCCTACCAGCTTTACCAATATAAACCAATATAGATCAATATAAAACCAAAAGACAACGCTGTCAATTGTGCATACGTATGTAAATTAGAGGTTATTTTCATTCTAGGATAACAAACAGGGGCTTGGTTCTACACCGCGGCCTGTTTGGCTCTGGCTTACAGCGCAATCAGACAAAAAGGCCAAAACCGCCAAAAAAAATGAAAAAAAAGTAAAAACTTTTGCTTTTTTTCGATCTACATTGCATATTGGCCTACTCACAGAGAATTTTATTACCAACAACAGACGATTTTTTAATGGACAACAATACTCTTCTAAACCGCTTAGTTCGGATGCGTCACAACAAGTTATTTGAATTTTTCATCATTTTCGTGATTATGATGTCAGCCGTACTGGTGGGGGTAAAAACCTATGAACTTGCCCCTTGGGTCCTCAATACCTTTGTTTTTTTAGATTGGGTGATCACGTTGATCTTTTTGTTTGAGATCAGCATTCGTTTTATCGCCACCGAAAAACGCTCGGATTTTTTTAGAGATCCATGGAATGTTTTTGATACCCTTATCGTGTTGATCAGTTTGATTCCACTAGAAGACTCAGAGGTGGTGTTGGTGGCTCGATTGGTTCGGGTATTTCGGGTATTGCGGATGATCAGCATTATTCCGGAGTTGCGTATTTTGATGAATTCATTTTTCAAAGCGTTGCCACGGTTAGGTTATGTGATGGCGTTAATGTTTATTATTTTCTATATCTACGCCGCTTTTGGCAGTTTGTTCTTCGAAAAAGTCAACCCGGTATTATGGGGCGATATTGCCATTTCGCTGCTGACCTTATTCCGGGTGATGACATTTGAGGGCTGGACAGACATTCTTTATGAAACCATGGCGGTTTACCCGTTCAGCTGGATTTATTTTATCAGCTTTATCTTTTTGACCACCTTTGCATTTTTAAATATGGTGATTGGCATCATGGTCAGCGTGCTTGAAGAAGAGCATATCAATGAGACCGAACTCAATGATCGGATGGTGACCTTAAAGGATTTACATGGTGAGATTCAGGAATTAAAACGGCTGATTAAAGAGGGTAAGGATAAAGAGCCGTAGGGTGTGCAATGCGCACCATTAATGTCGATTTATGGCAAACCTATAAATGCGCACAAGGTTAATGGCGTGCAACCTCTTCTTCATTCTCAGCCCAGCTGGCGATTTCTGCTGCATCGGCTTTGGGTGAGAACATGCCGGTATAGGCATAAAAAATCCCAATCAACGGTGATAACCAGCAGGCAAAAGCCAGTGGAATATAAAGCAGGTTGGTAAAATCGCCATTGCCAATGGTCAATCCCAGTGCGGCGATCACATAGGCACCGCCAGCGTTCCATGGGATTAAAGGTGACATTAATGTGCCGCCTTCTTCTATGGCACGAGAGAGGTTGAGGGTTGAATATCCCATGCCCCGATAGGCAGGGGCGTACATTCGACCCGGTAATGCGATAGATAAATACGGGTCACCAGCGACAATATTGGTGGCAAACGAGGTGCCGATGGCAGCGGTTTGCATACCGGCAAAGCTAGTCACTTTGCTTCTAATCGCGCTAATAATACTATGCAAACAGCCGGTTTTTTCCAGCGCGCCACCAAAGGCCAGCGCAATAATAATCAGCGAGATGGTCCACATCATCGATTGTATACCACCACGATTGAGCAGGCTGTCGATAGCGGCCACGCCAGTGGTTATCGAATAACCACTGTTGGCGTAAGTAAAGATATCGTGTAATTCTTTGCCTTGCGTCATCATGGCCAAAATACCTCCGGTGACCACACCGATAAATAACGCCGGTATTGATGGCACTTTTTTAATCGCCAAAATCAGCACCAATATGGCGGGAATGAGCAACACAGGTGAGATATTAAAGTTGTTTTCTAATGTGGTAGTGATGATATTGATATTATCAAACGACACCTGACCATTACCAATGACAAAGAAACCTACTACTAAATAAATCACCAGCGCTATCAACATCGCCGGGACAGTGGTTGGCAACATATTGCGAATATGATCAAACAAATTCACCCCAGTGACCGCCGGTGCCAAGTTGGTGGTGTCTGACAAAGGTGAAATTTTATCACCAAAAAAAGAACCTGATACCACCGCCCCTGCGGTCCAATACATCGGGATGTCAAATCCGGCACCAATACCCATCAGCGCCAAACCCACGGTACCAACTGTGCCCCAAGAGGTGCCTACAGAAACAGACACCACCGCACATAACACCATGCTGGCGGCAAGGAAAATCTCCGGTGACAGTATTTTCAGACCATAATAAATCATCGTCGGCACGGTGCCGCTGGCAATCCAGACACCAACCAGCATTCCTACGGTGATTAATACAGATACCGAAGGCAAAGCGACGTGGATAACATGAAACGCCCCTTTTTCGATGTCATGCCAACTCATGCCCTGTATTTTTCCGACGATGCCGGTAATGGCTAGGCCAATGGCAATGGGAATATGGGGGGTGAAATCACCAAAATGAAACAATTGAATCCCCAGTATGATCAGGGTGAGCACTATAGGGGTCAGTGCCAGCAACAATTTGGGGCTAGGGTGTTGGGTCTCTGTCATCTTGTTACCTTGTTGTATTTATTGGCGTTTTATCAGCGCTATTGTAGCAGCTACACATCATTATTTCGATGGTACAAGATTAGAAACTATTGTAACCCGGTGATTTCTTCACATTTTGGCCATTTTATGGCACAGTTCACGTTGTTATTTTTATCAGCCATTATCCAAAGGACTTCACTTCATGTTGAAAAAATTGATCGTTGGTGCCGTTATTCTCGGCGCAGGCGCAACCGTTCCATTTTATTTGAGCGGTCATTTTGCTGCTTCGGCTTTAGCAGATTACACCAGTTTGTTAAGCCGCTTCGATCCCGCGACCAATCAACCGCAAATTCTTATCAGCAATGTCACTCGCCAATCTGGGCTTTATGATTCGAGCTATGGTTTTGATGTTGAAGTGAAGCTCGATACGCCAGCGATGGCCGCACTCAAAGACATGGTCGGTGCCGATACGGTCAAGCTGCATATTGACAATAAAATCAGCCATGGTTTTTTGAGTGTGACTTTTGATACCTCATTTGATAGCGACTTCAAAGTGTCATACGACAAGTTAACCGATAAACTACAACAGTACGTCAAAAATAAAGATCAACCTTGGATGACACTTATCACCACTGCCGATTTCTCTGTCACCGGGGATTATCATATGAAGTCAGACTGGAACCTGCAAGGATTTGACTTTGAAACAACTGACCAATTAGGTGAGTTGATCAACATCAACTCTAAACCACTGACCCTCAGCAGCACCATGAACAAAGACACCCTGACTGTCGCCACCAATATAGACAATATCACCATGACTAAACCTAGTGATACCCTGAGCTTTAATCAATTCTCTGTTGATGTGGTGGCGAACTTTATTGCTGATCCGTTTGCGCCAGCTTCAGGCGATGCACAGACTGCTTTTAGTGTGTTTAAAGATCAGGATATCAAAATCAAACTCGATTCTGTATTGGTCAAAAGCGCAGACAAAGAAGCGATGATGCTGGAGCAGTTGGACTGGCATATTAAGGGCGATATTGGCGACCCTAGAGCGATGTTCGGCAGTGTTTTAACCGTTGCCAAAGCGGGCAACCCGACCATACCAATGACAGTGATGAACGATGTCACGGTTGACCTGAGTTTTGATGTGGGCACCAGTGCACTCACCAAATATTCTCAAGCGATGCAAGGTTTTGCCGCCAATCCACAAGACCCTAGCCTGGTATTGGCCTCTGTTGCCCACTTGCTGTCAGAAAACGTCACCTTCACCCTCAATAGTATCAAACTGGGCACCTTTGCTGGTTTGGTGGATTTGAGTGGTAATATCGACTTGAGTGGCCTTGATATGGCTCAGTTTCAGGCCAATCCTACCGTAGCCATTGGGGCGTTAAGTTATGCCGCGCAAGGGCAAGTACCTAGAGATTTGCTGATGATGTCAGGTCAACTTGACCCTGAACTCATCGACAACTTATTGGCTCAGCAAATGCTTGAACAACAAGAACAGCAGATTTTGTTTAAGTTAACCGGTGAGGCAGGGCATGTGAGTTTAAATGGTAAACCTTTGATGTGATGCTTTGATGTTTACTTTGGGGGCCATGCCCCCAAAAAATTAATATTTGCGAATGCTCTATTTATTTTGTATACCAGAATTACCCTTATAACCATTTGCTACGGTTAGTTTTAACTTCTGGTTAAATAAAGTACACACTAAATCTATTGGACAAACGTAGACAACCTAGCTATTATTAAGAGGATTTTACTTATGAAGGGGTTTGATAATGGTTGGTCCAAAACTAATTTAGTTGTTGTTTTATTCATCGGCAGCTTGTTACCAAATTGCGCTATTGCAGCTGCTGCCTCACCATTTGTCGATCCCACGTTAATTAGCAAGTTAATTATTGCTGTTTTAGTTGTTTTTCTTGCCAATGCTGGCATTCCTTCAATTAAGCATATTCTTACTCAACGAACCCTCAAACGCTCTTATATTGCCTATTTGGGTGCCAATGTTGAAAGTGCGATGTCACATTTTGGTGGTACCAAATCTATTGGTGACACAAAAGTAGAAGATTATCAATGTAGACCTCAATGGCTCGATATATTAAAAGCGGCCAACCTCGAAGTCCCCACACTGTTGCTTGACATGCATAACGCGCTTGAATATTCAGCAACAGAGAAAGCACATAAAGACGGTTATATTCCATACATCAGCTATAATGGTATGCCCACAGAGCAATTAGGGCACGAGCATCCGATTTGGTTATTGGAGAAAACAGAAGCAAGAGTCATTGCCAACTTTCTACTTTCACAAAATCAGATCGAAAAATCTATTGCAGACTTATACAGTGAACCTCTATTTACCTTGGCCAAATCTGATAATCATGATCGCCGAAAACAATGGGTGGCAGGAAGCCACCGGATGATTGGTGAGTTGGCAGAACATTTTATCAATACCTGCCGATTAAGAGACTTTATAACAGCCAAATATCACTAATAAACCCCTGCCTTGTCCAATCAAAAACCACCAGAAAACGTCAGCTTAAACTCAGGTCGACGCTTACGACTTGATACTTGGTTGCCTTCATAAGCACCAGCACGATTGCCATCAAAAAAGTAGCGTGAGCGGGTATAACGACCGTTGTTCAGGTGAGTTACTTCCAATTGGGTTTTCACGCCAAAAAAACGGGTGGTTTCAATGAAAAATTGCAGCCGTTTGTTGCCACGAAAAATTTCGACTTCATCGACCTGAAAACTGGTTTCGTTAAAGTTTGCCTGATAACCGATGCCCCAGGCAATTTTCTCATCGCTTAAATCCTGACGAAAATCAATTTCTAAATCATCTGGCGTGAGGCCACTGAGTGCTCTACCAGGACCTGTCACCGGATCGTCAAACACTGAGTTGGCGTATCCATAACTTACATCCAATAGACCATGAGGAATGACCCAATCAACCGGCAGGCTAAGACCAATCTCCATGCCCCAAAAACGCGCGTCGCCAGCATTACCTAACCCTTGGTTTTCTACGCCGTCCTCATCAACCGATAACACGATTTGCTCCAGAATGTCTGTTTGCCACTCGTGAAAAAATCCAATATTGATGCTACCACGCTCACTAAAACTCCAGTCAAATTTGGCTGACGCCTCAGTGGTTTGATCGGGGGCCAAATCAGGATTTCCTGCAATGGTGCGATCATCCGCAGCTTCAGAGCTACTGGAAAAATCATTAAAATCTAACTGGCCCACTTCATGTTCTAACTCAAAGGTCAGACGAATATCATCACTGTATTCATAGGTCGACGACAATCGCGGTTTGATAAATTGAAAGGTTTGTTTCTGGTTGGAACCACCGGTGACCTCAATCTGTGAAAACTCGGCAGTGACACCACCTTCAATAGACAATGAATCACTCATTTCATAGCTAAAGGTAGTAAAAATCTCGGCACGCCATTCTTGAACAATCACATCAGCGCCACTGACGACACTAAAAACGCCATCCTCAGATTCGATTGCGTCGGTATCCAGTTCATTATTGGCGATTTCGATACCAAACTCCGGCTTAAATGCCGCGCCGTCAACCTTGGAGTAGGTCGCCCGGCCAACAAATTCTGTTTTACGTCGGTCTTGAGCAAATGTCGAATTTGAACGCTCACCATCAATATTTTCATTATAGTGATACTCATAAGCAGTATCTCTGATTGAGCCCAAACCAATCAAACGTAATTTCCATTGATCACTGGTCTTAGCCCAGTCGAGTCCTAACTCGCCAATCCGCAGCTTGTTTGTCTCTGCCAAGGTCCAGACTTCGTCTGGCACACTGTCGTCAGGCATCTTGAGATTGAAAATATCTCGTTGGGTATTACCCTGCCAGTTATCCGCGCCAATTCGCCCATTGATGGTAAATTTACCATCGGCCACATCGGTAGAACCCTCACCATTGACAAATATCCAACGACCATCATCACGAAAAACTTCATCAGCGGCGCTGTCCAATTCTTCAAATTGGTTGCGCTCGACCACTGTGGCAGTGCGGTACTTCGGCACCGCGCCGATATCGGTATCAAAAGTGGTATCCCATTCGCCGATTTGGGTGCTGATGGCGGCTTCGAGGTTGGGTTTGATCACATTGCCGGCGGTTTGTCTGGCCTTGAGCGCCCAAGTGCCGCTGGTACCTTCGGTGCTACGAATGACATTGGCCACAATCGATTGCCCGGCCGCTTCGCCGCCACTGACGCCACCACGTAAGATTTCAATTCGCACCACTTGCTCAGCCGGAATACGCACCAAAGCACCACGCAGACCACTGGATTTAGAGGTGGGTCGAGAGCCATTGATCAACACATTACCGGCATTACCACCAAAACCACGTTCGTTGGAGCCTTGGTCGAAAGAAAATCCCGGCAGGTGTTGAATCATTTCTAACGCATTTTGCGGACTATATTGACTAAAAAAACTGGCTGAATATACCGATGCCTCACTGGTATGCACCACAGATGGGCTACTCACCAATGGTTCTGCTGCGTATGCAGGCACCGATACTATCGCCGCTAAACCTGCACATAATCCGCCCAGTGCTAATCCGTTCACTAATCCTTTCGCTAAGCCTTTAGCTGGGCCTCGTGCGTTAAAATTACCCTTGTTTACTCTGATATTGCCTTTACTCGGACTCATACTCATTTCCATTCTACGATTTGTTCTCATAATCAATTGGTGTTTTCATCTCAAAGTGTTGGTTCTTGATGAAATGTGCCATTGAAACTGTATCTTCATATTTTAGCGTAAACTAATACCACGCAAGTGATTATATACTATCTGATTTGCGTCAAAAGGTTTCAATTGTGCGGTAAAGTCGGCTTAATCGACTGTAAACGCCTATTTTAACAGATTAGAATGCCAAAAACCCAGATTACATCCAGGGCATAAATGCTTTTATCATCAATTTTTACAATCTCTTTGGCCAATAAGGTATTTAATGCTTGAATTTACAAAAGCTTTTTGCCATCGTATGCTGCAAGACTAGGAAAGCCAAGAAAAACGCACCAGGAGAGACACTATGGAGATTATTCAATGCTGAAACGATGGTTTTCGCACATCACGCTATTGTTACTGACGGGGCTGTTGCTCTGTGGCTGCTCTTCTCAAGAAGAACAACTGAAAAAAACCGTCGATAAACAAATCGCCTCGACTACCGCTAGCGTCACAAAGCTCGAAACGGCCCTGAACGACGGCAAAATCCGAAATGCGCTGATTTTGAAGCAATACAGTGAAATGCTGGCGCAACAAAAACCTGAAATGGCACAACTGGCTGAACAAGTTGGTTCCGATGCAACCACCAAAGGTGCCCTTTATACCAACCTCAGCAAACGACTTGACCAAGCCAGTAACAATGCAACCGCTTTTGCTAGCTCTTACGAACGATTAGATGAACTTTCCTCCATCGCTGAAGCCGCCAAAGTCAGTCTGTTTAATGATGCATTGTCAGACCCGGTAAATGTATTGGCCGACCTTTCCGGCGGCACACTCGCCAGAGTCAACGCCATGAGCCGTGAAGCAGAAATCGCTGCTAACGGTAAAGCGAGTCAGTCACCTGGCAGTCAGATGGTGGGAAATCCTAATTACGGAAACTGGCAGTCAAGTTCCAGTGGCACCAGTTTTTGGGCATGGTATGGCATGTATTCGATGTTTAGCAATGTGATGGGTTATAACCGACCCAGTTACGGTGGTTGGAGCCGCAACCGTGGTTATAGCTATCATAGCGATTATGGTCGCAGCCATTACAGTAGCCCAAAACAGCGCAATAAACAGCAAAAACTCTACCAAAAAACCAAAAAATCTTTTGCCAGTAAGGGCAAACAATTTAGCAGCCCTTACGCCAAACGCAAGACCGGTTCATCCTCTTTAAGTCGCGCCAGTAATACGCCCACTAAAAGTGCCTACAGTAAACGTAGCTCTGGTTCTGGCAGCAAATCGAGCTATTCAAGCGGTAATGTCCGTAGTGGTTCATCAAGAACATCGCGTGGTAGCAGTCGTGGAAAATAATTTAACCCCAATGCAATATCAGAAAAAGCATAAAACGGCTCCGGCAAACACAAACATCGGGAAGAATAACAATGATCGAACTTAATCACATTAACTTATGGAACTTACAGGCGTTGGCCATCGATTTTGCCATTATTTTCGCTCTGTTTATTAGCCTTCGCTTGGTCAAAGGTTTGGTGTCGAATGTTAAAGCCACCGATGAAATTGCCAGCAAAGACAATTTTGCCTTTGGGGTCTCGTTTGCTGGTGGTATTGCTGCCTTGGCGTTTGTGCTCAGTGGCGCTAGTCAGGGCGAGTTTAGTCATTCATTGCTTAGCGAAGCCACCAATATGGCCGTATTCGGCATTGTTGGTTTGGTGTTGATCACCTTGGGTCGTTGGATTCAGGATAAGTTGGTCTTGTCACAAATATCATTGCACGATGAAATCGCCAAAGGTAATCTCGCGGCGGCTATCGTTGATGTCGGTAATGCCATTGCTGTGGGTATTGTGATCCGGGCAGCGATGTTATGGGTCGAAACCGAAGGCTTTTTAGCAATACCGGTGATTATCGCCGCTTTTGTGGTATCACAAATAGTGCTGATGCTGGCATCAAAATATCGGGTTAAATTATTCAAAGTCAAAGCCAGTGGCGACAATAGCTGTATGCAACAGGCCCTTGAAGATGGAAACTGTGCACTGGCTTTACGTTACAGTGGTTATTTAACTGGCACCGCGCTGGCCATTACGGCGGCTTCTGGTTTGGTGCCTTACAATGCCGACAATGTGTGGGTGGCAGTGTTGATGTGGGCCGTTATGGCCATCGTCTTAAGTGTTGCGTTTGGCTTGATTAAGGCCCTAGCGATGAAATTGATTTTGCCGGGTGTCGATAGTTCAGACGAAGTCGACAACCAACAGAATGTTGGCGTTGCGGCGATTGAAACCGCCGTGGCACTGGCCATCGGCCTGACCTTAGCGACTTTGCTTGCCTGATTAACCCTGTTATTAACCTCGCACTATGGCACACGTAATGCCCACTAAAAAGCAGTTGATAGCCCATGATGTTATTTTGATTGGCATCATGGCTGTTTTGGCGGGTTGTGGCCTGATTTACGAATACTTATTATCCCATTACGCCGGACGGGTGCTCGGTGCGGTAGAAACTGCCATTTATGCCATGATTGGTATTATGATTGTTTCTATGGGCTTGGGTGCTTTTGCCGCCCGCTGGTGTAAACAACCATTTACTGCCTTTGCTTGGCTCGAAGCCATTGTCGCGCTGGTCGGCATGTCTGCGGTGCTGATGATTGCCGGCCTGATAGCCTTAACGGGTTCATTGCCCAAGCTACTCACCGAAATATTCAACTTGCCGCCAGGCACGGTACTCGATGGTGAGTTGCTGTTGAGTTTGCAAGAGTACGCCACTTATACTCCCTATTTTGCCGGTTTTTTGCTCGGTTTTTTGATTGGTATGGAAATTCCACTGATTGCCAAGGTACGACTGCAAATCTATGACACCGTGCTCGAAAACAATACTGGCACCATTTATGGCGCTGATTACATCGGCGCAGGCGTCGGTGCCGCTATCTGGGTGACCTTTATGTTGTCTATGGAGATCACTCAGGCCGCCGTATTAACCGCTTTACTCAACGTATTGGCGGGTCTTATCTTTTTATGGCGTTATTTTGATAAAGTGCAAGGACGGCGAGTTTTACTGGTGTTTCACCTGATTTTACTCGGTATTTTGCTGGTGTTAGCGCAATATGGCCAACAGTGGATGCAACAATTCACCAATGTATTATATAAAGATCAGGTCATTTACAGTGCCCAGAGCAACTATCAACATATCGCCGTCACTGAGCGTTATACCTCGGTGGATCAAGCGCCAATTATTGATTTATATCTCAATGGCCGTTTGCAATTCTCGGGGGCCGATGAACATATCTATCATTCAATGCTGGTGTATCCAGCCATGGCAGCCTCAGTGCGGCATGATAACATTCTACTGATTGGCGGAGGTGATGGTCTGGCGTTGCGCGATGTGCTCAAATGGCAGCCTGAACACGTCACCTTGATTGATTTAGATCCTGATTTGGTGGCGCTCTTCAGCAAAGCTGGTGCAGACTCAACCAATCCAGTGGCTAAACGGGTCAATCAGCAAATGCTCCAGCTTAATCAAAACGCCTTTAGCGACCCCAGAGTCGAAGTGATATTCGGCGATGCCTTTATCGAAATCAGCCAATTGATTCGCCAAGGCTTCAAATACGACACCATCATTATCGATTTACCCGACCCCAGTCATCCTGATTTAAACAAACTCTACAGCGATTATTTTTACCGCCGGGTGGCACAAGTTTTACAAGGTGACGGGGTGATGGTGGTGCAGTCTACATCGCCGTTTCATGCCAAAAAAGCCTTTCAATCCATCGGTAAAACCGTCAATGCCGCAGGCTTTTCCAGCGTGGAACAATACCGCCAGAACGTGCCTTCTTTTGGCGAATGGGGCTGGACAATCGCGACCAAAACCGGGCAGGGGGCATTACACCGAATTAATTCGTTGGCCCAACTGCCCCTTGAAGATGACTGGATAACCCGGCCGTTAATGATTGGCGCATTTGCCCTACCAAATAATTTTTACCGTAATATCAATGAGATACAAACCAATACTTTGGGTTCACTGGTCCTTTATAACTACCATTATCAAGCATGGAAAAAAGATGAAGGGCTGTACTTTAAAAACTAAAGCAATTATCACGCATCATAAAATGCGATTTTAACGCTTGACATAATATGTCACTGGTGTAATCTTAAGCCATGACATAATATGTCATTGACAAGCACAGATGTGCATAACAAGGTGAGAAACATGGATTTACAAGAATTATCAATTAAGCTGGCCGACCATCAACGTGAAGGTATGGGATTCGAATCATTTCTAATCGCAGGCGAGCAAGACGTTTTACAGGTAGTCGTTGAAGGTTTTGACGAGATGCCAATTTTTGTCACTATCACTGAAGAACAAATGTTGTGTATCAGTTACCTGTTTGACAAAAGCGAATTAAAAGACGGTGTTAATGCAGAATTAAACGAGACATTGTTACAGTTAAACGTGCCAATGCCGTTGAGCGCTTTTTCTATTATAGACTCTAAATATTCTATTTTCGGTGCATTGTCAGTCAACTCATCGTTTGACGACATTGCCCATGAGTTGGTCACCCTAGCAGACAATGCGATTGACGCTTTAGAAGCCATTGAAGACTTCTTAAGATAGAACATAGCGATAAACTTGCTGCAATAAGAATTGCCGTAAAGTAAAAAATTGATTTTAATAAACGAGGTAACATTATGAGTATTTTAAGTAAGATATTTACAGCCATTCGAGGCGGTGCCCGTGAAGCGGGTGAGTCAATTGTTGATGCAAACGGCATCCGTATTTTTGAACAAGAGATTGCCGATGCTCAAAAAGCCTTAAGCTCGGCCAAGCATAGTTTGACCGAAGTCATGGCCAAAGAAATGCAGACTAAACGTAAAGTCTCAGCTTTGAATGACAGCATTGGCGAGCACGAGCAATTTGCCGGACAAGCGCTGGAAAAAGGCGACGAAGCCCTGGCATTAGAAATTGCTGAAAAAATTGCCCAGTTCGAAAATGACAAAGCCGAGCATGACGAAGTGCTGGCGACCTATACTTCAAGCGTTGCGGCGCTCAAAGCCCAGGTGAAAAGCGCCGAGAAGACGATTAAAGAAAACCAACGTCAGCTGTCTATGGTAAAGACCACTGATAGTGTTCAAAAAGCCACCATGGCAGTGAACACCACCTTGGCCACCAACAATTCGTCAATGTCATCAGCCAAAGCGTCACTTGAGCGCATTAAGCAACGTCAGGCTGATCGTAATGACCAACTTGCCGCCGCCAATCAGTTAGATGGCGAAGACAATGGCTCAGATTTAAAAGCGCGTATGGCAGAAGCTGGGATTGGCGAAACCAAATCTCAGGGCAGCGACATTCTGGCGCGACTTAAAGCCAAACAGTCTTCTTAATTCTGGGTTTAATCGCTCTGCAAATAAAATAGCACTCTTCGGAGTGCTTTTATCTTTGGGTCACAGTTGTTATTTTAAGGTTAAGTCGCATGTTCAGTAAATTCTTCAAGAAAAAAACCGCACCGGTTCGTCATTTAACTCACCCCAGCCAACTCAACGTTGGCGATATGATCCAACTCATCGATTCATTTGCCCTGCCGCCAGAATTAAAAGGCCAAACCCTGCGCGTGGACGCCATCAATACCTACCAATATCAATACGACAATGAATTTGAGCTGCTGCTTAAGGGCGACAGTAATAAGTCGATTTTTTTGGTGGTCGAAAATGATGATGGTGAAGAGTGGGCCAATTTCAGTATCAAGGTGCCTCGTCAAACGGTCGAAGATTTGTTTGGCCTCGATCAATTTGCTGAAATTTTTGATGTTGAAGATTTGGTCACCATTAAACGTCTCAATGAAGTGAAAGGACTGGAGCGTTGGAGCACCGACACTTACACCCAAAAATCAGCACCTAACACTGGATATTTCTACGAAAAAGATTACCGGAATGAGACCATTCCTAAACATGCTGAAGATGGTGGCGAGCCAGTAGAATGCATCAGCTTGGCTGACTCTGATGATGATTTTGCGGTGAATATTGAGATTTGGGATGACGGTGAAACCGATGTATCACTGACCGTTTCTCGGCCATTGAGCGATATTGTTGACCTTTTCCCCGGGAGTTAACGCCGTGGCTGATAACAAAGCTAACAAAATCGACAAAAATAAAGACAAATGGCAGAAGCAACAACCTGCCATTCGGGCCACTCAGTTGGCCTTTGATTTAAGTGCTCAGGTGCAAAAACAAATCAAAAAGAAAGCCATCGACAATGACTTCACCCCCTCGGATATGATCCGTCATATTCTCGGGCTTGAAGTCAAATCGAAGAAAACCCGTCAGCGCCTGACCTTTAATCTCAACGATGTTGAACTGGCCTCATTGGCCGAACGTTATGGAATCAGCGAAGATGACAAGATCACCATTAAGCAAAAGGTAGCTGAAGAGTTGATTGCTTATGCCACCAAGTAATTATGACACCGATTAAACTGGGTAACAAATGGCTTCGTTCATTGCGACTACCACAGAGTCACCGAGGGCGCACCGGGCTGTCGTTACAGAGGCAACGCAGAGGAAGAAAAAAAGCATTTTGAATGGTCAAAGCCGTAATTATTAACTAAATACCGCAACCGTGTATCTAAAGCCCATTGTCACTGGTGTTTAAAACCAGAGTGTTTATGGTGGAATAAACACTTTCTAGTTTATCCATGACAACAGGGACCAGCCACTATGAGCACAGCAAAAAAAGTCATCATTGACAGTGATGGCGGTTTTGATGATTACATGTCAATCGGTTATCTGCTGCAAAATCCTGATATCGAAGTGGTCGCCATTTGCCTCACGGGTTGCGGCACCAAGCACTTAAACCATGGTGTCACTTGTGTATCAAACATTATTACCATGTTTAATCCAGATCGCTGGCAACTGCCCATTTTAAAAGGTCCGACAGCGCCTTTAACCAGCGGTGATCCCTTCATTGCTGCCTTGCTCGATGTCCCCCCTTGTGTTTATAATATTGACTTCCCCGAAGCCAGTTCATTTTTTAATATTCAAAATGCCCAACCCTGGTTAACCGATTTCTTTTTAAATTCAGCGGGGCCGGTTAGCGTATTGTCCATCGGTGGTGCGACAAACCTGGGTACTTTGTTTAACAGCGCCAAAACCCACCCGGCATTAGACACGGCGATTAGGGCCAAACTCGATAGGATTGTGATGATGGGCGGCAACTTAACCCCCCAGTACGTCACCTCTGGTGGCACTGAGATTATTCCTTCATTGATTGGTGCGAGCAAAGTCGCTGGCTGGAATATTTTTATCGACCCACCAGGCGCTGAATTGGTATTTAACTTTGGCGTACCTGTGACCTTTATTGGCCTTAACGCCACCCCAGTACCGCCGTTGAGTTCAAGCTTTATTAGCCAGATGAATCAGCTTAATACCGGGCAAGCAGATTTTGTTGCCCAGGTGTTCAATTATCCCAATACCAGTGATGGTGCAGGTACTGTGTTGTCAATGTGGGATCCACTGGCGGCCTGTGCACTGGCCAATCCATCAGTGCTGACCACTGAACCTTATCATGTCATACTGCAACATGAACCGCCGCTACCCGCTGAGTTAGATGAATTAGGCGCAGAGATTATTTTGCCACCAGTGCCGCTGATTGATGGCAGCCATGGTGCGTTGATTGATGTGGCCACCAGCGCCAATAATGATGCGGTGTATGCCGAATACCTGCGGGTGTTTGCGTTGTAACGTGGGAGCGCCGTCCCGGCGCGAATGACGTCGAAGACGTCACATAGGTGATGACGTTAGGTGATGACTCCTACCCTGCTGCCACCAAATCAGCATAACAGCTCTCAACATTTTTAATCGCGCCATCACCGATATACAAGTCTCGCTCGGTAAAGCCTACGGTAATATGTGGGTAAAACGCAAAGGGATTAAAATCTGCCGGGTCACCGCCTTTTTCAATGTATAAGGCGTGAACATTTTTGCGGATGCTCAATAATACCGTTGATTCAACCACCACATAAAAAGCCTCTTCAACATGTTTACCCAGTTTTGCCTTTGCTTTGCCCAGACATAACACGGTAAATTCAGCGGCCTGAATCCTGAGCGCACGGGCAATAAGATCAATGTCGTGCATGGTCATTTTATGACGTAACGAATCCCAATACTCAGGTGGTGTGATCACCGTAATATGGGCCTCACCTCTAGATTGAAGTTTGCGGGGATATTGTTTTGACAATTGTTGTTGCAGATTTTTTATTGGCTCATAATTGACGGTCATCGACAAGTACGAATCAAACTGCCCCTCACCATGGTGAGGTTTAAAGTCAAAATCAGTGTTGTGGTTGATGTCATTGCCAAGAACAAAAGAGCTCTCAAGTGCAAAGCTTGTCAGCGGCACAATGATCATCAACGCAATTAGCCATTTTCTCATATCTCGTCACGTTTATTTTTATTTAGCTGTAATGTTTTATAACAGATTTTCCCCCGACTTTATAGTTGATGTTAAAAATCAACTTCAAGCTGCAATAACACCGACGTCACTTTCTGTTGACGGGCACACCAAATATACCTGAAATGCTGGCCCTGCACCGGTAACGTGACCGCTTTTGGCTTGAATGCGGCGATACATTCTCCGCCCGTGCGTCTGACACTAGGATACAATAAACCATTGCTGCCTTGTGCCCTTAACTGTTGCGCAAAGGCTTGTGGCTGGTGATATGAATCGGGTTGATGAAGGTGTTGGTAGTGATCGGCACGAATATCATGCAGTGGTAACGCCACTTGATTGATGTATTCACGCATGGTCAATTGAGTATCTGGTTCATTGGTCTGGGACAGAAAAAACTCGCGATGGAATACTGTTTCTGCCACTGCGGTCTGTTGTGAATTTGCGCCATAATAAATACCATAGCTGCCATCGGTAAAACGGCTCGAAAAAGCAATGTGGGTAAATGCGGCCATCACTGGCGTTGAGTCCGGGCCTGAGACTCTTTCATGCGCAGGCACCCGATATAAATCGCCAACTTGTTCTTTAAGCCTGTCATTGGTTAATGCTTCAATGGCAAACACCAATGCTAATTCTTCAGGATTGGCAACCGTTTCAAATAAATCAATGGGCGGAAAATGACTGGGGATTAAACGGTGTAAAGATGGCCATTGGGGCAAGATAAGCGCAGGAGAATCCATTTTAGCCTCGCATGGCATCTAAATAACGCCGCACATCAGACAGGTGAGTGACACTGCCTTTGAGCATAAAATCTAGCGCAGAATGACCATCATAATATTTGTTTACTTTTTTTGGCCAGGCATTGGCTTGTTCTTCAGTAGGAAATAACAACCGCAATGCTTTGTAAATGCCCATCACGTAAGATATGCGTTCCAAGGTATCTTTGCTTAAGGCCGGACCTTCGCCTTTTCGCCATTTAAAAAACGTCGAGCGGGCTGGTTCACCCAATAGCACCATGGTGTCTTGGCTTGATAACTGCCAGCCATCAGTGATATTAAAAAAGACCCGTAAAGCGGTTTGTGACACCACTTTCGGATCCGTTTGCTGGAGAATGTTTACTTCGCTCAACATTATTAACGCACCATATTTTCTTTATCTAGCTTTGATTCTAGTCCTCATGGAGAATTTTTTCAACAGTTAGTTTCCTAGGAGACTTTGTTAATGACAATATAGCATTGAGCGTCGCATCAACCTGCGACGCTCAACTTGGTTAGATTATCCCAGCTGCGCCCAAATTTCTTCCAGCTCCTGCTGCCATTGTGCATGTAAATGGGCTTTTTGGAACTTGGCTTTGCGCGCCAAATCAGCCGTTAACTTAGTTTCAAGTTCATCGGCCCGTGCCAGCAACTGGTCTTCATCGGTCATTGGTTCAGCGGTATCAACAGCTGAGCTATCATCACTGCGATCGGTTGCCACTGTTTTCATCTTATCTGCGCTCATACCAGCACCTATCAGGCTTTGATAAAAATCATCACCACTGGTGACTTCCACCAGTTTACCCTGATCAATCCATAACCAGCGGGTGGCTATTTTATCTAGAAAATGACGGTCGTGACTGGTGATCAACAAAGTGGCCCCCGAACTCATCAACTGCTCAGTGAGCTGTTTTTTTCCCTCAAGGTCAATATGGTTGGTCGGCTCATCTAATATCATAAAGTTGGGCTGATTGAGCGCAAATGCCATAAACATCATTCGTGCTTTTTCGCCACCACTTAAACTGTTGACCCGGCGATCGAAATCCTGATAAGACACGCCAGCATTAATCAGCGAATGTTTTAATGAATCTTCATTGGCGGGGGTATACTGGCGCAACCAATCGAGTCGAGTGAGATCTTGGTCCAGCGTTACAAGGCCCTGATCGTAATAACCCAACTCGGCTCTGGGATTAAAGCGGATATTGGCTGCGGGTGGTTCCTCGCTGGCACAGGCTTTTCTGATGGTCTCAAGGGTAGAGGATTTACCCACCCCATTAATGCCCAGTAATGCAATCCGGTCGCCCGGGCGGATCACCAGTAACTCAATATCGAGCAGTAAACGCACTTGGTCTGGGGTGCGAATGGCACAGTTTTCCATCGCCATCACTTGCTTTGCCCCGAGGCTATGGTTTTTCAGGGTCAGATTCAGCGGTGAGCCTTTACTAACTTCAGTTTTGCTTTGATCAAGCTTCACAATCCGTTTTTCCATCGATTTGGCGCGACGGACAAACTTTTCGTTATCGTGCTGCTGACCCCAAATGGCCAGTCGTTTGGCCGTGGCTTGCAGCCGTTTGATTTCCTTTTCTTCTAACGCCCGACGATTTTGCGCCACCCGGTCTTCTTCGACCAAGCGTTCAAATGCCTGCTCAAACGGCAAGTCAAACTCGTAAGTGCGTTTATCACGTAAGAAAACCGTCTTTTTACAGACGTTATCCAGCAGGTATTGATCATGGGAGATGATCAGAAATGGGCATTGACACTCTAGCGCCAAAAACTGCTCCAGCCTAGCCAATGCCGAAATATCCATATGGTTGCCTGGTTCATCCATCAGCAACACATCTGGTTGTTGCACTAGGGCGCGTGCAATTAGCAGCAGGTTTTGCTGACCACCACTGAGCCCGGCGACTGGCAATGAAAACTGCTCAGCACTGAATCCCAGTGTCATCAACTGACTTTCGGCTTGCCAGCTATTACTGAGGCGATCATCTTCGGGTATTACTGCAATCACAGCGTCGATTAAGGTGGCGGTTTGCAGCGTTTTGTCGACAAACTGTTCGACGATGCCGACTTTGACGGCGTTGGGTTTTCTGATTTCACCAGCGTCGAGGGATTTGTCGCCTTTGATCAATGACAGCAGGGTACTTTTACCAGTGCCGTTATGACCCACGAGGCCGATTTTATCATGCTGATTAATGGTGAGGTTGAGCCCTTCGAATAAGGTCTCATGACTATGTGAATAAGATATATCAATTAATTGTAGTAATGCGCTCATGGTATTCGATTTCTCTGTGCACAGGACAGCGCCCTGCTTTTTATTAACATGCTCTTTATCAGAGCGAAAGAGGTTAATAATGCAGATGAATACTCAAGCCAGCTCGGATGCTTATAAAAAGCATGGTTGCCTTTGAATAGAGTAACTTTCTTATCTGGGGTAGATCTGGTTTAGATATGGTTTACATTCAGCCCGAAATTCATCGCATTAGGTTAAGGCGGACTGAAAGAATAGATTGTTAATGATAAGTGCGATAGATATACGGCACAAATACATGATAGGTCTCCTCTGTTTATAAATTAGCGTGAGTGATGTTATCACGCTTTGTATTTTGTCTGGTGGGGGATTTAAACAGATTCTGGGTAAAAAAGCAATGCTAAATCTCTTTTCACTCAATATAGATGGGTTCTTCACCGCTAGTTATCGTCCAGAAACTCATATCCATGTGAGATTTCTGGAGGAAACTGCGTTCAAGCAAGTGGAACTTCGTTTCAAGACGGGCATTAGCTATAGGTCAGTGGAAATAAGTGCTAATGACCACTGGCATTGTTGGACATCAGACAAACACCCGACCATGGTCTAAGGCCCGGTGCGCCTTTGGGCTCTGGGATTTTTGCTAACAAACGCATCCCAAATGACAATCGGTTAAAGTCTGCTGCCGTTTTTAAAAGCCCTTTCACATCAAGTGCTTTCCAATGATAAGAAGAAAAAAACTCAACCCCCTCTTTTGGTGCAAATTGTAGTTTTGCACCGCCTTCATCTAATTGTTTTCCTATCATCCGTAGCAGAATACGAAGCTGCATAGGTGAGACTAAATCAAAAATCCAACGCTGGATGCTCTGATACGAAGCCAGCTCTAAGGACAGTTTTGCGACATCTTCAGTGGTAAAATAGACCAATAACCCTTCAGATAAGACCAGGATTTTTCGATATTTTTCTGCCAAATCATCAAATAGCGCCTTTCGTGCCTCGTTATTGCTTAGATCCATTTTCACCCGTTCTAACTGACAGTTTGGCTGAGCATTGCTCAAAATGTCCTCTTTGTAGGAGAGTATTTCTGGAAAATCCACTTCGACCCACATCAGGGATTGCGGCAATGACATTCTATAAGGACGAGTGTCCAATCCGGCTGCGAGGTTGATGACTAGGTCGACACCTTGAGCGATTTCGCTGGCAATTAATTGATCAAATAAATAGGTGCGAATGACATAAGACCAACCATGGTTCTCAGGGAAATTCATCTTGGACGCAATGTCTTCTCCGCGTTGGCCAGCCAAAAGCTGTGCATAATCGTCATGAAATATTGCATCATCGCGATTATTTTCCCGAGCCCGGTAAACTGCTACCCACCGACCTGTGTCTGATATATCTTGAATTGCTTGTTCGCCGTTACTCATAACCTATATTTACCTGTAATTATTTTAAAGGGGAAATAATGCATTGCGCGTCAAATTTTAGTTGGCAGGCTTCATTTAATACTCGTTGTATTATGGATAAAAATCGAAATTCCTGTGCAGAATCTACACTATTTAAACAAAAGTCCGAAAGGTGATAGCGTGTTTTTTTGGCGGCTGTCATGAGTGCGATCTGATCTGCGGGCATAGCCTAGCATCTTTTAGAAGCACTGTGCAATTCGTTTTATTGACTAAAATAACACAAGGTACAAGCCAAGTTACCTTGATTAATTAGCAAAGGTACAAGGCAAGGTACAAGGTAAGATGCGACCACTTGAAGCAGTATTTTGGCAAGTCAAATAAAAAAGATCAATATAAGGTAATAATATTGGTTAATGAATGATTTATAACAATTTTTTTGCATTGTGCCCTACCCATTTGGTTGCAAATAGTCTATAAATTACCTTGTGTTTGGAAACATAGCCAACGATGATGTTGGCGTATTAATGGTATATTCAAATGCATCATAGAAGGCACATTTATAGGTCTTCGAATTTAAACAATGCCAAATCAAAATAATGAAGAAACAATTGTTTGGCAATTAGAAGAGGTAACATACATGATCACTTATTCGCTGTCTCACGACATCAAATGCGGCAAATACAATGAAGCAGTTGCATGGGCCAAAGAACGAGCAGCTTGGGTTAATGACCAACCTAACTGTAAAGAACCTGTCACGGTTCATATTCCAGTAGTAGGTAAGCAAGATTCTCTTGTTTTCGTACAAGCATTTGATTCACTGGACGAGATGCATTCTTTTCAGCAAGCTTGTGAAGAAGATACAACTCACCAAGCGAAAATGTCGCAAGGACATGAAGAGCTTTTTGTTGAAGGTAGCACTGAAAGCAAGTTGTACAAGAAAGTATTGTAATACTTTTGTTACTATTCAGCGCACTCATCTTTCGCACCATAACGGCGTTATTGTCGTACTCAAATAGTAACATATGACCTATGTGCGCCTATTTTCCGTGCAACAATGCCTTGTTCTGAAGCAAAATTTAAGCACGCTGAACAGTGACATACTTTCTGACAATACGAGTATGATTTAGCTCAGATTGTTGGCATCAGTCGCAGATGATCACTCGTCAGCGACTGATACAGATTAATATCGTGCGTGATGTTTAACGCACGATATTGTTTTAAGGTTTTCGTTGATACGAAATATAGGTGGCAGTTGGGCGCGGCGGTCCCGCCAATGCTTGAGTCACCACTGTTTTTGGTGTCAGCAAGGTCAAATCATAGTTTTTCAGTAATTTGGCTAAGATTATCACCATCTCATATTTAGCGAAATGAATACCTGCGCATTTACGCCGACCACCACCGAATCCCATAATACACTCTCTTTGCCCTTCTCGACGTTCTCTACTGAATCGATCTGGGTCAAATAAATGCGGCTCTTTAAAATGGGTTTCCATATTATGAGAGCAACCCGCTGCGACAACCACATGGGAACCTGCTGGAATGGAGAATTCGCCAACCTTGAGGTCTTCGGTGGCCACGCGCAGTAACATATCAGCAGAAGGTTTTAAACGAGTCACTTCATCAATAACCTGAAAGGTTAACGGCAGCTTTTTTAAATCTGATAGGGTGATTTCATCACCCAACCCGTCGACCTCTGCCTGTAATCTTGCTAGGTATTCTGGGTGCTTTAGACTGAGTATGACACTCCATGCAGATTGCCGTGCAGTGGTATCATGACCGGCGAACATCAGGCCGACCCAAAGGTCAGCGACCTCATTCTCAGACATAAAAGCGCCATCTTTTAGCTTGGTGTTGACCAATAGTGATATCACATCATCATATTCTTCCGCTTTACCACTGCGCTGAGCACAGAGGCGACCCAAAATTTCTCGTACCTTGACTCTTGCTTTGTCTCGCCTTTTATATTTGGGCAACGGCCAACTAGGCGGTAAGATCATGTTTAACGAGTCAGCAATGTCAGAGTAGGCGGTCCAAAATGCATCGCCTAATTCTTCACGAAAATTTGCTCCAGCAAAGGCATGACCGGCTACTGATTGCGATACCAGTTGTAGCTCTTCCATGATTTCCATTTTGCCACTGTCGCCTAAACGCGCAAGCCATGCGTCGACTTCGATGTTCATTGCTTTAACATAAGTTTCGTTTTGCTCAGCATTTAGGATAAGGTGTAAAAACTTACGTTGCTTCGCGTATTGTTCTTCATTTGCGGTGAGCAAAACCTCACCCAAGGCATATTTTAAGATCTCATAAGCTTTTTCAACATTGAGTCCTTTATCAGTTTCTTTATAAAACCACTTATGACGCTCAGGGCCACTCAGTACGACCATGGTATGGGGAACTTTAACGGTAAATATATCGCCCAGTTCATCATATCCACGGTTAAAAAGCTGTGCTTTATCTTTTATAAATTGCGGCAGGTGACCAATGATTGGCCAGCCTCCACTTAACGTTGGTGGTTGCATATTAGTTCCATTTGTTATTGTAAAATTGTTGTACAATTGAGCGCACATATCTTATCCATCATCACGGCGAATAAGGTTTACCCAGCTGAAAACTCAAGTGCTTTGGTAAATGACGCCAATTCGTGTTCACAACAAGTGATTGGCTCATTGGTCATGCCTTTATCTTGGCAATCTGGCAAAGATGAAATCTCTACGCCTATATCTGTCTGAACGCCATAGACCACCGAGACACGACTATTATCAGTGGACGATTGGATGGGTGGTAACACACGATGTTTGGTGGATCGCCATTTATCGCTGGTCCATCGATTCATTATGTCACCGATTTGAATAACAATTGAACCATCAGGGGCTGATATATTGACCCATTCCCCTGAAACCAATTCAACTTGCAAGCTATGTTCGGACTCTTCCGCCATAATCACGGTATAAGTAGTGATATCGGTATGAGGACCCATTCTGAAGTCGCCGTAATGGCTGGTCCATGACTCAACATGTTTGTAATAATTAATCACCGTAAAAGAGGTGGGGTTGGTGGTTAATGGCACAAAGTAGTCTGCGGGCAAATTAAGTGCAACGGCAAACAAAGACCACAATGTTTGCGTCAATTGGTGCATTGCTGTTTGAAATTCTGTGAAACAGCGTTGAAAACCATCAATTTTGTCTGGCCAGGTGATCGGGGTAAAAAACTGATTGGCCAGATCTGATGGCTGTTTATCTGTGTTGTTGGCGATGCAGTAAACAAAGTTCTCTCTGACCGCTGTCGCCAGAGGAAATTTCTGCGAGTTTTTAACATATACACCATCAGGGAAATATCCCCTCGGTGGTAACATGCCCTCAATGGGTATCGCATTTTTATCCTCGGCAGGTAACGAAAAAAAATCTCTCGAAAGCTTAAAGCATTGCGCCAGTAACGCTGGTTTTACGCCATGGTCAGTAATGGCAAACATACCGTGAGACGTAACGGCATGGTTTAATTGGCTGGCAATAACATCTCTTTTGGCTGTGTTGCTGAAATCTATCAAACTAATAGTTTCAAGTTCCAGTGTATTCATACCTTGTATCTCATCATTAAAGTCAAATGTCACAAAGGGCTTTGCTTTGCCCTTTGTTATTTGGTGTCGGTTGCTGAGTCATTAGCCACGCTTTCGTGCGGTCACCAGCATGTAACCTAGGTTATTACACATGTCTTCAAACATCTGAACCCAGCGAGGGATAGAATCTTCATCAACATAGGTAAGCACTTCGCTTTTATGTTGTGCATAGGCTTCTTTTATCTTTGGCACCAATGGTGGTATGACGAACTCGGTGATGTCGTCAATTTCAATAAGGTCAAAACCAGCTTCATCTAATAAATCGGTGTAATCTTCTTTGGCGATAAAAACAGAATGGATCTTATCTTTGGCAAAGACTTTAAATTCTTCATCAATATCTGCTCGTGTCGGCAAGTCGGCAATCAGCAGCAGTGCCCCAGGTTTTAAGATTCGGCTGGCTTCTTTAAGGGCTTCTTTATGCCCCATATGAAAAATAGTTTCAAAAAACCATCCGCCGTCATAAGTCTGAGCTTCACACGGCATTTCTAGAGCATTGCCATGAATACAGGTCACTTGCTCAGACATATCGGCTTGTGTAATTCGTTGTGTTGCCTGGCCATGTTGATACTCACTGATGGTCACGGCATCGACTAGACAGTCTTTGGCTTTAGCAAGTCGCATCGCGGGCACACCAACGCCACAGCCTAAGTCAACAAACCGTTGATTGGCTTTGATGGTGGTTTTGTCAATCATGATTTGGGTCAATCGATCAGCCGCTTCACTTAAACTGTCTTCAGGGTTTTGGTCATCCCAATAACCCCAATGGAACTGTCCGTCAAAAACAACATGGCCACCTTGACCCGCTGGTGCATCGTATAATTGGGCTACGTCTTGTGGTAATGGATTTGTCATAGGTTGGTCTCTTCTTTTTTTGTTGGTATGTTATGGTTGAATAATATTTTGCTTATTGCTATTGCATTTTGTTTGCCATGTTCGCCAAACAACATTTCCATATGCTCACCATGTCCTTGGTTAAAACTAAATTTTCCATGAGTAAAACTTGCCCAATCATGATGGTTTTGATGCGCTTTCGAACACAATAAATGTATATTAGCAGAAATAATATTGTTTGTACTACGGGTTTTAAAATGTAATAAATCATCGAGATAGTGTGTCACATTAGTCTCCATGAGCGTCATGCTGTGCTGATCAATGGCTATCGTTGAGCGGTGATCAAATGCTTTATTGTCCTGCTTGATCACACCTGCATATTGCATGACTAAATTTTTCACAAAGCCTTTATTGAGCTGATGTTTAGCGATTTCTTGTTGGAATTGATTCATTGGCAGGGCGTCAATGACAAACACATCTGCGACCACCCGCCCGGCACTTTCTAGTAATGACGCTAATTCGTAAGCCATGGTGCCGCCGGCTGAATATCCCAGCAGTGAGAATGCGCCTTGAGGTTGAATGACTTGCATTTGTTTGACAAAGCTATCTAACAAATCTGCTTTGGCTGCATAATCCATCGTATAAATCATCACGTTATCCAGATGTTTGGCCAGGTTTCGATAGGCGGCCCCGTAACCAAATATTGGTGGCAGGCAAAATAACTTTGGCACATTGGACTGGAGCAAGTTGGCAGATAATGAATAAATTAATGGATCCACAGTGACGAGGTTATGGTCTGTTGTTGCTGCTCGTTGCGGGCGCCCTTGGAGTGTTTCAAGGCATTTTGCCTGTGATGCGATGGTGGTAAATTGATAAAGCTGATTTAACGTCAACTGACTGCAAATATCCCGTTTTATCTTTGCCCAGAGATTGATCAGCAGCAAAGAATGGCCACCTAGAGCAAAAAAATCATCACTGGTGCTGATGCCATCAGTGTTTAGTAGTTTGGACCAAATGGCGATAAGTGCCGTTTCCATAGGTGAAGCAAGCGAAGGGCTTTCTGGCGCAATATCTACCGCTGTCTCTAACTGTTTTAGATCCAACTTTCCAGAGGGCGTTAATGGCAATTGTGGCATAAATATCACTCTGGATGGCATCATATGATGGGGCAGAGCGTCCTGTAAATGCTGTTTTAGTTGCTGCTCCTGAATTTTGTGTTGTTTGCTATTAGCAATGAATGGGTCCGTTGCCACCACAAAAGCATAGAGGTTGTTATAACCGCCGCCATCAATGTGAATGGATACCGCCGCTGCTTTAATACCCGGGGCATCTAATAAGACCGCTTCGAGCTCTGCTGCTTCTATACGATAACCTGAGACCTTAAATTGGCGATCTTTTCTGCCCAAGTACTCAATATTACCATCTGGTAGAAAACGGGCCATATCACCGGTCGAATAAAATGTTTTGCCCAGTGTCGACGATGGTTCGACAAACGGATTGTCGATAAAACATGACTGACTGAGTTGTGGCTCACCAAGATAACCTTGGGCAAGGCAAGTACCTGAAATGTATATTTCACCAATAAGTCCTTTGGGCTGTATATTTTGATATTGGTCGAGAATATACAGCTGTACTCCAGGCAGTGGTTTTCCGATGGCGGGCAGGGTTGACCAAGCGTTCACTTTGCGATCTAAACTGAAGGCTGTCACCACATGGCTTTCTGAAGGGCCATATTGATTTTGCAAACGACAATGGGGCAACTTTGTAAACATAGCCGCGATAGCCGGTGAAATTTTCAGTGCTTCACCCGCTGTAATGACCACCTTCAGTGTGGTTAAGTTCTGTGCCGAACGTTGCAACTCTTGCGCTAACGCGTTAAGGGCAATGTAAGGTAAAAATAATCGTTCAATTTGATGTTGCTGAATAAGTGCTGCCAATGTCTCAGGTTGTTTACGTTGATTGTCGTTTATTAACACCAGCGTACCGCCACTGCACAAGGTGGAAAAAATCTCCTGAAAAGAGACATCAAAGTTTAATGAGGCAAACTGTATTGTTTGGTACGAAGGGCAGGCACTGTTTTGCCAGTGAATTAAGTTGCTTAACGCTCTATGGGGCATTTTAATCCCCTTGGGTTGGCCAGTGGAACCAGAGGTAAAAATAATATAGGCCAGGGCATCTTCTGCCAGTGAGGCAAATGGATGTTGCGCCACATCTTTTGCCTTTTTGGTGGTCATGCCAACCACCTTGATGGGCAATTGCGCGCTATCAAGTTGCTGGCGCAATTGCTGCTGATGTTGAGCTGAGCTTAAAATCAGCGCTGGTTTGGCGATGTCAGTCATCACTTGTAGTCGCTTGCTAGGATAAGCGGGGTCAAGTGGTAAACACACACCACCAACACCAAGAATGGCGATAACCGCAACCATCTGATTGATGGAACGCTCAGAATACAAGCCAATGATGTCACCGGGCTCAACCTTTTGTTGCTTCAATATTTTAATCACATGAGCACAGCGCTGGATTAAGGCTGCATAGGTGACAGACTGCTTGGCACAGATCAGGGCGATATTGTTGGGGGTTTCAAGGGCTTGTTGTGCAACCATATGATGAACCTGTTGCTGGCAGACAGGGGCATCAGTGTGCTGTTCAGGACCTTTGCCTAAGTCGATCAACGACTGGTGCTCTTGACGGTCGATAAACTGTAGTGCAGCCAAAGGTTGATTAGGAGTATCACCTATCACCTGAGCCAGTTTGCAAAAGTGGTGTGCGATTTGAGTAATGGTATTTTCATCGAATAGACTGCTGTTATAGGCAAAGTTCACCTGTATTTGTTGTGCTTTTTCAATGATTTCCAATCGTAACTCAATGTCTCCTGCGGGTTTTGGCCCTTCAACAACCGTCGCGCCTTGAACCAAAGCGTCAATTTCTTGCTGTGTTTGTGGCTGCCAAAAGTTTTGCATCACCATTGATGTTTGGAATATCGGTGAAAAGTACTTTGTTTCTTTACTACTTCGATGTGAGGTCTGATCAAGCGCAGATACCAAGGTCGGAAATGCAATGTCGCCGTGATCAAGCGCATCAACGACAGTATGGTTAATGCTGGCCAATAACTCGGCAAATGAATCATCAGGATTGATCACCGAACGTATCGCCAGTACATTAACGAAATATCCCAGCGTTTGGGCGAAACGCTGGTCTGTTCTGCCCGTGGTTGGGACCCCAACAATCATCTGGGTTTGGCCTGTGTAGCGAAATAACAAAACTTTATAGAGGGTTAACAGCACAGTGAACAAGCTCACTTCAAGGTTTATCGCCAACTCGCGTAACCGATTGGCTGTTTTTTCTTCAATAACGGTCATGTAATTGGCACCAGACGGTACACTGTCTGGCCCCGGAGTGTTATCAAAAGGCAAGGCCAACACGGGTAAATCACCAGCAAGCTGTTTAAGCCAATAGTCGAGTTTGTGTTGGGCCTGTGGCGTTGCCAAGGCATTTTTTTCGGCGACAACAAAATCTGTATAGCCGTTTGGTGTCGGCAGACAGTCTAAAAGATCACCATCGCCCTGGCTACCGTGGTTATAGTGGTGATAAGCCGTCAAAAAATCACGTAGCAGTAGAGGTATTGATGAACCATCGATGACGATATGATGAATGACAAACATTAATTGATAATGTTTTTCAGCGCGCTTAAACAGGTGCAAACGCATCAGCGGGTCATGCGCTAAATCAAACGACTTTTTGGCCAGATATTGTGGCCCTAACTCATCGCCTTCGCGCTGCTCAAGCAACTCAAAATAACAATTGTTGCTCAATGTTTGCGTTGGTACCCCACTAGAATCGGACTTAAAACAAGCGGCTAAAATGGGATGTCGGCGCAATAAAAACTGGGCGCTGGATTGGATGGCATCAATGTCAACCGAACATTGAAAATCGAGCATGATTGGCACGTTATACGCTGACATATTCGGCGACAGCTGATGTAGATACCATAACCCCTTTTGACCTTCAGACAGAGGGTGTGAATCTGCCACTTTATGACTGGCTGACAACTGACTCACCAGCTGTACCAGACCAGTCATGGTTTTGGCTGCCAAAAGCTGGCCATAAGACAGCTCAATTTGGTAATTCTCTTGAATCTGATGTAATACTGTCATCGCCTGAATTGAATCCAAACCCAAGCGGATAAGATGGGTATTCATGGCGATGTCAGCTTTTTCGAGCGATAAGCACTGCGCTACAATCATTATGATGCCATTCTCTATATCGTCGGGAATGGCTTTGGCAAGGGCACTTGTTGGCGCGTTGCTCACTTCAACCATTGATTTAAAACAACGCTTTTCAAATGGATAGGTTGGCAATGATATACGACTGGCTGTCTCAAGCTGCCACAATACATCCCAGCATACTGCGCCGCCCTGAACCCAAAATTCTGCTATTTTGTGGTATTCGCCAGAGGTTAACCAATCTTGAGTTAACGCCCGCTGATTCTGGCTGGCAAACTGCGTTTTAAGTGGGTTGTCGTTGCTGATGTTACCGGTAAACGTATTCGGCTGGCCGGGCGCATGATGGTCGACGATGGCAGCATCCAGTGCGTGGTCCAATTGCTGTTTATCAGTGACCATAAAGGCGATACGATAATCCATGGTTTCACGGCCAACTTGCAATGTATAGGCGATGTCCGATAAAGCCAGATTTTTATGTATGCGCAGGAAATCCCGCAAATCGCTGAGATATTGTGTCAGTCGTTGTTGGTTTTTGGCCGAGATAACAATCAGTTTGACCATGTCCTGAGTCACGTTTGGTGGTTGAGCGTGGCCTGGTGTGGCTGCTTGATACTCTTGCACAATCATATGGGCGTTTACACCACCTGCACCAGAGGCGGTGATCCCCGCGCGTCTGGGCATTATTTGGCCATTGATATGCAATTGCGGCCAAGGTTCACTTTTGCTTTGGATGGCAAAAGGCACAGCTGCAAAATCAATCTCTTTATTTGGCTGGGTTGCCACCCGAGTCGGACAGAGAGACTTGTTTTTCAATTGTAATATCACTTTGACAAATTGTGCCATGGCCGCCACGGCTTCCCCGTGGCCAAGCGTTGATTTTAGTGAACCAAGACGATAATGGCCCTGATGGTGGTTAAATACTTTACCTAGGGCGGTCAACTCAAGCGCATCTGCCACCTTGGTGCCCATGGCCGCAGATTCAATGTAACCAATGGAGTCTGCTGACACATCGGCATTGTCCAGCGCTTGGCGGATAACCTCTGCTTGCATCAGTGGGTTTGGGGCACCGTAAGCATTTGACAGGCCACTATGGTTAACCGCACTGCCTCGAATAACCGCATAAATATTATCGCGGTCTTTTTCTGCCTCACTGAGTCGTTTTAATACCACCGCACCCACCCCTTCAGACGGTGAAAACCCACTGCTGTCTTCGCCAAATAGCTGTGGTAATTGGCTTTGTGATAACAAACTGATATTACACAGATAAGTCAATTGCCTTGGCTCGGTGTACAAATTCACCGCACCGACAATGGCCATATCTAGCTCACCTTGTCTTATGGCCAATTGAGCCTGGTGTAAAGCCACCAACGCTGAAGAGCACATGGTATCAACGGGTACGCTGGGACCAAGAATATCTAAAGCATGGGATACCCGGTTTACCATCCCCGAAAAAGAAGAATTGGCGCTAACCTTGGTGATTGCACCGTATACACCACATCGCCGACGGATTGATTCACTCATATTTGAGCCACAATAACCGGCATCTTCTACCGCCCGCCAACATTCTTGCAAAAACAGCCGGCTTTGAGGATCCATTTGCTGCGCTTCATGCGGCGAGATATGAAAAAACAGTGGGTCAAAAGCAGCAAAATCTTCGAGAAAACCACCAAATTTACAATAACTTTTGCCTTGCGATTGTGCTTTTTTGTAGTCAGCTTCGAAGAACTCAGACATATCCCAACGATCTGGTGCTAACTCGCTAATACAGGTTTTGCCGTCACTGAGATTTTGCCAAAACTGATCAACATCTGGTGCCATTGGAAAACGTGCACTGATGCCTATCACTGCCACATCTTCTCTATTCGCTATGCTGTCTGGTTGTTTAACGGCAGGTAAGGTGGCCTGTGATTGCGCTTGGTCATGGTTATCTTCATCTTTAGTCGATTGACTGGTGCCGCCAAGCAAGGTTAACAATGTTGCGGTATGGGTGCTGTGAAAGTATTCGACTAACTTATCAACCGTGCCATATTCATACAGTAAGCCAGTGCTGACATCGTTAAAGTGCTCGCCTAACTCATTGGTCAATTGGGTAATGATAATGGAATCTACGCCATATTTTGATAACGGTTGTGCGCAGTCAATACGGCTATATTCCAACATTAAATGCCGGGCGATGAGCTTGGCGAAAAATAACTGAGCCTTGCTTAAATAGGTTGTTTCACTCAGTGCCGTGCTGGAGGTGGGTTCGGTGCCCGTTTCATTGACTGAGCGGTGCGCTTGCTCATGGCGTTGCGCTGTCACCATGGTCTGTTCGGCGGTCTCTTGGCCATATTGAATCAACCCATCACTTTGTCCAACGATTACTTGTTGGCCTAAATCATGGGTATTTTCAGCGGGAAATACAATATTTTCAAAACCCATTTGGGCCAATGTCACTTGCCAGCTAAGAGGTGATAGTCCCGGACAACCTGGCGTTCTAATCTCACTGTCTTGTGCTTGCCACCATCCTTCAAGCAAACCAAAACTCAAATGAGAAATAATGGAGAATTGACTGATCTCATTTAATAACAGCACACCTCCCTTTTTCAATACCGATTTAATATGACTGAGCGAACGTTTGATGTCACCAGTGGCGTGAACACAATTGGTGGCAATCACGATGTCGTAACTGTTGAGGTCAATACCCTGATCTGCCGCAGGACGATCGACGTCAAAAATCTTACTACCAAGGAAATCGAACTGAGGTGATAATTGTTTTTGTCCAGTCATGAGAAAAGACTGAGAAATATCGGTAAAACAATATTCACTGATGATATGGGCCAATTTATTGGTGGCAAAATGGGTTGCTAGATAATTGAGTAGCACAGTTGAAGTGGCCCCTGTGCCTGCACCGACCTCTAAGATCCGCAAAGGGCTGGCATCACGCTGTAATCTGTCTTCTATCAGTTGTAATACTGACCTCGACAGTTGTTCGTTAAAATGCACAGAGATGGGGTTATTTTTATAAATACCTTCAACCAGTGTCATTGCGCCTGCCGGAAACAAGACATCAGTGGCACGTTTTTCACCTTTAAGGATTGCGGCCAAATGCTCAAAACAACCATCTAACAATGTCATGATGGGATGAATCAATGGCTGGTTGTTATAGTCGGCACGCATTTTTGCCCATTCAACGCCAATGCTATCGTTTTGATGGTTGCCGCTGTCTTTGATCAGGCGTCGGCTCTCATTTAGCCATTGGTGGTAATACTTTGGTGCTTGGGCAGGTAATGGTGGCGCGGTTTGGTCAAGCAAATTGAGTTTGTTCAATTTAGACGCCAACACTGACAACAGTTGCGTTTCAATGGCGCGGATGCTGCTGATGTATTCAGCCCATATGACTTTGGTCGAATGGCGAGTATGGTTGGCTGAATCCAATACAACCGCAGTATTAAAGTCAGTTTCGACGGCACCTTGCTGTAAATAGTGACTGTTACTGATCACTTCAATGCCGCTGAAAGCCTTTGCCTTAATGACTGCACGTTGTCCCAGCTTGCCTGTCAATTGTGTGGCAATGGCCGTTAAACCTTCATGGTCTTCAATCGGCTCAATGCCCTGCTGTTGGAGGCGTATTTTGCTGGCATCTGGGATCGCTTTTCCAGTGCCCTTATTCCAATATCCCCAGTTAATGACATCCACTTTAAAGGGCAAACGCTGACTCAAAACCTGTGATAATGCATCTTCAAATACACAACCAGCGGTGTAACCACTCATCCCACCACTGCGGGTAAACGAAGAGATAGACGAGCAAAATAGCATGAAATCTAAATCGGCATCTTTAAACTGTCTCGCCATATGAATGCAGGCATCCACTTTGGCTGACAAAATGTTTTGGAATTGTGTTTCATCCATCTGTTGAATGGTTTCATCAAACTCACCAACAGCACAATGAATCACGCCATGGATCACCCCATCAAATTGGCGGTTGATGGTTTCACAGGCCAATGATAAGGATTGCGCATCTGACGCGTCTGCTTGGATATAAAGCGGTGCGATACCTTTAACCGTTAAGTGTTCAATCTGCTGGCTGATCTCATCATTGACCGCCCGGCGTCCCATCCAAATCACCTGACTGTGGGTGTTTTCAATCAAGTGGCGCGACACCACTTTACCGATGGCACCAGCCCCACCAATAATCAAATAAACACCATTGTGCCGATAAGGGCTGTGGCTGGCGCTATCGTGCAACGATGGTTTGTCATCGCTGTGATACGCTAACATTTGACACTCAAGCCATTGGTGATTTCTAAACGCTAAACTGGACCCTGAACAAAATAGGGGTTGATTGAGGCATAACTCACTGGTGATAGGATGATGTTGTTCTAAATCAACTGCGACAACCTGCCAATGGCTTTGTTCTTTGGCCAAACAAGAGACAAAACCATGTAATGCCGCATCAATAGGTTTAGCCCCTTCACCACGGTGAGTGGCAATGGCTTGGTGAGTGACAAAAACCAATTCAATATTGCGGTTGGTGTGATGGCTATTTTGCAGTAATTTAACCCAGTTAAATGCTGCCACTATGCTGTTGTTGGTCAAAGACAGTAGGGTTTCTACAGACAGCGACTGGTGTGTTTGCTGATTTGAACGTTCTGTCAGTTGGCTGTAGCCGTCTGCCAAGACAATAAATCGCCGCCACTGGCGTGCCAATAACGTGTTCAGTTGCGCGGTGTTTTGATAACACACCTGTTGCACGTTGGCACCGACGTTATTGTTGGCCCAGGGTTGGCTTGATTCATTTAAAGTGACCAATAAGGTATCTGCGTTTAAGTGTGGTGTCAGCTCAGTGGTTGGCATCACGATGGGTTGCCAAACGGGCAGCAGATGATGCAGTTTTGCCGTTGTGGGTGTGGATGGTGCCAGCGTGGATAAATCAGTGTGATTCAAGTCAACAATCCAGTGGCTCTGTTGCTCAAAACAGTAACTTGGTAGGTGAATCATTGCGCCATCAAGTTGTTGCCTTACGTCTGACCATCGGATCGACTTTCCTTTAACCCACAGCGGCAATAGCGCTTGATAGGATAATTCAGCCACCCCTTGATCAATCTCCTGCTGGGGTTCGATGGCCGGTGCATCGATATTGGTCAATACCGTTTCATCACAGGCCCCCTTGGTCTCAATAAACTGAGTTATATGGGCAATCAATTCGGCGCGGTTATTAAACATAAAGCCAAACCGTTGCGATAGGTTTTCGCGGCCAAATTGGAGGGTGTAAGCCAGATTGGCGAGAAAATTTTCGGCTTCATCGTCTTTGCGATGTTGTTGCTGGTGGATGAACTCAAGGAGCTTGCTGGCCCATCTGAGCAGGCTATAGGCGCTTTTCGCAGAGGCAATAAAAAGATACGGGCCACTGTGTTGGGGGTCGATGGTTTGACGGTGAATATATTCTTCAACCACGACATGGGCATTGGCACCAGAAAAACCAAATGAGCTGACACCAGCACGTCTTGGGCCTTCACTGTGCCAGTCAATCAGTTGGCGATTAATATACAAGGGTGAATCGTCTAATTTTAGCTGTGGATTGAGTTGATCCAGTTGGGCTAACGGGGTTATTTGTCGATTTTTTAATTGCAATATGGTTTTCAACAAACCAGTAATGCCAGCGGCACCTTCGGTATGACCAATATTGGCCTTCACCGATCCGATGGCACAGGTTTTTGCCCTCAGTGGCTGTTTACTGGCCATCGAAAACGCTTTTTTCAGCGCGTTTATCTCAATTGGATCACCAAGCTTTGTGCCTGTGCCATGCGCTTCAATATAACCTAGGGTTTGTGGATCAATACCCGCATCGTGCCATGCTTTGACAATCACTTGTGCTTCACCTTCAACACTGGGGGCGGTTAATGACGGCGTATAACCGCCATGGGAAAAAGCTGAACCCTTGATGACTGCGTGGATCGGATCGCCATGAAGTTGTGCTTGCTGCAAAGGTTTTAATAGGATGCTCGATACTGACTCGGCGGGCACATAACCATCGGCACGGCTATCAAAAGTGTGGCATTGTCCAGTGGGAGATAAAGCGCCTAATTTGGAAAAGTAGCGGTAGTGCATGGAGCTCAATAATAAATTGGCACCGCCGACAAAAGCCATAGAGCACTCTTTGTTACGTAATGCCTGAACGGCATAATGCAGCGCCACCAATGATGAGGAACAAGCGGTATTAACCACCATGCTTGGTCCTTTAAGGTCAAAATAAAAAGAAATTCGATTAGCGGTAATTCCACTTTTTCCAGTGCCAGTATAGGGGTCTAATGGTAAATTCAATTCTTCTATCTTTTGCGCGTAATCGTCGAAACAAATACCGACAAAAACACCGGTATTGCTGCCTCTGAGATGCTCGACAACACCGGCATCCTGAGCTGTACAATAGACACTTTGCATCATCAGGCGGTTTTGTGGATCCATCCATTTGGCTTCTCTTGGTGAGATATTAAAAAATTCGGCATCAAACTTATCAACATCGGTCAAAAAACTGCCCCATTTGCTACAGCTTTGGTCTTCATCGCCCGCACTGGCGTCAAACCAGGGTTCAATATCCCAGTGATCTAATGGCACTTCTGTGACTAAGTTTTTTCCATCTCGAATATGCTGCCAAAATTGTTCGAGTGTGGCTGACTGAGCAAATTGACCATCCATGCCAATTACCGCGATATCGGTGATAGCGGTAATCGTTGAATCTGCGTTGTCATGGTCAGTGGTTATAGCTAGCACGGCCTGTTGCTCATCAGCCAGCGGCGTTATGGCCTGGTGGTCGATGCCAAGCAAGGTGGTAAAAACATCACCATATTGTGATGACAAATGTAACGCCAATTCATCAATACTGGGGAATTCAAACAACAAGGTGGCGTCAATATCAATATCGCTGTCTTGGCCAATCTGGGTTGTCAGCGCAATCAAGGCTGCCGAGTCCAGCCCCAGCGCCATCAGGTTTGCCGCTGTGTCTTTTAATGGCAATTGCATCGCAGCTGTTTGCTCAATGGTCTTCAGCACGTAATGTTTAAGGCGCATCACTAGGGAAGAATGTGGTGCAACAGGTTGGCCTGATGTGGGTATCGACGATGGGCTGACGGTGTTTTTTCTGTCCGTTTGCTGGCGTGTGGGGAGTTTTTTTAACGCGCAATGGTCTAAAGTTGCCAAGACTTGGTGGTTTTGGCTGATGATTTGTGCGGTTAAGATAATGAGTTCGTCATTATGACTCTCTAGACGGGTGTAGACCCAGCAATCATCAAAAACGCCGATATCCTTAACCTTGGTGCAATAAATATTTTTAATCGAAAAAGGAATATAGCTACTATCATCGGTGATGATATCTTGCAGTAATGATGACGCCGCCAAAAAAGCGCTATTAATCACTAGCGGATGAATATGTTGAAAACGTTGATCTAATTTCAACTTATCTGGTAAACGCACTTTGGCCAGAATCCCCTGTTCACAGCGATATTGTGCCACCACCGTTTTGAAACTTTGGCCTAATTCAATGGCGGGGATAGTGGCGTACATGCCATCAAGATTGGTGATTTGCTGACTATGTTGCAATAACTGTTCAATATCCAACTGCTGATCAACCACCACTGACGGTGATACGTTGCCCTGCGCAGCGGTGGCCAGCGGTTGGGTCGCGCCTAAGCGGCCATAATCAACCGAAAATCGCTGTGGCTCAGACCCTTCATGACGATGAATTTGCACCGCAATGGTTTGGTTTTCTGCGACCGTCACAGGCTGAACAAAAGTCAACTTGCTGATGGTTAATGCCTCACATTGCATGGTCTGAAAATAATGGCTGATGGCGAAACTGGCATGGGCAAATCCCAGCACTACTTGCTCACCATGCAAAGTATGATCACGTAAAAAATCTTCGTCATAACAATAATGAATGGTATCTGTTATGGCAGCGGATTCGGTCACGGTGTTGGCGTGTGAATAGCCCTGACGATGATCAAAGACATAAGGATTTAAAGTGGCAGGCAGCGCACCAATGCAGGCATTTCTCATCACCCCTGTGGCTGCGGTAAAGTCGACAGCCATGCCGCCAACCCAAAACCGTGCTACTTTGTCAATATCTTGTGCGGTGATGGCGCGCTGACATTGCTGCTCATCTTGCCCAGAACCAATGCCATTATCATCGCGATGACTGAGCCAAAGTGAATAATAAATCCCCTCAGCAGTGCTGGCATTTTCGTCGCTGGATGCGATAAAAGCTTGCAATCGTTGCAGGGTATTGTCTCTGGTATCAACCATAATCACCAAACGATGGTCAAGACTTTGATTGTTATATTGCAGTGTCGAGGCTATATCGGTCAATCGCGCTTGCTCATGGTCGGCGATATAGTCACACAACAATTGGCTGCTTTGGCGTAAGCTATAGGATGACGTCGCTGATAACACCAGCATGTTATCAAAACGGTGCGGTTTATCTGTGCTGTGGTGTGTCAGCGGTTGCTGATGCTCCTCAACAATAAGGTTGGCATAAGAGCCGCCAGCACCAAAAGCGTTAATAAGACCACACAAGGGGTTACCCGCCAGCATTGGACGCCAAGGGGTGAGCGAATCCTGTATTTTAAATGGCGAGTTTTCAAGTTTGATCTTGGGGTTCAAAGGCACCGCATTGAGCGTAGGCACTAGGGTTTTATGCTGCAATTGCAATATCATTTTGGTTAACTGAGATATGCCAGATGCCGCTTCAAGATGGCCAATATTAGATTTGATGGCACCCAAAGCACAATAATGTTGCTTATCCGTCAGCGTTGCGAAGGCTTTTTTCAATGCCACCATCTCAATCGGATCACCCAACGATGAACCATTGGCCGCCGATTCAACATAACCAATGTGAGTGACATTGACTTTGCTTCGTCTGATTGATTCAACCACCAATTGCGCTTGGCGAACCGGATCCGGTGCGGTAAACGCTTGGCGACCCCCACTGTGATTGATATAGCTACTTTTAATGGTGGCCAGAATATTATCATGGTCGGTCATCGCCAAAGACCACGGTTTTAGCAATACCGCACCAACGCCTTCTCCGGGCAGCATACCATCGCTATCGCCAAAACTCTTACTCAAAACCCCTGAGCCAAGAAAACCAGCGCGTTTCAGTGATTCAAATTTAGAGGGGGTCAAGGTTAAATTAACGCCACCAGCCAACGCCATCACACAACTATTTTGCGCCAGACTCTCACAGGCCAGATGGATAGCCGTGAGTGAACCGGAGCAAGCGGTGTCAACGACCAAACTTGGTCCGCGTAAATCAAAAAAGTGAGAGACCTGATTGGCAATTTGCCAGTGGGTGGCATTACTGTTCACCGTTGCTTCATGCTGCAAAGGGTGGAGCGTGGCATATTGGTCGTACATGGCACCAACAAATACTCCCACGCCACCAGCTTGACGGTTTTGAATCTGGTCTAAAGCCTGACGAGAATATCCGGCACTTGCAAAAGTTTGCCATGCGGTTTCTAAAAATAAGCGCACTTCCGGCGGCATTTTTTGGGCACGCGATGGTGTGATACCAAACAATTGACAATCAAAGCGATCGGTTTGGTCCAAAAATCCGCCATAATAACGCTGGCCTTGATCATGAGTAGGCCCAAGGTGTGGCCAATGGGTATGATCAACGCTAGCAATACAGTTTTCGCCGTCTTGTAATACCTGCCACAATTGCTCGGGTGAATTGGCACCGGGATAACGTCCCGCTAGACCAATGATGGCAATATCCAGCGTGGTGTTGTCCGGTTGCGCATTGAGTGTTGGTGGTTGCTTTTCATGCTCAGGCGCTGCGTATGGGCTATCTGCATCAGTTATGTCGTTGTGCAGCTGGGGCATATCGGTGAAATATGCGGTTATTTTATCGCCATGGTTGGCCATCAAATAATCCACTAACTCTGGGATTGTGCTGTATTCAAAGATAATGGTATTGGGTATTGAACCGGCAAAAACTTCGAGTCGATGAATAAAATCAATTTGCAGAATGGAATCAATGCCATAATGGGCAAAATTCTTATGCACGGTGACTTTGTTGATCGGTGTTTTCGAGACTTCAGACACCGCCTCGACAATTAACTGCTGGAGCTGGCTCATCACTGAGTCAGCATGATGAGCAGCGCTTAATGGTGGCTCTGGTTGTGTTTGTGTTTGTGTTTGTTGAGCGGCCACACTGGGTAAGCGGTGTTTGCGAATGTGACCATTACTTTGTGCGACAATAATCTGATGGCCAAAGGCACAGGTGTTCTTATCGCTGATGCCACAGACCGTAAAACCTTCATCACCGAGGGCCTGTTGCCACATCTGACTATCCAGTGCCGGAGACCCGGATAAACGGTGATCGTCGAATTGCCACCAACCTTCAAGCAAGCCAAAAGTCAGGTGTGAATACACAGATTGCTGACTTATTTCATTGATAAACAGTTGGCCATCGCGGCGCATCGCCGCTTTGATATGGCGTAAACTGTTTCTGATATTCGGTGTCGCGTGCAGTACGTTGGTCGCAATAACAATATCATAGCTGGCGTAATCGATGGCCTGTTGCTCAATCGGTTGTTGAATATCAAATAGTTCAGTGTGGAAAAAGTGATATTGATTGGCAAAACGTTTTTCACCATGAATCAGAAACGCTTTTGAGATATCACTGTAACAATATTGTTCAATATGCTGAGAAAAAGGCGCTAACTTGGCTAATAATACCGCGCTGGTAGCACCAGTACCGGCACCCACTTCTAATATTCTCACCGTACGCTGATTGTTAATCGTTAAGCCGATGGTCGCCATCAGTTCGTCACACAACACTTCGTTAAAGAAATCTGCCACCGGATTAAAGTAATAGAGCGGGGAGACAAAATCCATCGAGCCCTGGGCAAAGATGACATCTTGAGCGGTTTGTTGTTGCGTCAATATTGCGGGTAAACCCGTTAAACAGTGTTGTAGCAAATCCAGTTCGGCTTTGGCACCTTCGATATGATCCCATTGGGTACGTGCCTGATGCCATTTTGTCCATAGTTCAGTAAGGGCATCGAGGCTGGTGGATATCGGTGTGGTGGTGAAATAACGCAAACTTTGTTTAAGCCATAATTGATACGGCGCAACAATATTGTCAGGCGAATCAATCAAGTTGAGGCGATTTAATTGCTGCCAAACAATGGCCAGTGCCAGCGTGTTGCGATCACTTTGGTAGTGGGTGGTGACTAAATCATTTTGCCATTGATTAAACTTCTTCAGTGCGGCTGAATTGACTCGGATATCTTTGGGTGCAGTGACGGTGACCTCACCTTCAACCTGTGCACAGGGCAATATACAGCGCATTTCATCCTCACAGATATTGCTGAGCGTGCCCTGATCGAGTAGTTTGACATTCGACAGGTGAATATACGCCAGCTGATCATCTTTATCGCTGAGTAATTGCTCAAGCACCTGCATCGCCTTTACTGGTTCGATTGAATCAATGCCATTGCTTTGCATACGTTTGAGATAGTTTGCCCCAGAGACAGAGCCGGTGCTGCCCCAATATCCCCAGTGGATCAGTTTTACCGCACAAGGCCAGGCTTGATTGAGTTGCTGAACAAAGCTATCAATATAACTACAGCCAGCGGCATAGTTGGCTTGTCCGGCAGATTGGCCAAAGCTGATCATTGATGAAAAAATCAATAAAAAATCCAGTGGTTCATGCGCAAACACTGTGCTGATTTGGCGAATGGTTTGTGTCTTGGCCTGTAATACCGAGCTGAATTGTTGTTTTGACATGTTGGCAAAACTTTGATCATCAAGCTCAAGGGCCGCATGTACCACACCTGTGACTGGTCCAAATTGTTGATGGATATGGTCTAAGGCCAGCTTAACGTCTTGTGCAACGCGGGCATCGGCGCGAATATATACCGGAGTCGGGCCAAAAGCAGATAGCTGATGGAGCCAATCGCGTATTTGCTGATCAGGTTCACGACGACCAAGCCAGACAATTTGGCCTGCGACCTTCATCATCACGTCTTTGCTCCAAATCCGTCCCAAACCACCGGCACCGCCGATAATGACGTACACGCCTTGTTGCTTATAGATGGTCGTGGTCAAATTGTTGGATTCGATGGGCAATAATCTGCGGGTAAACCACTGTCCGGCGCGTTTGGCTTGCAGGGTAAAATGCGCTGGTGAGGCCGCAGCCATAAACATCATCGGCATTGTTGGCAACTCAACCGTAGAGTTGGCGGCAATGGGCGCTTCAAGATCTAACATTCGAATGGTCCAATAAGGATATTCTGCGCTTAACGATGCTAGCAACCCTTGTAGGGCGGCATTATCAGGTTGAAGACGGTCATTTTCCCTTACCAACATAGCATGAGTGGTCACCACCGTTAACGCTAACTTTTGGTTTTGTTGTGGCTGGGTAAGCAGCATTTTACTAAAATCAAATAACTGCTGTACCGCCCAATCGTCGCCATCATTTGGCGGTACTTTTGCTGGTACTTTGGCGGCCAACCACAGCACCCGAACCCGACCGGATGAAGACTGTAAATAGTCCGCCAACTGAGCACCTAACCTCAAGGTTTCTGTAATTATGGTCGATCTATTGAGCTTCAATGCTGCCAGTTCTGGTCCCCACTGATTGGTTAAGTCTATGATCAATGGATTGGCATCGGAGGCATTGTTAGATTGCCCTAACGTGTGACGATGATTTGCTGCTGTTTGCCACACGGGTTTAAAAAGAACATGACCACAGAGTTGGTTTTCTAACCCTTGGTTGTGGCCAGATATTGGCCGTTGTTTTGCCTCATTGTGGTGTTCGGGCTGGGTTTGACGGGCGACAAATTGTTTAAATTTGACCACCATATTGCCGTGCTCATCGCATAAATCAATGTTGATTTTTGTTAATGGTTCGACGCTATCGACATCGCTGTCGGCAAATCGCACCCAAGCCCACATATTGTGGCTGCAAAGGCAGTCGAAAATTTCCAATGCGGCCATCGAAGAAGGCAAACTTAATGGCATATTGTCACTGGATTGTGACTGTTCATCCGCCGGTAATAGTAAACCCATACAAGCCTGTAGCGCGCCATCTAACATGCTCGGATGAAGGGAGTAACGTTGATGTTGTTGACGTACTGATTCAGGCATCACGATATTGGCAAGTACCTCGGTATGCCGGGTTTGTGGTCGGTGGACAAACATCTGTTGTATGGTCTGATGCGAGGTTCCAAATTCGATACCGAGCGCATTAAAACGGCGGTAAATATCATTGACTGGATGTTCACACAAGCTTGCTTTTAAGCGGTTTAACGCCATTTTCGCTGATCTTGCTGGACCGCCGACATTGGCCTGACCGATACAGCAAGGTTGGTGTTCACCGTCTTTAATGGTACTTATGGTAAATTGAACATTGCTAACCGCTTGATCAGCCGATATGGCACCATGGCTTTGCAGTTTCACTTCAAGGGTTAAACCAGCGGCACTGACAATGGCTGGTTGGACCCATTGAATCTGCGCTAACACGATTGAGGGCTGTGGTGATTGGTGGTGTGATAGGGTTAGCGACGGGTTCAGTGATTGGACAATCGCAGCCCTTAACATTTCTAAGTAAACCACAGCGGGTAAGACTTTATGATTGCGCCCCTGCTGGGCTTTTATTTGGTGATCGTTGAGAAAAAATTCGTGGCCATCAAAATGGCTTTGGTAAGCCTGATAACCAAAACCCGAAATGTTTTTATGCAACAATGGCGGCACGGTGTCCAACCCATGATTGACCGCTGGCTTGTCAGGTTTTGGCCAATAGACTTCCTGAGCAAAAGGGTAGGTAGGTGCACTGATGCGACCGGGTTTATGACCTTGATATAACTGCTGCCAAGTCACTGTAGAACCACTGACCCAGACATGCGCCAGCTTTTCTAATTGATGTTTATTGAGCCAACGGCTAATCAGTTCATCGCTGTCATCATCATCGAATAGATTTCTATTAATGGCTGGCTGATCATCGCTCAAGTAATAACAGCTTTGGGTCTCTTTCATTTGAATTAAAAACTGACTCAAATCTGCGGTTAAAGCCGCCACACTTTGGGTCAAAAAAGCGACTCGAACGGCCATAGCTTCACGGCCACATTGCAGCGTATAAGCTAATTGCTGTAACCACTGGGCCTGTGGCATCGCAGGGTTACCTGAATTGAGGTAACGAATAAGAGAGCCAATATAATCCCGCAGACGTTGCTGATTTTTAGCTGACACCACCATCAGCACAGGGTGGCGATGAGCGCTTAACGCCACATGATGCTGGGGTGAAGGCTCCTCCAAAATGGCATGTACATTGGTGCCACCAATACCAAATGCACTGATACCTGCTCTTCTGGGATGGTCTTTGTCGTCCCAATGTTGTGGTTTGGTATTGACATAAAATGGCGAATTTTCAAAATCTATCTCAGGGTTTGCAGAATCATAATTGATCGATGGCGGCAATATTTTATGATACAAACTCAAAGCCACCTTGATGCAACCAGCGAGACCAGCAGCGGTGTCCAAATGACCAATATTGGGTTTTACAGAACCAATGGCGCAATACTGGCTGGTTAAATCATCGCTTTGATAACTGTCACACAGTGCTTGAATCTCAATCGGATCACCTAATTTTGTGCCTGTGCCATGCGCTTCTATATAGTGAACTGACGCTGGACTGACTTGGGCTGTTGCAATGGCTTGGTTGATTGCCGCTGATTGCCCTTTGACGCTGGGGGCAAAAAAACCTGCTTTTTGCTTACCGTCATTGTTAATGCCTATGCCGCGGATATGGGCATATATATGATCGCCATCTGCGACAGCTTCTGTCGCGCGTTTTAATAATAATACTGCACTACCTTCACCCGGCACCATGCCATCAGCTTTGGCGTCAAAGGTTCGGCAATAACCATCACTGGAGAGGTTTAAACCTGGCTTATGCAGGTAACCTGGGGTGCTGTCCGGCAAGATTGTTGATGCCCCAACCAAGGCGTAATCGGTTTGCTTTAATAACAGACTTTGATATCCGGCATTAATGCAGGCCAGAGAAGACGAACAATTGGTATGAATAAATAGGCTTTGTCCGGTCAGACCCAATTGATGTGAAATCATGGTGGGAATCGAACCGCCTTGACGAAACATCCACGCGGTATATTCATCAGCTTGAGCAATAAGATTGGCGTCATCGACCAGCTGATGATAATCACTGTGACTTGCCGACATAAATACACTGGTATTGCCAATGTCGCTGGTGACATATCCCGCATCTTCGATGGCTTTGTGTGAATGCATCAGTAACATTCTGAATTGTGGATCCATCAACATTGCATTGCGTGGCGAGATATTAAAAAACTCTGGATCAAATAGCGCTTTGCCTTCGATAGCGCGTTGAACTGGGACAAAATCAGGGTGATTAAACTGTTCTGGGGCCACATTTAATTGGCGTAACTGGTCTTTAGTGAAAAACCGGCCACTGTCTTTGCCTGCCAAAATATTATCCCAGAATACTTGATGATGATCGGCATCCGGAAATTGACAAGACATGCCAATAATCGCAATGCTATTAGCAAGGGCAGCAGCGGTTGACGATTTATCTGTATTGGCTTCAAGGTTTGAGTTATCTTGGCTTTGGCCCTCACTTGCCGTTTGATCAGCCGTCGCTGTCACTTTATCGGTCTCACTTTGACTGGCAACATAAAGGGCAATATCCGCTATCGTCGCATATTTAAACAATTGAGTGACGGTAAAACCGCAGAAAAAAGTCGCCGATATCTGTTCAGCCAATACTACCGCCAACACAGAATCACCACCAACGGCAAAAAAACCTTCATCAAAAGCAATATTTTTAATGTCCAGCAACTGCGTCCAAATGACGGATATACGTTGTTCGAGTTGTAGCAGGGCATGTTGCTTAGGCTGACGAGTGTCAATATCCCCTCGACGTTGAATCACAATCTCCCTTTGTGCCAGCGTTTTGCGGTCAACTTTACCACTGGTGGTTAACGGAATGCTTGGTAGCGCGATAATGGCAGTAGGGATCATGTAATCAGGCAAAGTGATTTTTATTTGGCGATAAATGCTGGCGTTCACTGCGGCAAAATTTTCGTTGCCAGTCACTAATGCAGCTTGTCCAGATGAAGGGTTAAGGGTGTAATAAGCAACCAGTATTTGACTCTCATGGCGTGTTTTGGCAATCACAGCACAGTTAGCAACGCGCTGATGGCGGGTGATTTCAAGTTCGATCTCTTCGAGTTCAACTCGGTGGCCACGGATCTTGACCTGTGTATCTAAGCGTCCTAAATGTTCAATGGTACCGTCGTTGCGATAACGAGCAAGATCGCCACTGTGGTATAACCTTTGGGTGTTGCCTGCTGCAAATGTGTGGTCAACAAACTTTTGCGCGCTTAGCTTCGCTTGATTTAAATAGCCTCTGGCCAAACCAAGACCTGCAATACACAATTCACCGGCAACGCCAAAAGGGACCAGTTGACGATTTTTATCGACAATATAAAATTGGGTGTTGGCAATCGGTTGGCCTATATTGATGGCATCATCAGGGCCAATGCGTGTGACACTCGACCAGATGGTCGTTTCAGTCGGGCCATATAGATTGTAAACAGTGGCATTAAGGGCATCAAATTTTTCTTTTAAACTGTGGCTGAGTGGTTCACCGCCACATAATAGGGTGATATGGTCAGGATTAGTCCAACCACTATTCAACAACATGGCCCAAAATGATGGGGTTGCCTGAATATAATCGGGTTTTGTGGTGGTCATGGTCTGCTTGAGCGTGTCAATATTGCCGAGTATTTTACTGGGTGCAATGACACATTGCGCGCCGGTGATTAACGGCAAAAACAGTTCCAAGCTGGCGATATCAAAACTCACAGTGGTCATGGCCAATATCTTGTGGTTTGCCCGCACATCCAGTAACGACGCCATACTGGTCATAAAATTACTCAATGCAAGGTGTTCAATCAATACGCCTTTGGGGTTGCCCGTACTGCCCGATGTATAGATGACATAAGCCAGTTGGTCTAATTTAACCGCGTTTAAGGTATTCAATTGGGCGGGCATCTGTTGCTCAATATTAGCCCAATCTTGGTCAATGTGGATGGTCTGCCCTGCAAAATAGGCGAAGGTCTCGCTGAAGGTTGATTCTGTCACCAGAAAGGTTGCCGCTGAATCCTTAAGCATGTAATCAATACGAGCCTCAGGCAACTCTGGGGTTAGTGGTAAATATGCCCCACCTGCTTTTAGCACCGCCAGCAAAGTGACAACCAACTCGACGCTGCGCTCAATACACACCGCAACAATATCTTCGTTGGTTAGCCCTTGAGACAATAAGGCACAGGCAAGAAGATTGCTGTTGTTGTCTAATTGTCGATAAGACAGTGTTGTTGTGCCATCGAATAACGCTGGTGCCTCGGGGGTGCGTTGTACTTGTTGCTCAATGAGTTCAAGCATCGTTTTATCAGGGTAATGATCATCAGGCTTGGCACAGTGGTCGCTGATTTGTTGGCTGTTGGCCTTTATTTGGTGTTGTGATAACGGGGTGGTGGGGCTGGTTAATGCCGCCTGACTCAATTCAATAAAATGGGCCAGCATTTGCTTGGCCGTTGCCGCTTGATATAGGGTCGGATTGTACTTTAAATTAAGCTGATAACCTTGCGCATCCTCTTTGACTTCTAATACCAGTTCATACTCGCCTTGCTGGTGCAATTGCTGGACAAACTTCAGCGCAAACAAGTCATCATACTCACCATATAACTGTTGTAAATCTTGTCCGGTTAAGCCATTTTGATATTCAAAAGCGACCTGAAAAACTGGCGAACGTTCAATACTCGGTTCAATGGCCAAATGTTGTAGTAACTTGGCAAAAGGTAACATGGCATGATCAACCCCGTCACAGAGGGTATATTTCAATTGATCAAGGTATTCAATCAGCGAACGCGCTGAAAAATCACGGCTACGTATGGCAATCATATTGACAAAATAACCAATTAACGCATCAAATCGTTGTTGTGGTCGAACAGAATTGGCGACGCCAACAATGATATCATCTGCACCACTGTAGTGATGCAACAGGAGGTTATACAAAGCGAGGAAAAGTGTCGACGGATTAACCCGTTCAATGGTACATAAAGCTTTGATTTGGCCAGCCAAAGGCGCTGGTACCGCCAGCGATTCAACGGCGCCAGCAAAAGGTTTGCTTGTACTTCTTGGCTGATCGGTGGCCAGCTCAAGCACCGGTAATTGCCCGCCTAAAACCTCAGTCCAGTACTGGTAATGCGGGTCCCATTGTCCACCATCATGCATTTGTTGTTGCCAGTCAACGAAATCTAAATAGCTGACCGAATTGGCGATGGGGGCGGCGATGTCATCTTGATTGTGCAACAAACGATAATAATCAAACAATGTTTTAACCAACGGTTGAAATGAACGGCTATCAAAGATTAGGTGATGTAGACATATCAGTAAATAAGCGTGGTTATCGGCACCCTGTAACCATTGGGCACGTATCAGCAATTCATTATCAAAGGTAAACGGTTGGCGCACCGACGCCGCCATTTTGGTCATGATGTCTTCGGTGCTCAGTCCAGCAACGTTGCTCACCTCAAGCGTAAGCGTCAAGTCTTGTCGATACTGTTGCACTGGCGAGTGATTGTCCAAGCTGAAACTTGCACTTAAATGAGGGTGTTTTAACCGCGTCAAATTGATGGCTTGGGCCATCAGCTGGCTATCAACGGGGCCTTTAATCTCAAAGCATAAGGGGATATTGTACGCTGCCATTTGTGGTAATGACTTTTGCAACACCCAAAGCCCTTTTTGACCTTCAGATAAATCACCGCACAGACGTAATGGTGCTGGTACCCCCGGTGGCTCCATTGGGTTTAGGGTCTCATGGTGATCTAACGGGGTTGCCAGTGCTAATTGTTGTGATAAAGATTTGATATCAGGGTAGAGGATCATATCCCTGCTGCGTACTTGAATCGAATATGCCTCGCCCACCCCGCGCAATAAACGCATACCCGACAAAGAGTCAATACCGTAGTCTTGTAAATGGACCGTTTCATCAATGGCATCTGCACAAATACCCAATTGCAGCGCTAACGCCAGTTTCAGATATTGGCCAATATTGCTGGCGGTTGGACGCGCCAAATCGAGGCTGAGTAAGTGTTTATTGGCCGCTTTATTACTGAGCAAGTCATCTAACCAGTAGGTTTGTTTATCAAAGGGATATCCCGGCAAAGAGATTCTTTGTCCCCGCAGCTGTGCGGGCCATTGAATGCTTTCGCCATTGACCCAGCAATGGGCTAAGCTTTTTAAGCTGTCATGGCCACCGATATGATGGTTATCGGCATTGGCTTGGTCGCGATAAATCAGCTGGTTCGACCAACGATTTTGTTCCAGCGGTGGGGTGGCGGTAAACAAAAAACGCAGCTGCTCGGTTAACTGCTTTAGATTATTGACCACCATAGCCACTTTGTGGCGCTTGACTTGGCGGCCGTGAAAAAGGGTGTAAGCAATATCCGTTAGCGATGCCTGGCCCGCCACTGATAAGTTGTCATAAAGCGCTTGGCATATTTGCTGTAAACCGGCAAAACTCATGGCAGATAACACAATCAGTACGGGTTGCGCTGTCATTGTGGTCACATGATGGGTGGGTTTAGGGCGATACTGCTTTATTAATAAATGGACATTGTTGCCACTCATGCCAAATGAATGTAATCCGGCCAGTAAGGGCCGGTCAGTCTGTGGCCAGTGGCTGGTTTTTTCGCTGAGTACACAAGGCCTGTTATTGCGCTCTAGGGCGGCAGATGGCTGAGAAAAATGATGAATACCATAGATTTTTCCGGTCTTCATACTGTGGATGATTTTAAACAAAGCCCCTAATGCAGAACAAGACTCCATATGGCCAAGCATGGGTTTCAGGGTGCCCACCTGGCAAAAATGGTCTTTTAACGTTACCCCTTTGGTTTTCGCCAATGCTTGTAAACCGAGATTAAATGCCTCCCATTCTGCCAAGTCAGATAATGGATTACCCATGCCTTGGGCTTCGATATAACCAATATCACGAGGGTCATGCTGGCCATAACATTGTTCAACCAATTGTGCGTGTCGGCCAATATCAGGTGCGGCACTGGAAGCCCCGCCTCGTCCATTAAAGTTAACCACACTATTTTCAATTAACGCATAGATATGATCATGGTCACCGATAGCTGCTGATAGCGGCTTAAGCATTACCGTGGCAACGCCCTCTGCGCGCAAATGTCCATCGGCGTTATCCTGAAACGAACGCACAGTGGCACCTTGGGTTAACTGATTGTGACGACTAAGATGGGCAAAAGCATGAGGGCGCAATAATAAGTTGGCAGCACCGACAATCGCCTGATTAATTTCACCGCTACGCAAGGCACAAACGGCCCGATGTAGGGCGACCGCAGCACCAGCACACTGGGCATCAATGGTCTGTGCGGGGCCATTGAAGTCATAATAATAACACAATCGATTGGCCAGTTGCGACGCCTGGCCGTATGCCTGACCAACATCTTGTTCTATTTCATTGAGCAGTTGTTGGTATTCGTCATCTTGGTGCGCAATATAAACACCCGTTGCCCCAGGTTTTAGTGATTGGCTCTGATATCCTGCATCTTCTAGGGTGTGATGAACCGACATAAGTAACAATCTCTGCCTAGGGTCCATTCGTGCGGCATCCTCCGCACTGAGGGCAAAAAACTGTCGATCAAACCCTTGAATGTCGGGGATAAATCCGCCGAGATTATTGCTGATCTTTAATTCATTTGGCGCGCTAAAGAGGTCGCCATTGGTTTGGTCAAAGTAGGCACTCCAGTCAAAACGCTGGCTAGGTATGGTTTCAATGAGCGTTTGTTGGTGCTCTAGCGCTTCCCAGAAATCTTGTACATTCATGGCATTAGGAAAATTAGCGCTTAGCCCAACAATGGCAATTGACTGCTGCTGGCTTGGTGTCACATCCGCAGGAATGTCCCCGGTAGCTGCTCCGGTAGCTGGCTTCAGGGCCGCCAATATTTGTTTTAGTTGGTCATCTTTATTCATATTTGCCGCTGCCAATGCCAATACCCTGGCCTTTTTTATGATAGTGAGAAGTAAGTTGTTTGAGATATTTGAGCGAGTCCATCACGATGGGGTAGTCGACACCAAAATCCATCAGGCAAGCGATTTCATCAACGCCCGCGGATTTTGCCTGAGCAATCATTCGATGACCGTCATCAACACTGCCAAATAAGGCTGCGGTGTTAAAGTATCGATGGTAGGCATAATCAAGCATTTTGGCTTTTTCTGCTTCACTGACGTTGGCTTGTTGCAATCCCAATTCTGTTGGTACTGCTTGAATATGCGCGTCTAGGGCGCTTTTTATATAAGCTTTAAAGGGTTTTTCAACCACATTTCGAATCATGTCCACATCCGGATGAATCAGGGTATGTAACATTAACGTCACTTTACCCTCGTGCGGATCGAGTCCTGCCTCTTGTCTCGCTTGACGATAGATGGCAATTTTATCTGCCATGGCACTGAGGTTGTTGCCATATAACATGGTAAATACATTATAACCTTTACGACCCGCATATCGAAAACCCTCATCACTCTTGCTGACCAATAGCCAAATGTTGAGTTGTTTTTGCAATGGCTGGGGGTGAATTTTAACCGCCACGTCGATGCCATCAGGCCCGGTAAACTTAACTTCTTCTCCTTGCCACAGTTCTTGAATCAAGGGGATTTGCGCTGAGCAAATGGCCCTTCGGTCATCATAATTGTCAGGGGCATAAATAAAATCTGTTTTATGCCAGCCTGAACCAAAACCTAGGTCTATTCGTCCGCCTGAAAGTATATCGTTCATCGCCCACCATTCGACAATTTCAGCAGGATGGTGCAGCGGTAGCGATATACCCGCAGTTCTGAAGCGTATATTGCTGGTTTGCGGGATTAAATAAGCGGCCAATAAGGCCGGGTTGGCAAAAATAGCACCGAATTCATGAAAATGGCGCTCAGGAAAATAGGTGGCGATAAAATTTGATTTATCGCCAAATATCACCAAATCGCGAATGAAATCATACTTACGCTTATTTGAGATATCTGTTCGAATATCTGAAAAGAAGATTAAACTGAAATCGATATGACGATTTTCTGGCGAAGTGGTTGCTGGGGCGATACCCAATAATTGTTCGATAGTGTTATTCATATCTCTTCACTCGTCATAGTGTTGGTTATCATATTTGGCTGGGATGTCGAGCTCGTGGTCATTGCAGGCAGGCTTGGTAACTTATCGGCCAACGCATTAATGGTGGGAAAATCAATCAACCAGTGTGACTTCACTTGTGTGGTTAATGACTGCTCTAGTTTTAAAGCCAACTGGGTCGCAGAAATCGAATCTAGCCCATAATCCTGAAAATCAATGTCATCATCGATATTGGCCAATTTAAGCACCTTACAAACGGTGGTGCGAATGATGTCAAGGCGCTGGGTTTGGTTCGCATTGGCGGTGCTGTGGCCGTTTTCTTGGCCAGATGGTTTGCCAAGGTTGGGATATAACAACAAATAAATACGATGGATTAGGCTGTTATCTAGGGTTTGAATTTGCTCAAAGCTAATGATTTTGTCAATCTCATCTGGCGCGATAGCACCATATTGCTTGACGATGACTTCCCAACCCTGAATATGTTCGACTATCCAGTGCTTGGCAGGGGATTGGGCGCTGTGCGGCGTTTGGTATTGATGATGGCGCTGGTCATCGCCCTTTTGCGCTTCATTATCCACCGCAGTTTCAAATTTGGCCAAATCCATATAACAGTTCAAAACCCAATCACTGTCTTGCTGGAGTGCCTGTTCAAACAGGGCTTTGCCTTCATTATTAGAATGGGTAAATAAGCCCAGCTGATTGAGTTGATGGTTCATGGTCTTTAATATCGCTGGAGAACTGCGGGTGGCCATACCACATTCATGCCAGTCGACCCAGCTAATGGCTTTGTAGCCTTTATGATGATGTTGATTTTTGAAAGCCATTAACCGCTCAACATAATGATTGGCCATGGCGTAATCAAAGCAGCCTTTGGCAAAACGCGGGATCAGCGCGGTTAGCGAAGAGAAAGCGACAAAAAATGCCAAATCGTCATCAGCAAAAATGTTGCACATCACATCCAGCGCGGCCACTTTGGGTGCCATCACGGTGGCAATTTGCTGCTGATTTTTGGCGATAAACGCAGGAGTGGCAAAATCAGAGCCTTTACCAGCAGAGTGAACCACCCCGACGATAGCACCCACATGGGCGCGGATCATATCAAAGTATGCCGTTACCCCTGGCTGATTTTCCAGTGAGCCAGTGTAGAGGCTTAAGTGATCGAGTTTCTGTTCCAGTGCTTGAATATGGTTAATTTTTTCTTTAAGCGCGGCTGGCAATTGTTCACTATGCCAAATAGAGCGGTCTGGCAGTGCGTTGAACCCCATCAAAACCAGTTTCTTTGCTCCGTTTTGAACCAAATAATCAGCAATCTGTAGGCCAATGCCACCGAGGCCACCAGAGATCACATAAACCCCATCGGGTGTTGGGGTATATTTGCTGGTGGGTTGGTGGTTTTGCGCTGCCGTTAATGTTGCCACATAACGTTGATTTTGGCGGTAACAAATTTGCGGTTCAAGCCGCTGGCAAGGGAATTCGTTGCTTAGCATGGCTTTAAAATCCAGCGGATGGTCAAGCATCGCCAAATCAACGTCAACATGGCGACAGACAACATCAGGGTGCTCAACCGACAGTGTCGTCGCAAGGCCTGCAAATTTTGCCCCAGCCAAATTCATGGTTCGATTGTTGAAGCTATGCAGAGATTGAGTCAGATAGAGGATGTTAAGCGAAGCACACTCACGCACCAATTGTTGATAAAAGGCGATTTTTCCCGCTTTATCACTATCGTTTGCTTGGCCTGTGGCATACAAATCACTGAGATCGAGTATTTTATCGACTGGGCCATAGGCAGTGATGATCCTATTGGCGCTATGTTTACCACACTGCCAATTATCGAACTGAATTAGCGTGCTATCAGCCAGCACCATGGTGACCGCTTCACCATAAAGCAATCCTGCGATAAGACTTTGGTTGTCGCTGTTAACAATCACCAAGGTATTATCCATCGGCTCAGATGGGCGGGCAGTCAGCGTTTGTTTGCGCCAGCTTTTGTTGATACGGCACAATTGTTTTTTAGCCGGTACATCTGTTTGGCGCTCGCCATGACCTACTCGGATAGACATTGGCAAATCTTGTGATTGAAAGCGCTGGTTTTTATCGTGGCGTACCACCACCCTATTGGCTGTGTTGGTATGACCATCATGGCTCAACCACTCGCGCAGTAACAGTTGATATTTTTGCAGTGGTTTTTCATTATTATCTACATGCACCACCATCAAATTTTGCCGACAGATGCTGTTTATCATCGCCTGAGTGAGCATTTGTTCCGTTGACAAGCCATATATCTGAATCTCTTTATGGTTAAAATTGTCGCGGTTCAGCTGGTTCATCACAGTCATGATCTGATCGACATTAACGCCGATAACAAATATCGACATGGCTGAGATCTCAACCGGCATGGTCTCTATGGTACTGTAATGATAACAGCTAATGTCGGCTGTTTGATTGAGACCAACCGATTGACTGACACTGGTCAATAGCGACATTAGGGCATCTTTTTCTGCTTGAAGACCATAAACAATGACCACAGGATGTTGCTGCTTGTCTTTGAAGCGCTCACTCAAATCGACTGGATTTAAGCCTTTTTCAAGCCATTTAATTTGGCTCATTGACAGCTGTTTCACGGTCGGTGCAGCAGATTTTGCAGGGTATTCAAGCCAATAAATGTCTTTACTAAAAGGATAATGGGGTATTGAGCATCGCTTATGGGGGTGTGCTGAGAAGACTTGTTTTGACCATTCAATGGTGGCACCTTTCACCCAAGCATCAAGTTGACTGAGCAGGTGATTATCGCGCCCTTGGGATAGCGATGTATTGGCCAGTGATGACGATTGTTGTTGGTTTTTATCCGCATAAATATAGCCTGGTGATGGCTGTTGGTTTTGAAAAGCATCGAGTTTATGGATCAGTTCGTCAATGTGACTAAAGGTCAATCCAAGTCGAGCGTCCATAGGCTTACGGCCGAGGCACAAGGTATAGCTAAAATCAGCCAGACTAAAATCGCGATTATCACGATTGTCGTCGACAAATGCAGCCATTAATCGGCTATATTCCAACAATCGCGCTTTATTGGCGGCGGATAGTACAAAAGGATAGATTGTCGCATTGGCATCCGCCACATCCAATAAGCTGGCCAGTCGAGTGGTTGCTGTATTTGTTGGCTCAGACTCAGTTGGGCATGGCTGGTCACCATATTGTTCAATCACCAAATGGGCATTGGTGCCGCTAAAACCAAACGAATTGATGGCTGCAGTTCGCTTTTGGCCTGGCACAACCTGCCAAGGCAGGCATTTAACATTGATAAAAAATGCTGAATTATCGAGGTTGATTTGTTCATTGAGTGATTGGTAGTGAATGGTTGGGGGTAACTGTTGGTGTTTAAGCGCCAACAATATTTTTAGGGTGCCAGCAATGCCTGCGGCAGTGGCCAAATGGCCGATATTGCTTTTGACAGAACCTAAAGCACAATAATGTTGCTGCTGATTAAAAGGGGTAAAACTTGCGCATAAGGCGTCGACTTCTATTGGGTCGCCCAATTTAGTGCCTGTCCCGTGTGCTTCTAACAGTTGGATATCGTTAGGATTAACCTTAAATCGACGGTAGGTATCGCTGATCAAACGTTGTTGAGATTGGCCACAAGGGGCGGTAATACCATTGGATTTACCATCTTGATTGACTCCCCAAGCTTTGATGACACCGCGGATGTTGTCGCGGCTTTGTTGGGCATCACTGAGGCGTTTGAGTAATATCGCCCCAACCCCTTCACCAGGGACAAATCCATCTGCTTGTTGGTCAAAGGTATGGCAGCGTCCGGTGGGTGATAACATACCCGCTTTACTCATCATCACATGTAACTGGGGACCACAAAGCACATAAACGCCACCAGCAATGGCGATATCGCAGTTTTGTAATTGTAAGTTGTCACATGCATTGGCGATCGCCACAAGGGAGGCTGAACAAGCAGTATCAATGGCCATGCAGGGACCTTGCAAATCTAAATAATAGGCGATCCTCGCGGGTAATAAAGCCATTGAACTGCCCAGTAGTGCATAGGCATTTAAACCTTGGTGCTGAGCGCGTTCGCTGTAATCGCCTTTTTCACAGCCGACAAAGACACCACAATTGGTGCCTGCCAAATCGGCTGGATTATAACCAGCATCCTCAATACAGTGCCAACTGGTTTGCAAAAATAAACGCTGTTGCGGATCCATATATTCGGCTTCATGAGGCGAAATATTAAAAAACAACGGATCAAAGTGCGCAATTCCCGCGACAGCTCCCATCCATTTAGAATAACTCTTGCCCTGAGCCTGCTTGTCTTGATCAAAGAATTCGTTAATATCCCAGCGTTGCGCGCCAATTTCTGTGATGCAATCTTTGCCACTGGCGATATTATCCCAGTATTGTTGCAAATTATTGGCACCCGGAAACTGGCCAGCCATGCCAATAACCGCCATTGCAGGGCGTTCGTCAGTATTGACGGGTTTTACTGATGATTGTGACTGCGCGAGTGGCTGTTCGGGCGCTTGAACACTCGGCGGTGAGGCACTCATGGTCAAATGATGAGGGCTTCTCGTTGCTGGTTTTTTAGCTACTGTTCTCAGCGGTATATTATTGGCAACAATCGTTTCAAGATACTGATGCAAGTCGATTAAAGTCGGGTATTTGTAGATATGGCTGGTGGATAACTGACAATTAAACAACGCGTTAATTTTCTTTATCCAGACAATCACATGAATTGAATCCATCCCCATATCAATGAATACGGCATCATCCTCTATTTCTGATGGGTCCATAAACAATTCAGCCGCCAAAGAGCCACGAAGTTGAGTTAGCACCTTTGGTGCTATAGGCGTTGGTATCGTTGATGCCACAGGCGGTGGGTCGATTGTGTTGGTCTGGGCATTACTGGCCTGATGGGCATTTGAGGGCTCTGTTAATGACGATATAAACACTGAAAACGCCGTCAAACTAGGGTGGTTATACACTTGGTAGGAACCAACCGACACATTAAAATGAGCATTGACTTGGTTGATCCAAGTGACGGCAATAATAGAATCTATACCCAAATCAACAAATAAATCATCGTCATCAATATCTGCCAATACCAGCATCAACTCCTTGGCGAGCAGTGTTTTGAGTACATCCAATACCTGGTGGGTATGTTGCCTGCTGCTGGGATTGGTTTTCTCAGCTGATGGCAACAGCTCTGGTGATGAGTCTAAGTGACTGCTATGTTGTGGTTGATTAAAAAAGGTATTGATGTGTGCCAATACCTGCGTCTGGCCAACAAACGTCCGCTCATGCATCGCCAGCTCACGCTGATGGGTTGTATCAATACGTGGGGCGAATGGTTTGACCCTAGCCGCTTTTTCACTGATCAATTGTTGCCTTGATTGCGTCGCCAATAAATGGGCTGCGGACAGGGCAAAAGGCAAAACCTCATTGCGCGGTAATACCGGCATCGGTAAGCCCTTTTCCTTCAGTTCAAAACCGCTGTATTCTTTGGCCATCAACAATATTTCACGAGCCAGTTGTTGGCCAAGACGGTCAGGGAAAATAAGCGTCGAGCCAGCGCCCGGGGTAAATCCATAACGCATATAAGGGGCGTGATAGGTGCTTTGTAAACTAAACACTGCCAAGTCGCAGAACAGTCCAAATGACCAACCGCCACCAATGGCATGTCCCTGCATCGCCGCGATCACCGGCAAAGCGCATTGCTGTGCCACACGATGAATATCGTTGTCGGTAAACTTTGCTTGGTGCTGATAAATCGCCAATAAGTTATCTTTTGTGCCACCGCAACAAAAATACTGATCAAAACCCACGATCACCACGACTTTATCGTCGTGGCACTGCTCAATGGCTAAGAATGCCGCTCTGAGACCGGCACTAAAGTCATCACTAAACATGTTTTTTTGCGCTTTTTCGCAGAGCGTCAGCTGCACAACACCATCAGCACAACGGTGAAGTTGAATGACATTGTTAAAGGTGGTGATATAAGTCGGTTGTTGTTCTGTCTTTATCCCTGCTTGTTGACCCGCCAGTGCTTTGAGTGATTGTTGCATTAATGCACAACCGTAACCCTTAGCTTGTGGCGGTATCGGCGACCCTGAAGCGGCCAAAAAAGCGGCTTTTATGGCCGAGTTGTGACTCAAGGACAATGTCTGCTTTAAGGCTTCAAGGGCAATTTTTGGCGATTGTTGTAGCTGTTGGACCATATCAGCAGCAACTGCTACCAATTGGTTGGCTTTAACGACTTGCATACCAGGTGCTGTTGTTAATGATAACGGCTTATTTTCATCCAATGATAACTCGGCCCCACCACTAAACCTGGCGTTGAGTACGGTCAGTTGTGATGGTGTTAAATCTGCCAAATCATCATTGCTGAATTGGCTAAATAGAGGGAAATCACTAAGACCAGCGATACACCAAGCCAAACTGTCGGGTTTACGGCAAAATGTGCTGACTACGGGCAGTGGTAGGGCTGCCATAAAGTCGATGAGTATTGACTGATGTTGGCGGGAACCGCCAGATAGAGGGTTATAAGCCAGCATAGCCACTTTTATATCGTTATTGGTGATATGCGCCATTTGCTGATCAAGCTTTAATTGGTAATCACCAATATCCTCTTCAAACGCAATATTCAGTGTCACCAAAGCCTCAGGTAATTCAATGGTATCGCAAGTATTGACATTATCCTCACGGGGCTTATGCAAAGCCATCGAGGCTGTCAAACTGCTGAGGCTAAATCGAGGTTTTACCTTGATATCTGCACTGGTATGAGTATGCATTAAGGCTGCTAATTCATCAGGGCTGGCCAGATTGATTTTGCCAGCGGTTGGCAGACGAACATCATTATTAGGTGGGGGTTGCAGGTTGTCTGCATCAGGTAGTTCTAACCAAAAGTATTTATTGTCAAAGGGATAAGTCGGCAGACTGATACGATAAGGGGTTTGCTTGGCCGAGCAATAGAGTTGTTGCCAGTCAACATTTTCCCCTTGCACCCATGCATTAGACAATGAGCGATAATCTGCTGCCTCAAGCCAGCGCTCAATACCTGGGTTTTGCTCACCATGATTGATTGCATCAAGACTCGCTTTATTGACCCGGCCACTTTGTATATTGTCATCCTCTTGATTGGCGATGAAACTGGCCAGTTTTTGTTGTAAGTCTGATTGGTTGTTGGCAATCATGGCCACGCGACACTTAAATGCTTCGCGCCCCAGTTGGGTGGTGTAAGCCAGGTTTTTCATATGCAATGTGTTGATGCTAAGAAAGTCGCCCAGTTTTTTGGCGTAAGCTATCAGGCCACTGGGATTTCTGGCAGACAATAACACCAATACAGCGCCATTTGGCGGCTCAACTTGATGGCAACGTTGATACTCTTCAACAATAACATGAGCATTGGTACCACCGGCGCCAAAGGAAGATACCCCGGCCAAGCGGCGTTTGTTTTTATCATCCTGTTTATCTGAATTGCCTGCTACCTGCCAGCTTTCCAGCTGTTTTTGTAATTTAAAAGGACTATCTGCAAACTGTATATTGGGGTTTTCTTTATCGGCATGGAGTGTCGGTACTAAGGTTTGGTGTTTGAGCTGTAAAATCACCTTGGTTAATCCTGCAATACCGGCGGCTGCTTCAAGGTGACCAATGTTGGTTTTGACTGAACCTAAAGCACAGCGGCTTGTATTGCTGTCCCAAGGGCTAAATGCACTGCTTAACGCCGCGATTTCAATCGGATCGCCCAATTCTGTGCCTGTACCATGGGCTTCAATATAACTCAATTGTTGAGGAGTGATGCCACTCATACTCAAAGCATCCGCTATCAACGCAGCCTGAGCATTAGGATTCGGCACGGTATAACCATTGGTTTTGCCACCATGATTCATCTGACTGCCAACAATCGTGGCATGAATATTATCACCGTCTGTTATGGCCTGAGATAAGGGTTTTAACAACACGATCCCCACGCCCTCTCCTGGTACAAAACCATTGGCGTTTTCGCCGAAACTCTTACAGCGTCCCTCTGGTGACAGCATTTGTAAGCCACTAAGGTGGTTGTATGAAGCCGGATGAAGGTATAAATTGACGCCACCCGCAAAAGCCAGATCACAGGCACCATTGAGAATATGTTGACACGCCTGGTGCACTGCGCTTAACGATGAAGAACACATGGTGTCAATGGGCATACTCGGACCACGAAGATCTAAAAAGTAAGACAAGCGATTGGCCACTGAGCTAAACGATGTGCGTGGTTGAGCGACTTTTCCTTGACTCCATAAGTGCGGGCCGAACAGTTCAAAACCGGTTCTGGTGATGCCAGCAAAAACACCAACGCGTTGTTTGTATTGGTTTTTTAGCATATCCCTGGTATGTCCTGCATCTTCCATCGCCTGCCATGCAAACTGAACAAAGAGTCTTTCTTGGGGATCCATACCAATCACTTCACGCGGGCTAATGCCAAAAAAATGGGCATCAAACTCTTTGGCACCTTGAATAAAGCCGCCCCATTTACAATAGGATTTGCCTTGCTCAATGGCCCGTTGAGGATCGGCTTCATAAGATGTTTGCCACTGCCAGCGATCTTGAGGGATCAGCGAAATACTGTCCTTACCCGTCACCAGCACCTGCCAAAATTGGGCCAAATCTTGCGCCATCGGATAACGCCCGCTCATGCCGATTATGGCAATTTTATTATCGCTGAGCTGGCGAGTTTGTCGTTTTTCGCGACCCAGTTGAGACGGTGTTGTCTCACTGCTGGTGATCTGTTGTGGATACTGATGATCACCTGTCTTGGTCGTTATATCATTCGTCATTAAGCGCTGTAATTGCGCTGACTGATGCTCAATCAGGTGGTCAACCAACTCACCAAATGTTTGTACTTGGTAAATTAAGGCGGTGTTAATTTTATCAAAAGAGTTCGATAAGGCCGCCGTTAATTGCCTGACCAAAATAGAATCAAAACCGTAACGCTCAAGTGGCTCATCCAGTAAAATCGAATCTTTTGGTATTCTAAGGATTTTGGCGGCAATATTTTTAATCAGTAAAGTGGTGTATGGTAAAATCGATTGTGCAACCTCCCTATCTGCCGTGATGGTTGCTGATGTGCTAATGGTATCTTGCTTAAGCATCGCAGTTTGGCGGTTATTGCTCACCGCCTGACGAACCAAACCGTCGCTACGGGCAATCATAATCTGCTGCCCCAGTGACTGGCATTGATGGGTCGGCCAGGTGATGCCAGCAAAACCCTCAGATTCGAGGATATGAGTCCATGATGTGGGTGACAATAAAGGGCTATCATCAATGCGCAGCGCAGAATCTTGATGTTGCCACCAACCTTGCAGCAAACCAAAGGTAAGGTGGGCATATAAAGACGGTTGGCACAGTTCATTAATAAAAATTAACCCGCCAGGTTTGAGGCAAGCCTTGGCGTTACGCAACGTATTGCGCATATCACTGGTGGCGTGAAGTACATTGGTGGCAATGACAAAATCGTAGCTGCCTGGTTCGATGTCTTGACCGGCCAATGGACATTCAATATCCAACAAGCTGGTGGTTAAAAACTGGGCATTTGGTTT
>JBLGCB010000002.1:0-87790 GCA_047617105.1 Phenylobacterium sp. | reverse complement strand
GCGTGTCTGAATATATCTTTAAAAACCAATCTGTTGACGGCCTTGGGGCTGTGAAAATAAGGGGCAAGGGACTTTTTCAGCAATTTACCTGTCTGTTCAAGAATGATTTCAAATTCTTTGACGCAGGCAGAGCGATACATTTCATATTCGATACTGTCAGGATCCGCTTTTTTCACCAGAGTATATGCCTGCTCTAGAGTTAGGATGCAGCGGTTAAAAAACGTGGTGTCGATATTCATTCACAAGTTCCATAGTCAATTATACAATGTATTCCATAAAGTACGTCGCGGTACCAAGAAAAGTAAAAATCCCGACAATATCGGTGACCGTGGTCAGTACCACGCCGCCAGCTAGGGCTGGGTCGATTTTGTGTTTTTTCAATAGCAGCGGAATAAATACCCCAGATAATCCCGCAGCCACCAAGTTCATCATCATAGCAAAGGCGATGATGAGTCCAAGGGCCAAATTGTTTTTCCAAAATGCAACCACACAGCCAATGGATACCGCCCACATCAAACCATTAAGCGCACCAATCGCCAATTCTTTTTTCAATAACCAGTTCGAATTGCTGTCGTTAATATGACCGACCGCGATACCTCGAATCACCAATGTCAGCGTCTGGCTGCCTGCAACACCACCCATGCTGGGCACTATGGCGCTGAGTACGGCCAATACGGCGAGTTTGTCGAGGGTGGCTTCGAATAAATTCAGTACCATGGCGGCCATTAGGGCGGTGAATAAGTTGATGCCCAACCAGATTGATCGCCGTTGGCTACTTTTTAGCGCCGGGGCAAAGGTATCTTCATCATCATCCAAACCCGCCATACTCATTAATGAGTGTTCGGCTTCTTCGCGGATAATATCGACCACATCATCAATGGTAATACGGCCCAGCAGGGCATTATTTTTATCCACCACCGGGGCCGATACCCAGTTGTGACGTTCGAATAACTTGGCGACTTCGACTTCGTCCATGTCGGCATGGATCACATCGCTGTTTTCTTCGACAATATCTCTGATCACGTGATTGGGGGCGCTGGTGAGTAGGGTCGTTAGTGGCAGTTCGCCAATAAAGCGGTCGCTTTTGTTGACCACATAAACGCAATCGGTTAGCGCGGTGATCTCACCTTTTAAGCGCAAATAACGCAATACCACATCAACGGTGACGTCGGGTCTGATGGTGATGGTATCGGTGTTCATGATGGCACCAGCAGTATCTTCTTCGTAAGCCAGTACTTTTTCGGCGCGGCTGCGATCTTGGCTGTCCATCTTGCGTAACACTTCTTGATAGATAGTGTCGGGTAAACCACGCAAAACTTCGGCTAGGTCATCATCGTCCATTGAACCGGTGACATCGGCGACCTTTTTCGGATTCATCAGCCTTATCAGACCGTTACGAACGTCTTCTGAAAGCTCTTCGAGAATATCGCCATAAACCTCAGGGTCAACCAGTTGCCATAATATCTTACGACCTTTGGGCGGGGTCGATTCGAGTAACAGTGCGACATCTACAGGTAGCATATGTTGCAACATCCGCCGAACATGCACGAACATACCACTACTGAGCGCAGCATTAACTTCGTGCAACTGATGGCTGGTATAGTCCTGTTCGAGCGCTTCTGGCATAACTGAGTTCTTTGATTAAAGTTAAGGCATTGCTGATAGCGTTGATAGCTTAAGTTTATATGATGTCTGTTGGCTTGGCTGCAATTGTTTGTCTTTTTTTGCCCGCTGGTGACAATGGCTATGGGGTCATAATGGTGATTCTATTCCCTGAGTAGCAGCCATAATCGCCCCCAGAGTCGCTAAAACCGTAAGGTACAGTAAGATTGACTGAAAAAACAGCAGTGTGATTAGAGAGTATTGCGCTATATTCTATAAGGAGTGCCACTTCTTATGAGGGCGTGTTGACGTTTCATATATGGTACTGCTGAGAACAATTTTGTTCACTAACAAGGCACTGTGAGAGACTAATAGTTATTCTATTTAAACGAGCAGTAACGCAGTTAGGGGGCAAAATGGACTCAGCCCTTCGGGGAGTGGCTGAAAAAGCCTCACTCAGCGTTGCAACTCACTCATTTAGAACAACTAAACATCAATCGTTGCGCCTCGAGTGAAGCATTTTCAGTCACTCCAGTACTATATATGAAACCTCAACACGCCCTAAGCTCTACTGATTTTCTTTGGATGGTTTTTCGGTTTGTGCGGTTAATGTAAACAAAAAGTAACTTGAATGATAAGTTTTCTACATTAAGTGTTTTATTTTTAGTTAAATCGTTTTACACTAGGAAGCCATGACAACGTTGTCATTGGTTGTTGAAAAACCGAGGTCAGATTATATGTTTAATGCCATGAAGTTGCGCACTAAGATCATTTCATTTGTATTCGTGTTGTTTTTAGCTTTGCTGAGCATTGCTGTGCTGGGGCTACAAACCTTACGCCATGCCAGTGAAAGCGATAATATTGCGCGAATAAACCAATTAATGAACAGCACCATCAATATCGTTAACCAGTTTGAACAATTTGTCAAAAGTGGCACGCTCGATGAAGCGCAGGCCAAGTTATTAGCGACGCAAATATTACGAGAAAACAAATACCACGATTCAGAATACGTTTATGTGGTGGATGACAAGCTCAATTTTGTTGCCACGCCTCATGATCCGCAATTACACGATACCAGCTTTAATGACTTCAAAACCGCTGACGGTTCCAGTGTCGGCCAAATTGTTGAACAATTGGTGGGTAATAAAACCGGTCAAACCATCACTTACGAGTGGAACTCTGAACGCGATGGAGAAGTGGTTGATTTGACCTCGGTGGTGCAAAAAACCCGTGTGTGGGGTTGGTATATCGGCACTGGTATCAGCTATAAAGAAGTGGATAATCGTTACTGGGGTACCGCCAAATGGCTGGGCGGCTGGTCGATTATTATTGCACTGCTGTTAACGACGGCGCTGATTCGTTTTGGTATGTCACTTAACAAGGCGCTTGGCGCAGAAATTTATGAAGTGCTGAATATTGTTCATAAGGTCTCGAAGGGCGATTTTAGTGGCAATGCCGAGTTCGAAAGCACCAATACCAGTATTAGAAATAACAGTATTGTCGGTGCTATGTATCAGATGCAGGTTCGATTAAAAGATGTTATTGAGGAAATCATGGCGGTTTCTGAGGCGCTGAAGCAGCAAAGTGCCGACTCAGAAAAACGCTCGGCCCAGTTGGATAAGTTAACGGCTTCGCTCAGTAATGAAACCCAGATGGTTGCTTCAACCATGACAGAGTTGGCTACTTCCAGTAATTCTGTGACTGAGAATGCAAATTTGACCGCAGATGCGATCAAAAATGCCGACTTACAGGGTAAAACAGCTCGGTCACTGACGGAAGAAGCGGCTGATACAATATCTTTATTAGAGCAACAAATTGACAACGCCGGACAGAATATTGAACAACTTGAAAGCGAAGTGGTGAATATCGAAAGTTTACTGTCGGTGATTCAAGGCATTGCAGCGCAAACCAATTTGCTGGCGCTGAATGCCGCGATTGAAGCCGCTAGGGCCGGCGACCAGGGGCGTGGTTTTGCCGTTGTGGCCGATGAAGTACGTCAACTGGCCCAGCGCACGCAAACCAGTACTGAGGAAATTTCGCAGATGTTGGGCAAGCTGCAATCTGCCACAGAGGATGCGAAAAATTCAGTGGATATGAGCATCAGTACCAGTGCCAAAACGGTTACTAAGTCGACCAAGGTGCTTGATGAATTGATGGAAGTCGCACAGTCATTGGCATCAATGTCACAGACCAGTGATCAAATTGCCAGTGCTGCAATTGAACAATTAGAAGCGGGAGAAGATGCGGCCAGACGTATCGTCAATATCTCTGATACCGCAGAGAATACGGTTAACGTCTCGAATCAGGCCAGAGCGGCTACTGAAGAAATTAAACTGCTGACGGTTAAATTAGAAACCCAAATGGCGCGTTTTGTGGTGTAGACACCAATGATAACAGGGGCCACATAAGCTGACCCCAATTATTTTGCGATGATAGAAATTATCGCTTGGCTTCGCCTGGGTTGTGTGTCCATGCACCAGCTTCATCTTCATACCAATCGAACATCCAGGTTTTACCTTCACACTGTTTACATTCTCTGGTACGTTTGCCTTTACATTCTGGACAACCGCGTTTTGCTACATTCGCCAATTTTTTCATAAAATGTTACTCATCTATTTTTCTTAATTAAAGGTTTTACAAATTCATCGGTCCACGGCAGAGTTACGACGTGAATCGATCAATTTGGTATAGGTAAGCCATATTCTACAGTTGTTGCGATGATTAACTTTTCAACAATGCAGATACAAAAACTTACGGCACACATCATATTTTAATGACAAGCAAAAATCAATCAACGATTGCCCTAAGTGCACTACATTTGTATTCCAATGATCTGATGTTTGGTAAGGTACTGAATGTAGATCCAAATATAATGGCTATAAACAGTCATTAAATCCCTTTGATGGGTTTCGCTACGCTCTACACCATCCTACGACAGTTAATGTGGATTTTCGCCAGCCCTGCGCCTATTCAACTCGGGTATCATCGCTTCTTGATCAGATAAAGCACTCTGGACTGAGATACTTGAATGGTACTTTTTAGTATGTTAGTTTGTTGTTTATATTTTCACCGCAAAGAAATCAAATTTTGAAAAAACCACATTATATCATCGCGTTATTGAGCATTGCCCTTGTTGGACCATTGTTCTCAAGCAGTGTTTTGGCTGGTACTGAGGTTTGTGACGGTAATTGTAAAAAAGAAATCAATGTCTTTAAACGTTATATCAAACAAGACAGCCCATTAGCGCATATGGCGATGGGGCATGTGTATATCATGGGCAACGGCGTTGAAGTCGATACTGATAAAGGGCTACGTTATATCAAAAAAGCGGCAAAAATGGAGTTTGGACCAGCCGCATTTCAACTGGGTTACTTTTACTACCATGGCATGTATGTCGAACAGGACTTTAGCTTGGCCAGAAGGTGGTTATCAAAAGCGGCCAAAAAAGGCATTCATAATGCCGAAAAACTGATGGTGAAATTGGATGGCCCTGATGCTGAAGATAACATCAAAGCTGAATTGGCTGAGACTGCCCGGCAAAAAAAAGCTGCGCGTGAGCGTCAAAAGGACGATCAAATAGAACGGGTTGTAGTACACGCCAACAATACTTATGCTGAGGTGATCGACAGCATCAGATATCTTGCCGGCGAAAGAACCGCAGATATGAGAGCCGCTGGCACGGTGCCTTATGTGTTTACCCGAAATTAGGTTAGTCACTATTCAGCACGCAGAACAGTTACTTTGGTTATATGTTTTACCGTTTAGCAGGGTGATGGTAAACTTGCTACCCACCCCGGGTTGGCTGGTGACTGTGATGGTACCCTGCATCTTTTCAACCAGGTTTTTGACGATGGTCAAGCCAATACCACTGCCTTCGATGCACTGCTGTTCGGCATACGGTAAACGTACCAGCGGCTCAAATATGTTGCTTAATTCTGATGGCGCAATGCCAATCCCGGTATCCTCGATGGTAATTTCAACATAACGTTCACTAATCTTATGGCTATAAAGGGTTACCTTGCCTTGGGTTTTATTGTATTTGACCGCATTGGTGAGCAGATTTAGCATCACCTGGCGTAATCTTCCTGGGTTGGCATAGACGCTTAACCCAACACTGTGGTTGGTTATCTCAATGTTATTTTCGTTGGCGAATGTTTGTACCATGGCCACGCTGTCAGCAACAATGCCATGAAGCGAGTAGGTGTCCAGCGGGACGATGAGGTCATTGGCATTCATCACCACAACATCCATAATATCCTCGATTAGCATTAATAAGTGTTCGCCCGCTTTTTGAGTGACACTGACGAGTTTAAGTTCTGGTGCTGCTATGGGGTCTGTTAAACGCATTGTTAATACTTGAGTACATCCCAATATGGCGTTTAATGGCGTACGCAACTCGTGGTTAATTCGCGACATAAAAATGGATTTTGTTTGATTGGCCTGCTCGGCTTCTTCTTTGGCGAGGGTGAGTTGCTCAGTGCGTTTACTTACTGTGGCCTCAAGGTTGGTATTAAAGGCCATAATTTCATTTCTGGCGGTGCTAAGGTTATCTACCATGGTTGAAAAAGCATTTTCGATGATGGTTATTTCATTTTCACGGTGATTGTGCAAATCGACTTTAAAGCTGCCGAGGGTGTTAAAGTCGGTGTTTTGAATCGCATTGGTCAGTCGGGCCAGCGGTTGTAATAAAATACGCTTACCGACCCAAAAAAATAGCACCCACAAGGCGATGGTTTTAATGACCGCATTGATGATCAATAATACGAATCCCATTTCAAGCCGGTTGATAACGGCCGAAGAGTTAGAATAAATCGTCGCTTGACCCACCGCTCTTGCCTCATCGCGAAAACGATAATTGATCACAAAGGTAAAAGAAAACATTTGTTGGGGATTGTCATTACGCTTAATGATTGATTGTCCCTGGGCATCATAATGATGAACAATATTGTCGTCGTCCTCAATGTGGCCGACTGCTTTAAACAGCTGACCATTTTGTTCGATTTTGACCCCGGTGATGATGGGGATGGCCAACATGCCGTTAATCGCATTTTGAATTTGACCTTCATCTAAATCCCATAACCCGGCGCTCAGAACTGGCTCAAAAATAGCTTGGTTGATGCTCAACTCATCGCTTATCTGATGTTTGGTGTGACGATATTCCAAGATGATTTGACTGATGGTGACCACGACAGTGACAACACAATAAAGCGCAAAGACAACCTTGAGCATCTGGGTGGCGATGGAGTTTTTTTGTAAAAAGCGGGCTGTGGTTAGCGACATGATTGGGGGACCCATTGTGACCATATTGGCCGATTTTGTTGCAGCCATTTGGTGGCGGCGTGCTGATAACTCATCTTATTAAAATCGACCCATGAGGCAAGTTGGGCGATGGTTTTATTGTCAAAACTGATTTGTTGTAGGGTTTGATAAGCGCAGGACCATTTGGTCGCCATGCCAGCCCAGGCGGCTTTTTTCAGCCAGCCATTTTTGGGGTTGCCGCAATCGTGATGAAATTGTGGATTGATGCCCCAACTCGGGTCGGATTCACAGGCTTCATTATAAGGCGGAAACTCGATAAACTTGCCCTCATAAACTGCTTCTACCCAGTTAGGTGTCCAGTTGAATAATACTATCGCTTGGTGTTTTTGTTGGGCGGCTTTTAGCTCAGTCCACAGGTCATCGGCCTTGCTGACCGGATCGGCTTTAAAATTTAACTCTAATGCTCTAATCCGAGCTGCCTCAGGTTTTTCCCATGGACCTGCGATATAACGTCCGGGAGCACCTTCCTTTAAGGCGAAGAGGTGAGCGCACTTTTTCAGCGCGCGCCAATCGGGCAGGCCCGGACAAAGTTGTTCGACATAAAGCGGATACCACCACTCTTCTCGGGTTGTTGCCTGATGGGTACCTGCGTCGACCACTTGGCCCGAACTGACCGCGCGATCAAACATTTGCGCCATGGTGCCCTGCCAGACCTCAATCTGAACGTGATCGATGCCGCGAGACAATGCACCCCATTGTTCATTGCTGGTCGAAAAAACATAATTAACTTGATAACCCATCGATTGAAAGATGGATCCGGTGATGGTCGCTAAAACTTTTTGACTGGTCCAGTCATTGATAAGTACGCGAATAGGCTGTTGGTTTTTTTTAGCTTCGCTTAATCCGGTGGGATGAACCAACAATAGCGATAATAACAGCAGCTGCAACAGGATTGATTTGAGTTTGTTTATGTGGGGCATTATGCTCAATGGAACGCGTTTGGCCGATCACTTAAGTATTGCAGGTATTTCAGTTATCGCCATTTATATCGTCTGGCTGTCAAAATGCAATGGTTCTGATGGACATCATTGGTTTGAACTCCAAGATTGGGAAGAAATTGAGTCAGTATTTTACTATAGACCAGCAAGAAATGGCGCAAGTTGTGGCAAATTAGCTTGGGCAATGGCTATTTTGACCTCGACCTGCTGTTGGTAGTTTACCGTCAGTACCCGTCCTTGATGTTGGCTAAGCCAATGGCGCAGGTATTGTTCTTTGGCAAAGTCGACGGTAATGGTTTTTTCGATTTCGCTGATATTTACTTGTCGTGGCAGTTCGCTCATCACTTTTTCGGCGGCACCACTGTATGCTCTGACCAGACCGCCAGCACCGAGTTTGATGCCACCAAAGTAACGGATCACGATAACCATCACATCGCCCACGTCTTTATGGGTTAATACGTTATAGATGGGTTTTCCTGCGGTGCCGGAGGGCTCACCGTCATCTGACATCGCGGCGGTGGTCGGTGAAGTGGGGGAGCCTATTTGATATGCCCAACAATGATGACGGGCATCAGGGTATTGATCTTTGGCGGTTTGCAAAAATGCCATGGCTTGCTCACGGCTGGCAACCCGTTGTGCCCAGGCGATAAATCGGCTTTTTTTGATCACCAATTCGATTTGATGAAACTGTTGTGGGGTGTCGTAAGACATTTAACCTTCTTGTCGCATATCGCCGATGCTTTGTATTTTACGCAAAGTGGTCAGAAAAGCGAGCACTTAGCATTGTTTGCTGTTTTATACCGATATCTGATATTAATATTTATGTACCTAGCAAGCCGGAAAAAGTGGGTTTTTGCACTATACTTTGATTATTCTCCACACCAATTGCAGGCTTTATCAACAAGCCTTTTAGGAATCGAACCATTGCAAGATATTAATGCGGCATTTTTTGACTTGTTATTTGACTCTGATGTGGTGCAACGTCCGGTCAACCCGCTAGAGCAGCAATTGGCTGATGAGGTCAGCGTTTTGTTGGCGTCTGATGCCCCCCTTGGTACTGAGGTGTCGATATTACCCACCATTTTGACTCGATTGATCAACACCATCAAAAATCCAGGGGTTGATTTTATCAAGGTGGTGACTGAGTTGTGTGATGACCCAGATATCGCCAAAGACATTATCGTGATTGCTAACAGCAAGATGTACAATCCTAACAATAGAGAAATTAATACTATCGATCATGCTACTGCGATAATTGGTTTAGTGAGTGTGTCTTTTATTGCCTCTACGGTGCTGATGTCCCATGTGATGCAGCGCAAACCGACCTATTTTGAGTCTTTTAGCCAGTTGATTTGGAAACATTCATTGCTCAGTGCCATGGCGTGTCGGGATTTGGCCCATCAGCGAAATGTCAATTCGTTTTGTTGTCATCTACTGGGGTTGGTCAATAATGTGGGCATGGTGCATCTCTTTAATAAGCTCAATCAAACCCTGAATGACTCAGGTTTAACCGAATCCCCTCACCCTGAAATTTATCAAACGTTGATGAAACAACATGGCAGTGCGGCGACTTTGTTGATTGCACATCAATGGGAATTGCCCGAGATTGTGATTGATGCACTGACCCAACAAAGCGAAGCCGAACAGACCGGATTTGGCGAAGTACTGTATTTGGGGAGTTTACTGGGCAAAGTGAGTTTGCTGGTGGAGCGAGATAAAATGAGCAGGCAAGCGGGTATTGAGTTATTGGTCAGTTATGACTTACCTGAGGACTATGTTGGCATGTATTTGGATATGGCTGAAGGGGTTTAGTTGGCTGGAAGCAGCTAGGTGCTGCTTTTGCCTAGGCTTATTTTTACTCAAATCACCACTCTCGCAACCGCCGTTGCCCAGCCTGCTGCTTGTTGTTGACGGCTGTCTTCATCCATGGCCGGGGTGAATTGTCTGTCTGGCGTTGTTACTCCCTTGGGCAGTTTTCCTGCTTGCCATAAACCTGCACCGATGCCAGCTAATAGGGCGGCACCAAGTGCGGTTGAATCAACATTGTTTGGTCGAATGATCTCAAGGTCGAGAATATCTGACTGAAATTGCATTAAAAAGTTGTTGGCACAAGCGCCGCCATCGACTTTTAAGGCTTTGAGTTTAACCTTTGATTCTTGCTCCATTAATTGTAAAACATCACGGGTTTGCCAAGCAATGGCTTCGAGTGTTGCCCGCACGATGTGTTTTTTGCCGCTGCCTCGGGTGAGACCAACAATCGCACCCCTGGCATTCATATCCCAATGGGGTGCGCCTAGGCCAGTGAACGCGGGCACCACATAAACTCCAGCGGTGTCTGGGATGGATTGAGCAATGGCTTCAGTTTCGTTGGCTTTGCTGATCAAGCCCATTTCATCGCGTAACCATTGCACCGCAGCACCTGCCATAAATACTGAACCTTCGAGGGCGTATGAAGGCTGACCTGATGCGTTGCAGGCAATAGTGGTTAATAGCCCGTTGTCAGAAGTGACCGCTTTATCGCCTGTTTGCATTAACATAAAGCAACCAGTGCCATAAGTGTTTTTGACCTCGCCGGGGTTGACGCAGCCCTGACCAAACAAAGCGGCTTGTTGATCACCGGCAACACCATTGATGCTGATGCTTACACCTTCAAACCTAGCACCTTCAAACCCGGCACCTTCAGACCCAGCACCTTCAAACCCTTTCCCCTCAAAAAGCCCCGATCGCGTGCTGCCAAAATCACCCGCTGAGGCTTGTATTTGTGGCAGGATAGCCGTGGGGATATCAAAAAATGCCAATAATTCTTCATCCCAACCATGATCATGAATGTTATATAGTAGTGTACGTGAAGCGTTGGTGTGATCGGTGACATGGCTGTTGCCCCCGGTGAGATTCCATATTAACCAGCTGTCGATGGTGCCAAAGGCCAGTTTACCTTCGTTAGCTTGTTGTTTAATGTCTGGGTGGTGGTCGAAAATCCATTTAATTTTGCTGGCAGAGAAATAGGCATCAACCACCAGTCCAGTTTTTTGTTGGATCCATGGTGCTTTGCCATCCGCTTTGATCTGTTGGCAAATATCGCTAGAACGACGGCATTGCCAGACAATGGCGTTATGGACGGGTAACCCGCTGGTTTTATCCCATAAAACCGTGGTTTCTCTTTGATTGGTGATGCCGATTGATTTGATTTCGCTGGCTTTAATATGGGCTTTGCTGATGGCTTCAATGATGGTGTCGAGCGTGACCTGCCAAATCTCCATGGGGTCGTGCTCAACCCAGGACGCTTGCGGATATATTTGGTTAAATTCGCTATAGGTTCTGGCGATCATCTGCCCGTCAGCATTGAAGATAATCGCAGTACTGCCAGTAGTGCCCTGATCGATGGCTAGAATCATAATGAAGAGTCCCAAGTATTAATAGAGGAGGTTAAAAGGATTTATGGCGGCGGTCTGAAAAATTCAAAGTTATTTTTACCTTGTTTTTTCACTTTATACATCGCCTGATCGGCATGTTTCATCAGTTCATGGGGATCATCGCCATCTTTGGGGTACATGGCGATGCCGATGCTGGCACCAATTTCAATGGTGTACTCGGCCATGGTATAGCTGGTGGACAAATGACTGATGATTTTTTGTGCCACGTGTCTGACGGCTTCTGTATTGCTGACATCGGTTTGGATCACTAAAAACTCATCGCCGCCAATGCGGGCAATACAGTCACAATCTCTTAAGCATCTGTTTAAACGTTTGGCGACTTTGATCAGCAATTCGTCGCCAATCTGGTGGCCCATCGAATCATTGACTTGTTTGAAACCGTCCAAATCGATAAACATCACCGCAAACTGGCTGCTGTTGCGTTTGGCCCGGGCGAGTTCTGTGCGCATTCGTTCTTGGGATAACCGTAAACCGGGTAGGTCGGTCAGCGGATCATGATTGGCCAAGTGTTCAATTTGGGCTTCTTTGACTTTTTGTTCGGTAATATCCTGTGCAGTACCAACCAGTGCCATACTCTGGCTTGGTTCATCGTTGTACAGTTCAGCGGACAAGTGAAGATGATGTATGGTTTTATCTGCATGAATAATACGGCATTCAATGTCTAGCGGTGTGCCTTTTTCTACAGTCTTTTCATAGGCGGCGAGAAATCTGCCTTTGTCACTCGGATGTATAATACCCACCAAAGTGGTGAGTGAGGGGGCAAAGCTATTGGGGCTAAAGCCAAGTATTCGGTAAAATTCATCAGACCAAACCCATTCATTAGAGGTGATGTCATTACGCCAGCTGCCCAGGTGGGCAATTTTTTGTGCCACTCTTAATTGTGCTTCGCTTTGCTGATATTTATTGGTTTGCTGTGTTACCAGTTCGGTGAGGTGATGACGGTGTTGATCGAGTTCGTCTAAAATCTGGCCTTCGCCGCGAATAACAAACCATAATGCCAGTGCATAAGCGAGAAAACGCAATACATGCCAACCCCACCAAGGCATATCCCATAACGATGATTGTTGAAACATAATGGCGGCAGCACCAAATAAAAAACAGTGGAGAGAAAATAATAAATCATCGGTATTTTTATGTTGTTGCCAAGTCAAAATTAGCCGAATGGCAGCGGCGAATAACATCACCCCACCGATAATATTGAGCAAGATGGCGGCGGTGGTGAACTCGCCTTGATTGACCATGGTGGGTAACCAGTGCGGATACATAAATGACGCCACGCCAATCGCACACGAGCCGACAAAAGCGATTTTAGGCCATAATTTGGGATTGAATTGACACCAATGAACAGGAATGTAAATTGACATAAACACCAAACCACCAATAAAAGTGGCAATGCTGTGTAACCAGACGAAATTATCACCGACAGCGGCAAGGGCATGAAAACCGTCAAGTACCCCCATACAAATTAGGGCGGAGGCAATACGTACATTATAGTGGGTGCCCTGACCAAAGCGTTCGTAACGTAACAAAAACATCGCGACAAATAAGGCGGTGATGGTGCCGCTGATTTCTACTGAAGTATGTAAGGTTAAAGCGGGCCAGCGCCAGTCGGCCAAAATAGTTTGTCCAATAACCATGACGGCAAGGTGAATGACCAGACTGACGGAGATAATCAACCATAATAAGGTGGCAAGATTCCATTTGTGGCTACTGCTTGGTGTGTCCATTAAGTCCTTAAAAACGCTGATCGGATAATTGTTGGCTTGATGATGAACAAGTAAATAAAACTGTGCCTTTAAGTATAAACGACATTTTCAATTTGACCCGGAAAGTAACTCAATTAGCGGATTTATATCAATAACAGTTCAGCGTGCTTAGATTTTGCTTCAGAACAAGGCATTTTCGCACGGAAAATAGGCGCATATAAGTATATGTAACTGTTTGAGTACGAAAATAACGCCGTTATGATGCGAAAGATGAGTGCGCTGAATAGTTATTTACATTTTATATCGGCTGAGATTATCCGAGCATGATTGTTTTTTCACCAGAGGGGGATCTAAAACATAGAATCAGTGATTGTAAATGTTCAAATATGACGGTATTGGGTCACATAAAAAATTTTAATCTCGGATATGATACTTTTTGGTTTATTAAGGATGAATAATGAACTAGTATTAAACAAATAGTATTAATAAGGTGCGTATATGAGCCAATTAAGTGTGCTTGAGTTACGTAAAAAAGCCGAGCAGAGTAATGCATTAACCTTGGCTTTGCTTGATGACATTGAAGTTAAACAACAAAACCCTTTAGATATCATGGCACTAGATGACTACGAGAACTTGGCGCTGTTGATGAAGCATAAGCGCAAACAATTAAAGGTGACGCTTGAAGATTTGCAGTTACAAACGGATATTTCGTTGTCGACGCTAAAACGGTTGTTTGCCAATCCGGCTGAGGCGCGTTTTTCTAATGTGATTGCGGTGTTAAAAGAGCTGGGGATGTTGTCATGGGTCGAACGGTAAGTGTATATATGTACGACAGGTTAGCGGGAGTATTAAATGAAGAACAAGGTTTATACACCTTTATCTATGATGCGCATTATCGTGGTAAACCGATTTCATTGAGTATGCCCGTATCGCCAAAAGAATATGTGAATGAAGGTTTGCATTCGTATTTTAGTGGCTTGGCCCCTGAGGGATGGTTGAGACAGCGTTATGGTGAGGTGCAACGAATAGATAAACGAGATACCTTGGGTTTTTTGATTGCCAATGGCAAAGATTTATTGGGGGCGATTACGTTAAAATCATGAATGATCATCGTTGTTTAATTACCCTTGAGCCGTTGTCTAATAAAACACCTCAACCACAGCCTGGTTATAGCTTACAGGGCATAAAGCAATTGGTGGGTTTTGCCAGCAATCAACTACAATTGCCCTTTACCAGAAAACAATTTGTGACTGAGCAACCGAGATTGCAACAAGGTTTGAGTATATCGGGGTATCAACCCAAATTGTCATTGCGTTTGGTTGATGGTGTTTTTACCGTGGTTGATGCGTTTGGCACTTATATTCTAAAACCTTCCCCTGAGGCATACCCGTACCTTGCCGAAAATGAACATGCCATTATGACGGTGATGAAACGGCTTGGTTTTGCCATTCCCGCATTTGGTTTGGTTCGTTTTAAAACAGATAACACAGATAAAACGGCCGAAGTGGATGAATTGGCTTTTATCATCAAACGGTTTGATCGTGATAGCGACAAGCAGCAAAAAGTCCATCAGGAGCAGCTTGATGGTGCGATGGGGGTGAATGACAAATATGGCAATATTAATGATGAGCAAACCGTGAGTTATGAAAGTGCCTGTGGTTTTTTAATCAACACTATCGACAGCAGTTTGCCGTTCAAAAAAGACCTGTTTTTGCGAGTGATCTATGCTTATTTACTGGGCAACAATGATTTTCACTTACGTAATTTAGCGGTGTTAATCCCCCAAACGGCAAAAAACCAATTGGCCCCGATTTACGATTTTGTCAGTACTGCCCCCTATCAAAGTACCTTTACCTCCTGTTACCTCGCGCTACCGTTATTAAAAATCGAAGAAAAGAGCCATGAACTGGCACCGGGTTATAACACTGCTTATGGCCAACCTATCGGTTATGATTTTATTCAATTGGGTCAAGGGTTAGCGCTGAATGATAAAATGGTCAAGAAGTTGATTAAAGGTGTCGTTGCCAAAGCGGATGTGGTGACGAGTACATTACGCCATAGTTTTATGCCACTAGATCACTGTCAGCAGGTGGTTCGCTGTTTTGAACATCGGCTTAAGTTGATTCAGGTATTGGCGTATGAACCGTTGTAGGGCTGAGTTTATGGTAATAAGCCCCTAGTTTATTGGTTGACATTTTGGTTGGTTAAAAAGCAACCAAAAACCGCTGGTATTTGTTCGATAATTGTTATAAATTCTCACCTTGCACTTAGTTCTAAGCAATGAATCATTAAATTGTAACCCGAAACTTGTGATGAAATGACGTAGGGTGGTCACGTTTTTTGTGCCCACGCGTGACCTAAGCGACCATTAAGCAACCTCAATGAATGAAGGTGTCAGCTTATAAAATTTTATTGTATAAAGGGAGGAACCGCTAACCAATGCCAATCCGCAATATTCGAACTATTCATATTAGTATTTTCAAGCGCTGTATTGCAGTGGCTTGGGTAATTACTTTATCTTTGTCTGCTAGTGCTGCAACGGTTGTGACACCAGAACAAACGCCTGCGGTTATCGACCAGAGTCACCTTAATCTTGATGGGTTGAAACTTCGTTTTCAACAACACTATAAAGGCATCCCTGTCTTTGGCTATAGTGTTGCCACTACGGTATCATCATCGGGTTTGATAAATGATGTGTCTGGCCAGGCTAGCCACTTTGGTCAAGCAAACTTCTCAACCCAACCTACCTTAAGTGCCGAACAAGCGATGGCTTTGACGTTATCTAACGAGCGAGTCAGTGAAGGGGAGGTGTATCGCCAACAAAATAATTTGTATATCTATATGATCAACAATAAACCCAAGCTGGTTTATCTTATCTCTTATGTTATCGCGGGCGAAAATGGTGCCCATTGTTTACATCCGGTTTATTTTATCGATGCGCATAGCGGCGATACCCTGTACGCCTATGAAAATCAACCACGCTCTGCTGATGTCGTTGCTGGTTTGAATGATGCCGAAGGTCTAGAAGGTAAAGAAGGTCTAGAAGGTCAGGAAGTTGACTTCTTGACCACCGGTGAAACAGTTGGCTATTTTGTTGCGCAACAGATAAGTGATGCTACTGAGTGACGACGGATTATCCCCTGCATGTTAACGAAGTGTATTATATGTTATTCCACAATCATATATAACGTCAAAATCTGGCATTATTGATATACCAGACGTTCATTGGTTGACCAGTTAACGGTTTTTTTTAACATCGAAGTAACCAAATAGCTGTTTAACGGTATTTATGAAAAGTGGACAAAGCCAGTGAATTCTAATTTAAATTAATTTGTGTTACATTCTGACAAAATGTAACACGCTGCCGTTCCTGCCTATTTATATTTAACCCATTGTTTTATAAATATTTACCTTCCATGATTACAGCCTCTACCCGCATAGGTTTGTACAATTGACCGCCTAGACAACTTAATTCATTAACAACTTATTAAAATAAAAGGTGGCAATTGTTGTTTTTATGTTATAGATTTAACCCATCAACTTTGTAGAGCAACAATCTAATTTCAGTTGCATCGATATCGTTGAAAATACAACAATAAGTAACAACAGCTAAGAACAAACTCAAGTAAAGAGTTGTCAGCTAAATAAAACTAACTATAAAGAGAATAATCGAATAATGAAAATCCAAAACATTTCAAAAATCTGCGCAGCAGTTGCTTGTGCTTTAACTATGTCAGCCAGTGCTGCCAACATTCAAAACGTTGCAGACATGACTCAGGGCTACAGCTCTGACAACATCAACCAGGTGTTGGGTTTGACTGGTAACAGCCAGATGAAAGCAGTTAAAGAAATTAAAGTTGGAAATGGCATCACTAAAATGCGCTTCCAACAGGAATACAAAGGTGTTCCAGTATTTGGATACAACGTAGCAGCCACCAAAACTGCAATGGGTTTGCTGACTGATGTTTCAGGTCAAATGTTAAACCTAGACATGCACAAAAAATTCTCTGTAAAGCCACGCATCTCTGCTGAAAAAGCAATGAAGAGCGCTTTGGCGAGCAACAAAGTTTTGGGTGCTGATGCATCTAAAGCAGCACTTGCTGGTGTTTACAACAAAGAAAATGACCTGTTCATCTTAATGCAAGACGGCCAGCCACATTTGATGAATCGCATCTCTTTTGTTGTTCCTTCAAAGGACGCAAACGGCGAACCTTCACGTCCAGTATATTTCATGGATGCACAGACTGGCGAAATGTTGTTTGCTTATGACAACTTGCAGCATGCAGAAGTTGGTACAGGCCCTGGCGGAAACACCAAAACAGGTCAGTATAACTACGGCACTGATTTTGGCAAAATGGACGTAAGCCAAAGTGGTTCTACTTACACTATGAACAGCACCAATGTTAGAACTATCGATATGCAAAATGGTTCTTCAAACTCTTCTCCTTTCTCTTATAGCGGTCCTGAAAATACTCATAAATCTATCAATGGCGCATTTGCTCCATTGAATGATGCACAGTACTTCGGTAACGTGATCTTCAACATGTACAACGCTTATGTTGGCACTAACCCGTTGACTTTCCAGTTGACTATGCGTGTTCACTATAACAACAGCTACGAAAATGCATTCTGGGATGGTTCAGCAATGACTTTCGGTGACGGTGCTTCTACTTTCTACCCACTAGTAAGCCTTGATGTATCTTCACACGAAGTAAGCCACGGTTTCACTGAGCAAAACTCTGGTTTGGTTTACTCAAATATGTCAGGCGGCATGAACGAAGCTTTCTCTGATATGGCTGGTGAAGCTGCTGAGTACTACATGAATGGTACTAATGACTGGATGGTTGGTGAGCAAATCTTCAAATCTACCGGTGCATTACGTTATATGGATGATCCGACTAGAGATGGCAATTCAATTGGCCACGCTAGCAACTACTCTAGCTCAATGGATGTTCATCACTCTTCAGGTGTATTCAACAAAGCTTTCTACTTGTTGGCTAACACTTCTGGTTGGAACACTCAAACAGCCTTTAAAGCAATGGCTTTGGCTAACCAAACTTACTGGACAGCAAACAGCACATTTAACGCTGGTGCAGACGGTGTTTGTAAAGCGGCTGGTGACTTAGGTTATACTAAAGCTGATGTTGGCGCTGCATTTACCGCAGTTGGCGTAACAACTACTGAATGTGGTACTGTTACTCCGCCTACAGGTGATGGCGTATTGGCTAAAGGTGTAGCTCAGACTATTTCTGGCGCAACTGCTAGCGAAACTCGCTTCACTTATACTACACCTTCTGACGTTGCTGCTGCTTCTTTCAACATGAGCGGTGGTTCAGGTGATGCTGACTTGTATGTTAAGTTTGGTTCAGCGCCTACGACTTCAAGCTATGACTGTCGTCCATATAAAGGTGGAAACACTGAAGCATGTGATTTCTCATCTGCATCAGCAGGTACTTACCATGTAATGGTTCGTGGTTACAGTGCATACAGTGGTGCTTCACTGGTTGCTGACCATACTACTGGCGGAACTCCTCCAGCTGGTGGCAGTGGTTCACTTAGCGTTAGTGTTACAACAGGCGAGTTCAAGCAATATACATTGGACCTTCCAGCTGGCGCGACTAACCTAGTAGTATCTACTGCTGGTGGAACTGGTGATGCTGACTTGTATACTCGTGATGCATCAGCACCTACGACTTCAACTTATGACTGTCGTCCATATGCATCAGGTAACAATGAGTCTTGTACAGCTGCTAGCCCAGCAACTGGTACATATTACATTGGTGTTCGCGGTTATTCAGCGGCAACTGGTGTTACTTTAAGCTGGAGCTACGAATAAGCAAACCGCTTATTCAAAGATTGATGTGATGATATAAATTTCACATCAATTGCTTAAACTTAAAAGCCGACTCCCTGTGAGTCGGCTTTTTCGACCATGGATGGTCGAATGCAATTGCGAAGGGATGCATGGCAATTGTAGACCAACCTCCAGTCAATGATATTGCCAAATAAAAACCGAGCACGACGCAGGTATGACCAACCTCCAGTCCACAGTACAACTTAATCGTAGAGAGCACGACGCAGGTATGACCAACCTCCAGCCAATAACACTGCCAATTAAAAACCGAGCACGACGCAGGTATGACCAACCTCCAGCCAATAACACTGCCAATTAAAAACCGAGCACGACGCAGGTATGACCAACCTCCAGTCCACAGTACAACTTAATCGTAGAGAGCACGACGCTATCCCTTTCTGACTCACTCGCTTTCGCCTCCCTTCAAACCAAAAAATTAGTCTCCAGGACATTTTTGTGCAAAATATTCATTTTCCGACGGATGGCCATGGATTGAATAAATTGGTTTGCTGGACATTTTGGTTCAAAACATCCATTTGCACGCCAAAAATTATCGTTGATGCGCCAAATTGTATCTTTCTCAGCCGTTATCTGAGATGTCTTGATATTGTCGGTGTAATTATTTTAAATGTTATATTTAAGTTAATTTATTTTTTGCATGTTGGTTGTTAATGATCTTTTAATCATGGTAAAACGGTAATTAAAGGCTTTATTGGCAGTAAAGAGGACCAAAAAACGAAGGTAAATCGGTATTTATAGTGAAAAGTTATTTTTGAGATTCTTTTTATCGTTTGAAAATGTTTTTTATGTTTTGACTTTTAATCGTTAATTTTTTCATATCCTATTGAAATAAAACAGTTAAATTAATCTATCAGCGATAGGAAACCCATTTTCTTAAGTCACTGAATCCATTTTCCTGACCAAAAACCTACTCTTTCTTAACATTAAATTAAAATTAGGGGTGGCAATTGTTGTTTTTATGTAATAGATTTATTGCATCGGCGGCAGGCACAAACATATCGTTGAATTTACAACGATGCTTCTGGCGCAAAATGGCTCATAAAAGAGTTTGGATCAGACAATAACAACAACAATAACAAATGCGAGGGATCGTAAATAATAATAATAACGGCACCAATCAAACTGGGTAACAGTTGCTCTTGGAGATTTAACCGTAGGGTGCTTTCGCGTAGCGAAATGCGAGGTACGAGCAGCACTGCGCACCATGAACCATTCGTCATCATTCAACCACATTCTAGGTTGGCCTATGACTGTTTGTTCAATGGTGCGCAATGCTCCTCGTAACCTCGGACCGTGCTACGCACGGGCACCCTACGGCGATATTTTCGGATTTTGACATAAAATGGGCTTTTGCTACCATAAATGACGCGATATGGTCAGAACCAAACAATCTAATAACAAAGCAGTATCTAAGGCGTCGTGAATAAGCGCCAAAACCTTAAATCTACTAACAATAAAGGCTAAAATGAACATTCAAAATATTTCTAAAATCTGTGCAGCAGTAACCTGTGCTTTAACGATGTCAGTTAACGCCGCCAATATCATTGATGTCGCCGACATGACGCAAGGGTATAGCAGCGACAACATTAACCAAGTGTTGGGTCTGACTGGCAACAGCCAAATGAAAGCGGTCAAAGAAATTGACTTCGGTAACGGTGTTACTAAAGTTCGCTTCCAACAAGAATATCAAGGCATTCCTGTTTTTGGCTATAACATTGCTGCCACCAAAACATCAATGGGTCTGTTGACTGACGTTTATGGTCAAATGGTTAACCTCGATGACATGCTGGCTAAGAAACGTTTCTCGGTTAAGCCACGTATCTCAGCCGCCAAAGCCATGCAGCACGCTTTGGCCACCGACAAAGTATTGGGTGCAAATGCTTCTAAAGCCGCCCTAAACGGTGTTTATAACAAACAAAATGACCTGTACATCTACATGGTAGATGCTCAGCCTCGTCTGGTTAACCGCATCTCTTACGTGGTTCCAGCAGGTGCCGATGGCGAACCTTCACGCCCGGTTTTCTTCATGGATGCTCACACTGGTGAGAAAATCTTCTCGTATGAAAACCTCCAGCACGCTGCGGTTGGTACAGGCCCTGGTGGCAACATCAAAACGGGTAAATACAACTACGGCACCGATTTTGCCATGTTGGACGTTCAGCAGAATGGCTCAACTTACAGCATGAGCAACGCTAACGTCAAAACCGTTAACCTTAACCATGGCACTTCAGCCAGCTCTGCGTATTCTTATAGCGGACCTGAAAACACTCATAAAGAAATCAATGGTGCTTATGCGCCGTTAAATGATGCTCACTTCTTCGGTGGTGTTATCTTCAACATGTACAGCGACTGGTTTAATGCTGCACCTCTTAGCTTCCAGTTGACCATGAAAGTTCACCACAGCACCAATTATGAAAATGCCTTTTGGGATGGTTCTGCAATGACCTTTGGTGATGGTGCAACGACTTTCCACCCATTGGTTAGCTTGGACGTATCTGCGCACGAAGTCAGCCACGGTTATACTGAGCAAAACTCAGGTTTGGTTTACCAATATCAATCTGGTGGTATGAATGAAGCGTTCTCTGATATGGCCGGTGAAGCAGCTGAGTACTACATGAGCGGTACTAATGACTGGATGGTGGGCGAGCAAATCTTCAAAGGCACTGGTGCTTTACGTTATATGGATGATCCGACCCGAGATGGTCGTTCAATTGGTCATGCCAGCAACTACACCAGCTCAATGGATGTTCACTTGTCCTCAGGTGTATTCAACAAAGCATTCTACCTGTTGGCCAATAGTTCTGGTTGGAATACCCGTTCAGCGTTTGAAGTCATGACGTTGGCAAACAAAACTTACTGGGGTGCAAACAGCACATTCGACCAAGGTGCAGACGGCGTATGTCGTGCCACTGGCGATAAAGGTTATAACCAAGCTGACGTTGCAGCAGCATTTGCTGCGGTTGGTGTAAATACGACTGAGTGTGGTGGTCCAGATCCAGATCCTGATCCGGATGGCGTATTGGTCAAAGGTGTTGCCCAGTCTGTGTCAGGTGCATCCGCTAGCGAAACGCATTTTACTTACGAAACGCCAGCAGATGTGCAAAGCGTTTCATTCAACATGAGCGGCGGTTCAGGCGACGCAGATATGTATGTTAGATTTGGTGCAGCACCAACGTCTTCAACTTACGACTGTCGTCCATATAAAAATGGCAACACAGAAGTATGTGACATTGCTGCCGGCCAAGCTGGTACTTACCATGTGATGCTTAAAGGTTACAGTGCATACAGCAGTGCTTCATTGGTTGCTGATCACGTTGCAGGCACAACCATACCAGGTGGTGATAGTGGTACTGTAGGTCCATTTAACCTATCACAAGGTGGATGGAATCGCACCACTATTAATGTACCAGCGGGTGCTTCTAGCTTGGTCGCGACTATCACTGGTGGTACTGGTGGTACTGGTGATGCTGACTTGTATCTAAACTTTGGTTCAGAGTCGAGCACTTCATCTTACGATTGCCGTCCATACAAAACGGGTAATGAAGAAACGTGTACCGTGGCTGCACCATCACAAGGTGCGTATCACGCCGATGTTCGTGGTTACAGTGCTTCAAATGGTGTGACTTTGAGCTGGAGTTACGAGTAAAATCAATGGTTAATCAGTGTGTCCTTGCTTAAACGATAAGACTGATGGGCTGAGAGCGAGGGTTTTAACGCGCTGATTGATGATGAAAACAAAAAAGCCGATTCACTTTGTGGGTCGGCTTTTTTGCTTACAGGGATGTATCAGTGCAATTTTTTAAACAGTTGTTTTATCCTGTTAGGCTTAGCTATTCAAGTTTTTAATGAGTTATCAAAAGTGGGCAAGTTAGCACTTGCCCACTTTTAGTCCGTCAAATCTTGATGGCACAGCTACTCGTCTTTGTTGTCGTCGTGCAGCTGTTTCACCAAGACAATGATTTGCAATATTGCTGCAATAAGCACTATAAATTCAATCATACGTTTTTTCCCGTTTAATCGGGATTGAGACGACCAAGAAAACACTTTGAATACCTCGGTTACCTAGCTGTCCTCTGTTCAATTAGAGTGTGTCTCTACCCGATAGGTTGAGTATCTTGTTGTTGCTACACAACAAGCCGAGGGTTTAAAAGCCTTTTGGAAGAAAAGAAAAGGTTCTTTGTGGCCCATCGGGCACCAAGCAGCTCTTTTAGAACAGAAAACAATTCTATCAATATTTGCCTGTAAATTACAATGGATATTTGAGTTGGTTTTTTGGTTGCTTTGCTTGACCTGAGCAAAGATTGGGTTTAGAGTTGAGCTGTTCAATTAGAGTGTGTCTCTACCGCCGCTTGCGGCAAAAACAACAAAACCCGGCTGCTAACCGGGTTTTGTTGTTTCTGGCTATATCTTTTCTTCACCCATATCCTTACCTACAACGCATAACTCAACTGTACCAAAATACTCCTAGGTTCACCCGGAAAATGGCCATTACGTTGGTTAAAACCGCTGGTGGCATAACGTTTATCAAACAGGTTTTTGAGATTCAGCTGAAGCTCAAACTGGTTAATGGTGGTTTGCCAGCTGGCATCCCAAACCGTGTAAGGTTTGACTTTTTGACCACTTAAACTAATTCGTTCACTGACATAATCAGCACCAATGGCAAAAGAAGAATCAAGGCTAGGAATGGCCCAGCGGGTCCAGATGCCTAAGGTATGATCAGGGGCATTAACAAACTCATCGCCCACCGTATTTCTTAATGCATCAGGCGCACCGCCAGTAATTTTGGCCTGGTTATAGGCGTAGTTGATGGTGCCGGTCCAGTGTTCACCCAAATCGCCGATCACATCAATTTCGATGCCTTTGCTGGTCACTTCACCCACTTGCAACATGGCTGCGATACCATCATTGACCCCGGTATCGGCTGGGTTCGCCACCACGACGTCTGATTTAACAATGTTATAAGCGGTAAAGGTGGTTAATAAGCTGTTGTTTAACCACTGGTTTTTAATCCCTATTTCGTGCTGAGTGCTTGTTTCTGGATTAAGCTTGCCGATGGTGTCGCTATCATCACTGTCTTGTATTTGGTTATAAAGGCTCTGGGGCGCAAAACCTTGGGTGTAATTGGCAAATACCGACATGCTTTCATCAGGTTGATAAATGGCACCAATACGAGGGCTAAAACTGCTGTCTGAAAGGTTGAACTGGTCAGAAGCCGAACTTCCTGAAAAAGTGCTGTCTTCAAATTTGTCATATCGACCACCCACCACGCCAAGCCATCTTTCGTTGAGGCGGAACTGATCTTGAACATATAACCCGGTGCGACGACTTTCGCTGACTGAGTCCGGGCGCTGTAGCAATAAGTAATTGGCGCTGTTGTTTTCATAAACTGGGTTGATGATATTTAAATCGGGTATCAATGATGGCGCACCACGACCCAGTTTAGCGGCATAAAACATGTCGCTGGTAAAATAATCACCACCAAACAATAGTTGATGCTCAATACCACCAGTGGTTAATTGATAAACAAAATCGGTGGTTAGGCTTAACTCTTCATTGGTTCTGAATTGGTCGCGAAATTCACGGACCATAGAGACACCATCATCCGCTAAACCTCTATTCTCGTGATATTGCTGGGTACGTTCATTGTCTAAACGGCGTAAAACCGTACGGTTGGTGAGGTTGTCAGATATCTCGCTGTTGGCAATTAGCTGCCATACATCGGCGCTTAAACGCTGAAAGTCTGATTTTTCATTGGCGTTGTAACTGATATCTGTTAAAAAGTTGCCGTTGTCGTCGACAGGTACACCGCGCAGGCGATGGCCAGCCAAATCTTGATCGATATAATCATATTGCAAGGTCAAATCAACCGCATCACTGGCTAACCAGGTTAAGCCGCCTGATAATAAGGTATTTTTTTCATCGGTGTTATTGCGAAAACCTTTTTTGTTTTGGCTAAAACCCGCCAAGCGATAAGCCAAGTTTGAATCCTTATTCATCGGCCCGGTGGTTTGCGCATAGGCACCACGCAAACTGTCGCTGCCGCCAATAAAAGCGAGTTCAGTTTGTTGGCTGAATTTGGGTTTTTTGCTGATGTAATTGAGCAATCCGCCGGGCTGCCCAGATCCATATAACATGCCGGTAGGGCCTTTTAATACCGCCACTTGTTCGATATTAAATAATTGGGGAATAGAAAAACCAGAGTAGGGGTCGCCCTGCACGCCATCATAACGCACCTGATCTTGTCTAAACCCTCTGGCTGTCACGCCTGAATAGCTAAATTGAGTGATACCTGAGATTGAACGATACAAATCGGAGGTTTGTCGGGCTGCCTGATCACGGATCAGTTCAGTACTCAATACCTGCAAAGACTGGGGTAAGTCCATGTAACTGGTCGGTGTTTTGGTTGCCATCATCGACTCTTCGACGAAGTAAAACTGCGCAGCACGACCTTTAACGGTGATCACTTCTGTGTCTGTTGAAGCGGGCTTTTGCGTGGCTGTGGATTCAGCGGCCATCGCCAATGATGAGGTAGCGATTGAGACTGCCGAGATAAACACGGTGTTTTTCAATATCGAAGGAGGATTGATCATGTTGTGTACTCTTTTAGCTTTCATTAGTGACTTTACCTTAATGAGAATGATTCGTATTTGATATTTACTTTACTGGGTTAAGACCATAAGCACAAGGGTAAAAATACTGAAACTGGCAAATATTTTAACTACAGCCTTGATTAAGCCCTTAATTTAAAAGTTATTTAGTTAACTATTTAAATTATCCTCAAGATCAACTAGAATGCTTGGTAATTGTAAATAACAATGATTCGTATTTATGTTAAGCCTTTATTTAAGTTCTGAGCTAATACCCGTGATGCTTTTATGGACTGGCTGTTTAGCCAGTTTTTTAGCATCGCCTCATCAACAATTGCTTACTAAACGGCTACCCACTGTGCCTGCGTGGTCGATATTTGCGCTATGTTTGCCTTGCAGTTGGTGGCTAAACCTGCAATTTTATTCGCCGGCTATTTCGGCCATTCTGGTACTGGTGAGCATTATGTTGATGTGGCCGACTATTGTGTTATGCCACGGCCACTTAAGGGCGCGTTTATTGCCGTTTGCCTTGGCGGGTGGTGTTACCTGCACTGCAATTATTATGATGATCCACAGTGGATTGACAGAGTCTGCCCAGTGGTCAGGAGTGATGCATGTGGTCTAAGACTTTTGCGGCCATTGTTGCGGGTGCTTTGTTATCTGCCTCTTTGGCCATTAATATTAATGTGTTATTGCCTGTTGCCACAGACAGCAAGTTATTGGTTAGCGTCTTGTTGGCTTTTGTGTTGTGGGTGGCGGTGATGGTGGCTTGTTATGGCTGTAAAAATGGCTGGCAAGCATGGCGACGTTGTGGTGGCGGGTTGTTACTTTCTGCCGGTTTAAATACTTTGATGTTGTGGCCAGGGGTGGTGTTTTCGTATGGATAAACAGTTTTTAAAGCGCTTAGTCGAAGCCCATAGCTGGTTGGGACTCATTGTATCTGCGCTATTATTTGTGGTGTTTTTTGCCGGTTCCATCACCTTGTTTAAGGAAGAAATTCATCAATGGGCATTCCAACCTCACTATCAGCTTCCCGCTCATTCTCAATCTGGTAAGGACCAAGCTCTACCCATTAGTGCAGTGTTCGCGCGGGTGATGCAAGCCAAACCGTTTGATGCCAAGCGCCGTGCCACCTTGGTGATGCCTAGTGAGCATATGCCTTATTATCGATTACGAGCTCACTTTTTTACCGTGCCAGAACGGGGTGATGTAGCGGCTGAGCCAGTCACAAAGAGCAAAATATCAACCGTCATCATCAGCCCAACCACAGGCGAGATCATCGGCGATGATGATCAGTTTTTTTTGGCCAAATTTATCTATCGCTTACATTACCAATTAAACAGTTCATTTGGTTATGAAGTGATTGGTTTTGTTACCTTGTTTTTCTTTTTTGCACTGGTGTCGGGTATTGTGATCCATGCACGCAAGCTGCTCAGCCAATTTTTTAGATATCAACCAGCGCAAGATAAACGCCGAAAATATCTCGATATGCATACCGTGATTGGCGTGATGACCCTGCCTTTTACCGTGATGTACGCCATTAGTGGCCTTATTTTTAACTTATTGATCATCTATCAAATTGCCTTTGTGGTGGTGCTTTACCAAGGGGATGAACAAACCTTCCGTGAAGATTCTGGTTATTTATCTGTCAGTCAGCCATGGCAGGATAAGCCGTGGTCAAGCCCCGATATTGACCTTTTATTTTCACAGACCGTGGCAAAGTATCAACAACAACCCAGCTCAATCCGGATGTTTAATTATGGCGATGAAGGGGCGGCGATTCATTTTCGTGGTGAATCAAAAAGCGGTTTTGGTCAGCGTTTTGAAGTGGCTTATCGCATTGGCCAAGGCCCAAGCGCAATATTATTCCAACAGGATAGCGAGCACAGTAATGCGTTAAAAAGTGGTTTGGCCGTGGTCTCGACACTCCATTTTGGCAATTACGCAGGTACTGATTTGCGGTTGATTTATTTCTTGCTCGGTTTGGGGGTCTGTGTGCTTATTGTCACGGGCAATTTATTATGGATTGATAAGAAAGCCCGGCAAAGAAAATCATCGGCCAAAACGGTGGCATTGGTGACACATTTCACCCTGCTCGGTAGCGTGGGGGTGGTGTTGGCCACGGTAGTGGCCTTTTTGGCAGAGCGCCTGTTACCGCCTCAGCTGCCTGCTCAGTTACCTGTGCAAGTTGCGGAGCGTTCAGATTGGCTGGTCTACAGCTTTGTGTTAACGCTGGGGATTACCGGACTTTACTTGCTTTATTGCACTAAGAAGGACAATACAAAGCGTTGCTTAAGCGGTTTACTTGGCCTGTCGTCGGTGTTACTACTGGGTTTGGTGTTTCACGATTGGCTGGTGTTGAGTGAGGTCATTATCGGTTTATGGCATCAGGGGGTTAAAACAGTTTTGGTGGTTGATATCGGCTTGCTGGTGGTGGGTATAGTTTTGGGATATTCAGGGTGGAGACTTCACAACAAAGCAGGTGTTCAAGGGGGTGGTAGAGTGCCTGTTGTGGAATATTAATCCGATTACCCATGACTTTTTCATAACCTCACTTCATTCTCAGGTTAACCATTCATAAGCCTCCTTTGCGGGGCTTACCTCTCCTGTATTTTTTGTTTAATAACACCCCAACGTAAGTTCAATTTAAATCCAATTTAAATAAAATATAAATAACAACCATTCGCATTTGCAAATACGAATGATTTGCATTAAGATCCATTCCCATACCGATTGACAATGTCTTGAGTCAACAAGAAATGAGGATGTTCTATGTTTTTGAGTCAACCAAACCCGTTTAAATCCATTGCCATTGCGCCGCTACTGAGCCACTCAGCATTGCCGTTGCTGGTGACCCCGATAGATAACAACAGTTGGTCTTATTGCTTTGATGAAATAAAACAATTGGCAGAACAATATCTTAACGATATTGGTGGGCTGGTGTTTCGGGGTTTTGCGATGTGCGATGAGCATCAATTTACTCAGTTCGTCAATGCATTTGGTCAGCAACTGCTCAATTATGATTATGCCTCTACTCCTCGCAGTGAAGTGGCTAAAGGGGTCTATACCTCAACCGAATATCCCGCCCATCAGGTGATCCCGCTGCACAATGAACAGGCTTATACTCGAAGCTGGCCACAAAAAATTTGGTTTCATTGTGTGACTGCCGCCGAGCAGGGAGGTGAAACGCCCATTGCCGACAGCCGTAAAATCTATCAAAAAATGGATCCACAGGTGAAAGACAAGTTTACCAAACACGGCTTGTTGTATGTGCGCAACTACGGCAATGGCCTGGATTTAGCGTGGCAAGAAGCCTTTACCACCAGCAATAAAAGTGATGTCGAACGCTTTTGTGATAACAACCAAATCAGCTATCTGTGGAAAGCCGACGGCGAATTGCAAACCCGCCAGGTGTGTCAGGCTGTGGCGCAGCATCCTACCACCAAAGAAATGGTGTGGTTTAACCAAGCCCATTTATTTCATATCTCCAACCTAGAGCCGGTCATTCGCGAAACCCTAATATCGATTGTGGGTGAAGAGAATCTGCCGAGAAATGTTTATTACGGCGATGGCAGCCCAATTGAACACGCCACTTTGGTGCATATCAGAGATATTTTGGAGCAATGCAAAGTGTCTTTTCGCTGGCAACAAGGCGATGTGATGATGCTCGACAATATGTTGGCTGCCCATGGACGTAGTAGCTATAAGGGCAAGCGTAAAGTCGTTGTAGCCATGGCCTAACCCAGCGCACTTATCTTTTGCATCATAACGGCGTTATTTTCGTACTCAAACAGTTGCATATGGTCATATGCGCCTATTTTCCGTGCGACTGTTTTCGCGAAGTAAGGCCTTGTTCTGAAGCAAAATCTAATCACGCTGAGCACTTACAAGGTTTTTCATTCATTAACAATAAGACATTATCATGACAACAAAAATTGAACCATTAAGCAACACCGTAAATAACTGGATTGAAGTGCTGGAACACCAGGCCAGCAGTCGTCCTGACCAATTGGCCTTTATCGAATCAGACCGCAGTATCAGTTATGCTGCGCTATCACAACGGGTTAAAACACTGGCCACAGAACTTGCTCAGCACACTCAATTTGGTGATCGGGTGCTTATCGTGTTACCCGCTGGCATTGATTATGTGATTGGCTTTTTTGCCTGTATTTATGCCAATGTGATTGCCGTTACCGCCTACCCACCAAACAGCAAAAAACGCGACTGGACTCGGCTAGATACCATAGTGCGAGATTGCGAACCAGCGCTGGTACTACATAACGTCGCACAACAAAAACCAGTCGATGGCTGGATAAATGCTGGCAATAGCCATACTAAAACAATTGCTGTGGATAAGTTATCTACAGCTGATAGCCTAGAGATTGCTAAACAGTGGCGCAAACCGGCCATTGATGGCAATGATATCGCTTATTTTCAATATAGTTCAGGCTCTACCGGTAACCCAAAAGGGGTGATGTTAAGCCATCTAAACCTGCTGAGTAATACCCGGCTGATTCAGCGCAGTTATCATTTTAGTGAGCAAGATAAGTTCGTCAACTGGTTGCCCTTGTATCATGATATGGGTTTTGTCGGCGGTGTTCTAACCCCGCTGTTGGTGGGGGCAAGCACCTGGTTAATGCCATCGGCCACCGTGGCCCAGCAACCTTTTCGCTTACTGAAATTGATTACTGATATCAAAGCAACCGTCACCGCAGGACCCAACTTTATCTTTGATTTGGCCTTAAGCAAAGTCACCAGCGCAGAGAAGGCAGAGCTCGATTTATCGTCATTACGAGTGTTTATCAATGGTGCTGAACCCATCAATGCCCGCACCTTAACTCGCTTCAGCCAAGCTTTTGCCGAGACGGGTTTTGCCCCTGAGGCACTTAAACCCAGTTATGGCATGGCAGAAGCCTGTTTATTGGTGACCGCCACCGCCGAGCATCAATGCTTTAAGTTGCTTAGCTTAGATAAAGACAAGTTATCGCTAGGCAAAGCGGTGATGAGCGATGATAGCAATGCCAAAAATCTGGTAGATATGGCCTGTAGCGGTAAAATTATGGCCGAAGTCACGGTCAAAATTGTTCATCAGGGCAGCCGTCAGTTATTACCCGATGGTTATGTCGGTGAGATCATGATTAAAGGCGATTGCATCAGCCGAGGTTATTGGCAAAAGCCGGATATCAATCAAACCATCTTCAATCAACAGGTAGCCAACCAAGGCGGTTTTATGGCGACTGGCGATCTGGGGTTTATCGACAACAACCAGCTTTATGTCAGCGGCCGCTGCAAAGAAATGTTTATTATTAACGGTCGCAATTATTATCCACAAGATATTGAAGAATCACTGAATGTCTTTAGCGAACAACTCACCCCTCACGGCGGGGCCATCTTCGAAGTAGCGACCGACGAGCATAATCATGAGTTGGTATTGGTGCAGGAACTGTCACGAAAAACCTATCAGCATAATAGGCAACACCATAAGCAACAGGGTGATCAGCACAGCCATTATCAACCATTGATTGAGCAAGTGATTGCACAAATTGCCCAGGCTCATGAGTTGAAACTGGCTGCGGTGATGTTGATAAAACCACTGACTTTGGCCAAGACCTCGTCGGGCAAAATACAACGGGTCGCCTGTCGTGAGGCGTATTTGCAAGGGCAACTGCAAACCGTCGCCAGCTGGCATAAACCGGTGGCAGATGACAATCACCATCAAGCCAATTACCATCAAGCCAATTACCATCAAGCCAATAGGCGTATTAGTCAATTTGATGCCGATTCCCTTGATCAGGCGATTGGTCACTGGATCATCCACTGGATTGCTCAGCGCCTAAACTTACCTGCCACACAGTTAAAACCATACCAACAGTTGGCGCAATTGGGCTTAGATTCTATTGATGCCATGACTCTGACCCATGAATTATCAAAGCAGCTAGATGTGCCCTTAAGTGCTGATTTGTGCTGGTCTTACCCATCGATTCAAGCCTTGGCGCAACAACTGGCCAGCATTGCCACCAGTGCTCAAATCGACCAAACCCGTTCAAAACAAGCCAAACCACCAATGGAAGGAATGATTTAATGGCCACAATAGCCTCAACAGCAATACCTACTCTGTTAAAAAACTGCTGGAAACTCGGCATTGAACTGACGGTGAACGGTGATAACTTGGCATTTAAAGCGCCAGAAGGGGCGATGAATGACACCTTATTACAGCAAATCAAAGCGGCTAAACCCGCGCTAATTGAACTGTTAACCGAACAAGCTGATTATTATCAGACCCGGCCTCTGAGTGATAATGAACGGGCGTTGTGGTTTTTATATCGGCTCAACCCGACCAGTGTGGCGTATAACATGGCATGGGCCATCCAACTGAAAAATCATTACAGTGATGAAGATATTCAGTTTGCCTTTAGTCAGTTATTACAGACTTACCCGCAGCTTAATTGCAATTATGGTGAGCGTGATGGTGAACCTTTTCAATGGCTTAATGGCAGTCAACAGTCAGCAGTGGCTATCATTGAAGCGGCCGATGCCAGCGAGTTGCGCATCAAACAATGGGTCAATCAACAAGCTGACCAGCAACTGGCACCTGATGCCGGTAAAACCTGTGTTGCATCTGTGCTAAAAGTTGGCGAAAACTGTTATTTATCTATTGTGGTCCATCATATCGCGGCCGATTTTATTTCTTTTGAATTATTGCGTCGTGACTTGCTGCGCTTGCTGAATAAATCTGCCCCGGTAACTCGCCAGTATCCAGATTATGATTATCAGCAATGGACTCTCAACCAGCAAACCCAGACAAAGCCGCAAGATCAGGCTTATTGGCTGCAAACTTTAGCAGGTTTACCGCAATTACAGTTACCGACAGATTTTGTGCATCAACCGAATCTAGAATCCGCTGGGGCTGAAATACAACAGACATTAGCGCCAGCGTTATCACAGCAGTTACGACAGGCTTGCCAAATGCAAAGCGTCACCCCTTATGTGTGGTGGATGGCGGCTTTTCAATGGTTTATGTCTCGGTTGTCTGGGCAAAGCGATTTTGTTATCGGCACGCCCGCGGCTGGGCGGTTAACCCCGCAAGACAATGAGTTGGTGGGTTATTTGGTTAACCCGGTGGCGTTGCGCTGTCAAACCGACCAACAACAGCTGTTTTCGCAGTGGTTGGTGAAGGTTAATCAACAAATACAGCAGATGGTAAAACATCAAGCTTATCCATTTGCCACGCTTATGGACAATTTGACCGACAAGCCTGAAGTTAACCGAACAGCCGGCCGTAACCCGGTATTTCAGCATATGTTTACCTTAAACCAGTTGCATCACAATAGCCTTGACCAGCAACTGATTGAACGTGAATTGTTGGCAGAGCAGCGCGGTGCAGCCCATGAATTAAACTTGGTGGTGGTTGACGATAAAAGCGACTTTGTGTGTAAATGGCGTTATAACAATAGCCTGTATAAACCCGCCACGGTTGAACGAATTCAAACCATGTTTTTTCATGTGGTGGACCAGTTGTTGACCAATCAACATTTGCTGCTTGATCAGTTAAGCATGGGGCCACAATCACTGCAATCTGTGCTCAAAGGGCCGTCACAACCCGCGCTTGCCGCCACTGCTTCGCAGGCTTTTGCTGACAATGTTGCCGCTTCACCTCAGGCCATCGCCATTTCAAGCGAGGGTTTAAAAATCAGTTATAGCGACCTGTTTGGGCAGGTAGAACAACAAGCCAATCGTTTGGTTGAGCAGGGTTTTGGTGCCAATAAAAGGTTAGGCATTCATTTACCTCGTGGTGTCAAGCAGGTGGTGTTGATGTTGGCTAGCTGGCGTCTTGGCGGTTCTTTTGTGGTGCTTGATACCCAGTGGCCACAGGCAAGAATTGATTACATTGTTAAAGATGCCGGGCTGGCCCTTGTGATCAGCAATGATCACTTAACCTCGACTAGTGGAGCATATACCTATTCGTCAGAGCAAGTGTCTAATCAACCTGAAGACGAAGCCTATTGTATTTACACCTCAGGCTCGACCGGTAACCCTAAAGCGGTTTGCATCAGTCAAAGTAATTTGGTTCATTATGTCAGCGGGGTAATGCCTCAACTCGGTTTAACGGCCAATGCCAGCATGGCCAGTTTGTCTAATCACAGTGCAGACTTGGGTTATACCGCATTATTTGGTGCGCTGCTGACTGGGCGTTGTTTGCGTTTATTGGCTGAATCGCTGGCGCTAGATAGCCAAGCATTGGTCAGTGCACTTAAAGCCGAGCCGGTTGATTGCCTTAAAATCGTGCCGTCACATTTAAATGGTTTGCTGTTGGCTGAACAGCAAGATGCTTTAGAAATTTTGCCACAACAGGTGCTGATTTGTGGTGGCGAAGCCTTTTCGCCACAACTGTTTAATCGCATCAGGGCACAAAAACCAGCGTTGGCTATTTTTAATCATTATGGACCGTCTGAAACCACCATCGGGGTATTACTAAACAAGCTGACTGGAGACGACGCAGATAGTATTGCGCTGGGCCAACCGATGGCCAATATGACCGTCAGGGTGGTGGATAGTGCTGGTCATCATCAGATTGAGGGGTTCCCTGGTGAGCTGCATATTAGTGGCCCGACCGTGGCCGCAGGTTACCTCAATCAAATAAAGTTGAACCAGCAACAGTTTTATCAATATCAGGGTAAACGCTGGTATCGCAGCGGTGACAGTGTGGTGATGCACGGGCAGCAATTGCATTATCTTGGTCGCAATGACAGCCAGGTGAAAATACGCGGCTACCGGGTAGAACTTGGCGAGATTGAACACTGGTTAAAGCAGCATGTTAGCGATGCCGTGGTGCTGAATATCACCAATGCACAGGGCAAAAATTCGCTGGTGGCTTATCTGGTCAGTGAACAGCAGCTTGAGGTTATTCAACAGCTTGCAGCCCAAGCATTGCCCGATTATATGCAGCCTGCTGATTGGGTATTGTTAGAGGCTTTGCCACGGTTAGCCAATGGCAAAATCGATAAAAAAGCCTTGCCTGCGTGCAGTGAGAAACCAACCGCGACCAGTGTGCAAAACAGAGTGCTTAATCCTACAGAGACTGTGCTGCTGGAAATTTGGCGGCAAATGCTCGGCAAACCTGAGTTAAGCGTTGATGATGACTTTTTTGCCAGCGGTGGTGACTCAATTCTCAGTTTACAAGTGGTGGCCAAAGCACGAAGCCATAATATTCAGATTTTGCCCAAAGATATTTTTGCTTATAAAACGATTGCAGCATTGGCGGCAGCACTGGCTTTAAAACAACAGCCAGTGCAACCAATAGCTCAGACCTCACTCACTCAACAATCATTTGCGCTGACCCCAATTCAGCATTGGTTGCTCGAGCAAAAGCTAGATAATCCGGGTCATTGGAATCAATCGATTTTATTAAAAGCACCCAATGGGTTGAATATTGAAGCGTTAGTCACTGCAACGGACGCTATCTTGGCCCATCATGCCAGTTTACGATTGGCCTTTAGTCAGAACCAAACCCAGAGCAGCTGGTCACAGCATTACCAAGATTATCAATCGCACTGGGCGGCAGATGTGGTGAAAGTGATTGATGCACAAGTTGATGACGAACTGCTTACATTGGTGCAGGGTGACTTTGACTTGGCGGCAGCGCCGTTATTACGTTTTGTCTGGTTTGCCCAAAGCAATACCTTGCTGCTGGCGGCGCACCACTTGATTGTTGATGCGGTATCATGGCGGATTATTGTCGATGATTTGCTTAAAGCCTACCATCAGCAAAGCTTGGATCCCGTATCAACCGAATTTGCCGATTGGCAACAGCTGTTGGCCCAAACCGCTATTGAAGATATCGACAATAAACGTCAATACTGGATGCAACAGTTATCTGTCACCGCTATCTCACAGGTTGATAACCGTTATGGTAACAGCCGCCATCATAGGATGGGGTTTGACGAATCTATTACCAGCGCGTTAATCCATCAATCAAATCAGCCATATCATACCCGAGTGCAGGAGTTGTTGATTTGTGCCTTGGTGAGAACCTTGAGTCAGTGGTTGAATCTGACTCAAATTACCATTGAGCTTGAAGGTCATGGCCGTGAAGCTTTAACAGCCGACATCGATTTATCCCGTAGCATCGGCTGGTTTACTTGTCGTTATCCGCAAAAGTTCACCACCAGCGACTCACTCGAACAAGCCATCATCGACACCAAAGAGCAATTGCGTAATGTGCCTGACCATGGTTTGAGTTATGGCATGATTCGTTATGGCGCACAGCCATTACCACAAACGCAAGAGTGGGGTCATTCATCGTTGGTCTCGTTTAACTACCTCGGCCAGCAGCCACAGCTTGATGATCAAGCTTTTCAGTTAATACCAGCAATGTGCGTGGGTATGCGTGGGGCCCAAAACCAGCGTCCTCACCTGCTGGATATCAATGCCATCATCGTTAATGGCAGCTTGCAAGTTGATTGGTGTTATCCGAACAACCATCCGGTATTTAATACCTTGCCGGAGGTCGCGGTGGCGTTTGACCAGCAAGTGAAGGCGATTGTTCGGCATTGTTCTAATCAGGCCAATGGCCGGGCCACCGGATCCGATTTTCCTCATGCGGGCATCGATGATGCGGCATTTGTCTCCTTACTAGCCGAGTTACAATCATGAATAACCCTACTTTAATAAACAATGCCTTATCCAAACAGATAGCTGCGATTTACCCATTAACGCCGACTCAGCAAGGCATGTTATTTCATAGCCTGATGCATCCGGGTTGCGGCATGTATTTACAACAGTACCGTCATATTATGGTGATGGAGAATCTGAATATCGACGCTTTTGCCACCGCGTGGCAGGCCGTGGTGGCACGGCATGAGATATTGCGTACTTGCTTTGTTCACCGCAGCCAAGAGCAGCCGTTACAGGTGGTGATGAAATCGGTGGAATTGCCGTTTGATTTTCTCGACTGGTCGCACTTGGGCGAAAGCCAGCAGCAGCAACAGCTTGAGCAATTACTCGCACAGGAGCGCGAACAAGGTTTGGCCTTTCACCAAGCGCCATTAATGCATGTTCGACTGATTCGACTCGGTGATAATCGTTATCAGTTTACCCGCAGTTATCACCATATCTTAATGGATGCCTGGTGTTTCTCGCTGATCATGAGCGACTTTTTGCAATATTATGGCCACTTTGCTGATGGCAAATCTTTGCAGTTAAGCAAACCCGCCCGTTTCGAAGACTATATTGTTTGGTTAGAAGCCCAAGACCTTGAGAAACAACCGCAACAGGCGTTTTGGCAACAAAAACTGCAAGGTTTTGCTAGTCCAACCTCGTTGGCTATTGAGCAACCCAATCGTTTTAAAGCGGCCAATCAGCCGTTGAGTAAAGACTTGACCAGTGAGTTGAGTCAGCAAAACACCAAACAGCTGCAAGCCATCGCCCGCCAGTATCAGGTGACCTTAAACACTTTGTTGCAAGGGGCCTGGGCGCAAACATTGGCGTTATACAGTGGCGACTATGAGGTTTTATTTGGTGTCACGGTGGCAGGTCGTTCAGCCCCGGTGGCAGGCATTGAATCGATGCTCGGTTTGTTTATCAATACCTTGCCGCTGCGTTGTCGGTTGAATTCGCAGCAACCATTAAGTGTTTGGTTGGGCCAACTCCAACAAGATAACTTAGACCTGCGAGAGCATGAGCACACTTCATTGGCATTGATTCAGCAGTGGAGTGAAGTCGAGCATCAACCGCTGTTTAACAGCATTTTTGTTTATGAAAATGCGCCGATGGGTGAGCTGTTAAATCAACTGGATTTTACCGTCGAAGCCGCAGAAAACCGTTCGAACCTCAATTATCCATTAACCGTCACGGTGATACCGCCCAATGGATTATCTGGTAGCGGGTTACAGCTAGAGCTGACTTATCGCTGTTCTGATTTTGAGCCGCAAGCGGTGGCAGTGATGCTGAATCTGTTTAAACAAACCTTGCTTAATTTGGCGCAGCATAGTGACCCGGCCAGTGCTACTTTGGCTGATATTCAGCCGCAAGTGGCAATGGGAGTGGCTGTACCAGCAGCAACAGAACAGCACCAGGCCATTGCCCCGGCACCACTGTTAATCCGTCAGCAGGCCCAACTTAATCCAGATGCTTACGCGGTAAAGGATGGTGCAAAAAGCTTAAGTTATAGTGAACTTGAACAGCAAAGTAATGCGCTCGCCCATCACTTGATTGAACACCATCAGGTGGTTGCTGATACCTTGCTGGGGTTATGTTTTCACCGCTGCGCCGATATGCTGGTGGCGATGTTGGCGATTTTAAAAGCCGGTGGTGCTTATGTGCCGCTAGACCCGGCATACCCGGCCGCCCGGTTGCAATATATGATCAACGATGCCGGACTGAAAACCATTATCAGCCAACAATCGCTGGCAGAACATGCTGCGCTCAAAGGGTCTGACGCTGAGTTGTTGCTGATGGACCATGCAAAATATGTCCAATATGGCTGTAAAACCACATTGCCAGACATCACCATCACTCCACAAAGTTTGGCCTATGTGATTTATACCTCGGGCACCAGCGGCAACCCCAAAGGGGTGATGGTAGAGCACCGTCAGCTGAGCAACTTTTTGCTCAATGTGCAGCAGCGTTATCGCATTACCGCCCAAGATAAAGTATTGCAATTTTCGACCATCAACTTTGATATTGCGGTAGAAGAAATCTTTGGCGCATTGTGTTTTGGTGCCGAGTTGGTGTTAAGAAACGAAGCATGTGCCATCGACCCGCTGGCCTTTTTCGATTTTTGTCAGCAGCAGCAAATTTCGCTGGTTAGCTTACCCACCGCCTTTTGGCATCAGCTGGCTTCCTGTCAACTGAAGGTGTTACCCGAATTTTTACGCATGGTGATCGTCGGTGGCGAAGCGCTGCAAGCGGGTTTGGCCAATCGTTGGTTTGAGCAATGTAGTCGTAAAAGGAGTAGCAAAGGACAAAGTGTTGAATTGGTCAACACTTATGGCCCAACTGAAGCGACGGTCACTGCCTGTGGTTATCATTTGCATCAGTCGTTTAGCGCCAGCGGCGAAATCCCCATCGGTGAAGCAAATATCAACACTCAACTGTATGTGTTAGATGCCAAGCACAATCAACTGCCATTTAATGCCCTCGGTGAACTATTTATCGGTGGTGACAGCGTCGCTCGGGGTTATTTAAATCAGCCAGAACTCACCGCTGAACGGTTTGTGCCATCTCCTTTTGGTCCAGGTTTGTTATATCGTAGTGGCGATTTGGTGCGCTGGGGCGTTGATGGACAATTGGAGTTTGTCGGTCGTATTGATGATCAGGTGAAAATTCGCGGGTTCAGGGTTGAATTAGCCGAAATCGAAGCGGTATTACAACAATGTGAAGGGGTCAAACAAGCCCTGGTCACTGTCTATAAAAAAGCCAATGGCGATAAAGCGCTGGCGGCGTATTTTACCGCCAACAACACCTCCAACAACGATATAGACACTACAACATTACGTCAGCAACTGGCCGTCAGTTTGGCTGATTATATGCTGCCATCGGTCTTTATTGCGCTGGAGCGTTTGCCATTAACCGCCAATGGTAAAATTGATAAAAAGGCCTTACCGGCACCGCAAAGTCAGCGGCTTATTAAACCACAAGCGCCTACCAACGAACTAGAAGCCACCCTATGTGAAGTGTGGCAACAGCTGCTTGATATTAATCATGTTGGTATTGACGATAACTTTTTCACCCTCGGCGGTCACTCATTATTGGTGGTTCAGCTATTGTCTGCGTTGCGTAAACGCGAGCTGGTGATTGAGGCGGCGCAACTGTTTAAAACCCCGACGCCTGCGGGTTTGGCCGCGGCCATTGTTGCATCCACCGCGTTGGTATCTGCGGCTGTTCCAGCCAATAAAATCCCCGATGATTGTCAGGCCATCACCCCAGAAATGTTGCCGCTGATTGAACTGAGCCAAAGTGAGATAGACCAGCTGGGTTGTGCTGACAATATCCAAGATATTTACCCGCTGGCACCGCTGCAACAAGGCATTTTGTTTCACCATATGATTGACCCCGACAATGACCCTTATGTGGTGAGTGCTTTGTTGGATGTGGCCAATGAAAATATTTTCAATCGTCTGGTTGAAGGCTTGCAGTGGCTGATTAACCGTCATGATGTGTTAAGAACCCGGATTGTTTGGCGTAAACTGAAAAAGCCAGTTCAGGTGATCAGTCGCCAAGCACCATTATCGCTGACTTGGTTAGAGTTGGCAGGCAATGACGATATTGTCGAACTGATGCGCCAGCATCAACTCTCTTCACAAGGAGGCAGAAACTTCAGCATCGACTTACAACAAGCACCGTTATTGCAAGTTCAGGTGGCCAAAGACCCCAAAACCGACCGTCATGCGGTGCTGTTTTTAGAGCACCATATTATTTCAGATCATGTCAGTGTTGATATTATTATCAAAGAATTAGCCGCTTTTGTTGCTGGTGATGAATTGAACTTAAATCCATCGGTGCCTTACCGCAACTTTGTTGCAGCTTTTACAGGCACAGCTCAACACAGCAGCAGTCAGGCTGAATCGATGGCCTATTTTACTCAGCAGTTGGCTGGTATGAATACTGCAACACTGCCCTACGATCTAAACGTTGGTGGTCAGCTAGCACAGCATAAACACACCCTCGATAACCCCCTTTCACAGCAGATACGTGATACTGCCAAGCAATATGGTATGTCACCTGCGGTATTATTTCATGGCGCATGGTCGCTGGTGGTGGCGCAGGCCAGTGGTCGCAGTGATATCGTGTTTGGCACGGTGATGTCTGGACGGTTGCAAAATATTGACAATCTCGATGCCATGTTGGGTTTGTTTATTAATACCTTACCGCTGAGAATTAACCTTTATCAGCTCACCGCTGATCAGTTATTGCGGCTGATGCAGCAAAATTTGCAAGCGCTGATCCCCCATGAACAATGCTCATTGGCGATGGCAAAACAATGTGCTCAGTTGCCGACAGAACAGGGTTTGTTTAGTGCGCTGTTAAATTATCGCCATTCATCCCCCGCTAACGACCACGCTTTAAATGGCATTAAATTGGTTGAAGTGGCGGAGCCGAGTAACTACCCATTTACCTTGTCTGTGGATGATTATGGCGCTAGCGCAGGTTTCGCCATCACCGCTGAAATTGATCAGCAAATACCAGCAAAACAAGTGATTGACGATATGCTCAATGCTTTACAGCTGCTGCTTGAAGCGGATGGGTCTAGCCATGTATTAACTGATGATCATTGTGCCGATCAGGGTTTACCAGCAGTCGCGGTTCAAGCGTTGCCAAAGCTAAGCCTGCCAAAACTAAGCCTTCCACCACTGAGCCTACCACCGCAAAGCCAGCCACCCAAGACAAAGGCCGAAAAACAGTTGGCATTGGTATGGCAAGAAGTGCTCGATGTCGAAAACGTGAGTCGTGACGACAACTTCTTTCAACTCGGTGGTCATTCACTGTTGGTGATGCAGATGATCACCACCTTGCAACAGCAAAATATCAGCCTATCGGCCACCGAGATATTTGCCAACCCGGACTTAAAATCACTGGCTTTGTTGCTCAAAAATAGCACGGTGGCAAGGTTTAGCGCGCCCGCCAATGGTATCCCCGCAGATTGCACCCATATCACCCCAGATATGCTCAGTATGGTCACGCTCAATAGTGATGACATTGCCTCGATCGTCGCCAAAGTACCCGGTGGTGCGGCCAATATTGAAGATATCTATCCATTGGCCTCGCTACAGCAGGGGATTTTGTTTCACCATATGATTGACCCTGACAACGACCCTTATGTGATGCCAGCTTTCTTACGGATTCAGGGCAGTGAGGCTTATGCGTTATTTATTGATGGCCTGCAACAGGTGATAAAACGCCATGATGTGTTGCGAACAGCGATATTATGGCGTCATCGCACCCAACCGGTGCAGGTGGTTTATCGAGAGGTGACCTTGCCTGTGACCATGGTTGAGTTTGATGACAGTGAATTTGATGACAGGGAGTTTGATGACAGTCAGGACCATTTGGCCCAAATGCAGCGCCATTGTGCTGATATGACCATAAATATCGAAAAGGCACCGCTGATTGGCTTAACCGTGGCCCATCATCGGGTGAATGACGAATATATGATTGGTTTATTAGAACACCACGTGGTGTCTGATCATGTCGGGTTAGCCATTATTCAACAAGAGTTGGCGCTGATTTTTGCCGGCAATGTCGAACAACTGGCTGCCCCGGTGCAATATCGAGAATTTGTCGCCCATAGCCATCATCAACAGCAGCTGCAAACGCAGGATGCCACCGCGTATTTCAGTCAGTTGCTCGGTGATATCGAACAACCGACCTTGCCCTTTAATCTTACTAATGTTCAAAACCAGGGTGGCTCGATTGATGAGCAAGAACAGCAATTGCCAACTGCGCTAAGCCTGCAAATACGCCAGCGAGCCAAGCAATTAAAACTCACTCCGGCGGCATTGTTCCACAGTGCGATGGCGATGGTGATTGCTGCCTGTTCAGGGGCTTCAAATGATGTGGTCTTTGGCACCGTGATGTCAGGTCGGTTACAAGGGGGTGAACAGGGTTCGATGGGTATGTTTATTAATACCTTACCGCTGCGGGTGAAGCTGGACTGTAACCTGAGCTCTAATTCCAGTGGCTTGGTGACCCAGGTCAATCAATCATTATTGGATTTAGTGCCCTTTGAACAAGTGTCATTGGCCCTGGCGCAAAGTTGCAGTGGCATTGCCGCTGAACTGCCTTTATTTAGCGCCATCATCAACTATCGCCATAGCCAAAAAGCGCCACCGTTGGACGAGCACAATCCACTGGCCGGGTTAAAGTTTATTGGCACTAAAGAGCGGACTAACTATCCATTGACCATATCGGTGGATGATTATGGTGATGACTTTGTGATCAATGTTCAGGTCGAGCAGCCATATAGCGCTCGGCGCATCTGCGCTTACTTTGAAACCGCATTGTCGAACTTGCTGAGTGAGTCCAGCCAACCCAGTTCTGTACTAGGCTCTGTATTACCGTTGTCAGAACAACAGCAGATATTCGAACTCAACCAAACTGACGCCGATTACCCCCATGATCAATGCATACATCAGTTATTTGAAGCACAAGTGGCGCTATCTGGTGATCACTGTGCCTTGGTCTTTGGTGAGCAGCGCTTAAGTTATCGAGCGCTTGATCAGCAGGCCAATCAATTGGCTGACTATTTGCTGCAACAGGGGAAACAACAGGTGATGCAACAGGGGATGCAACAGGGGCAACAAGGTGGGTTTGTCGCTTTGCATATGCAGCGTTCAATAGAAATGGTGATTGCAATTTGGGCGGTGCTTAAATCTGGCGCGGCTTATCTGCCGATTGACCCTGAATTACCAACTTCGAGAATCGATACCATACTGGCCGACAGCCAGCCAATGATGGTGCTCACCGAGCAGTTGGTGCGTCAGTGTTTAGATCAAGCACCGTCAACAGCGGCTCTTAGGCCAGTGCAATCATCCCTCTCACCTTTCTCACCCCTCTCACCCCTCTCACCCCTCTCACCTCTCTCACCTCTCTCACCTCAGGCACCAGCGTATTTGATCTATACCTCAGGTTCTACCGGCGCACCAAAAGGGGTGGTGTGCAGCCATCAAGGTTTGGTCAATCGAATTCACTGGATGCAAAAGCAATATCCATTGACCGACAACGACAGAGTATTGCAAAAAACACCGTACAGCTTTGATGTTTCGGTATGGGAATTTGTTTGGCCACTGGTGACTGGTGCGACCCTAGTAATCGCCAAACCGCAAGGGCATAAAGACCCGGCTTATCTGGCTGAGGTTATCAAGCAACAGCAGATCACTACATTGCATTTTGTGCCTTCGATGCTGGCGCAAATGCTCAATTCTAAGCATTCGGGCCATTGGTTACAGGGTTCGGCGGTTAAACAGGTATTTTGTAGTGGGGAAGCATTAACCAACGATATTCAGCAAACGTTTTTCGCTAATAGCAAAGCCAAATTACATAACCTCTACGGACCGACCGAGGCGGCCATTGATGTCAGTTTTTGGCCCTGTGCTGCTGAACATCACACCGTGCCTATCGGTAAACCCATTGATAATACCCAGTTGCTGGTATTGGATCAGCAGCAACAATTGGTGCCATTTGGTGCCAGTGGCGAATTGTATATTGGTGGGGTTGGCTTGGCGTTGGGTTATCTCAATCAAGCTGAGCTGACCGCACAATGTTTTATCGATAACCCATTTTCGCAGATTAATAGCCAGCGATTGTATAAAACCGGCGATTTGGTCCGTTATCAAGCCGATGGCAATTTGCTTTACCTGGGTCGAATTGACCATCAGGTGAAAATTCGTGGATTACGCATCGAACTGGGCGAGATTGAAAGCCAATTGACATCACATCCGGCCATTAACGGCGCTCAGGTCTGTGCGCAAAGTGATCACAAAGGCGATCAACATCTGGTGGCTTATGTGATTGCTGATAAAACCAGTGAATCAGAACTTAAAGCCCATTTGAGTGCCCATTTGCCTAGTTATATGGTGCCATCAATCTTTATCTTTGTTGAACAATGGCCACTCAATAGCAATGGCAAAATCGACCGTAAAGCGTTACCTATAGCGACATTTTCCAGTGTTAAGACAGATTTTATTGCCCCGTCTACCGAGGCGCAGCAGCTGTTGGCCCAGATTTGGGCTGACTTGCTGGGCATAAATGCAAATGATATCAGCATTAACAGTAACTTCTTTGCACTGGGCGGCCAATCACTATTGGCGATGCAGCTGATTAGCCTGATTGAAAGCCGCTTTGGGTTATCACTATCGTTACAAAGTTTATTTCAATCGCCGACGATAGCCAATATTTCACTACAAATAGCAGCTAACGCTGTTAAAGATGACACGCTGGACTTTATGGACCAGTTGCTCAGCGAATTCGAGGATTAGATCATGAACCAAACTGCAAACAAACCGGATTATGCTCAGGTTGCCAAACGGCTGGCCCTGTTAAGCCCTGATAAACAGTTGGTATTTCGCCAGAAACTGGCTGAGCAGGGCATTAACAGTTGGCAATTGCCGATAACGGCTAGCAATAGCCAGCAGCGATATCCGCTGTCGCTGGCACAGCAACGATTTTTGCTGGCCGAACAGTTTAGCAAACGGGCATTGTATAACCTGTGTTCGGTGCTGGCGTTTGACCGTGCTTTAGATTTAGTGGCACTGCAACAAGCGGTGAATGCCTTGCTTAAACGCCACCAGGTATTACGTAGCTGCTTTAACCAAGATGAACAGGGCCATTGGTTTATTCAACCACTGGATCAAGTGTTAGTAAACACCCAACCACAGACCCTGTCGTTGCTTGAGGGGCAGACGGTCGAAGACTGGAGCCAACAACAGTTTAATCACCAACTCGAACAGCGGTTTGACTTGACCTGCGAACCGCCTTTTCGGTTGCAAATATTTGCCGAAGCGTCGGGTTATCGATTGTTTTTCACCATTCATCATGTCGCTTTTGATGCATGGTCAATGGCGCAGTTTAATCAAGAATTGGCTTTTTTCTACCAAGCGGCCAGTGAGCATAAACCACTGCAATTGGCACCGCTAGAGATTCAATATCAAGATTATGCGCTGTGGCAACAACAGTGGTTGCAAAGTGATGATTTTATTCGCCAGCAAAGCTATTGGCAGCAACAACTGGCCGACTTGCCAGCACCGCTTAAGTTGCCGCAAGATTTTCAAAAAACCGCGCTAAAACAGCGCTCTTTTGACGGTGATGTGCAGCAATTGGTGCTTAATGTTGAACTCAGTGAGCGGTTACGGGCGCAAGTCGCCAGTGCGGGCAATACCTTATATATTCATCTGCAAACCGCTTTTGCTTGGCTGTTGGCCAAATACAGTGGTCAGACGGATTTTTGTTTTGGGTGCTCTATTGCCAATCGTAAACGGGCGGAGTTAGCCGCGTTGGTGGGGCCGCTGTTAAATACCCTAGTGTTACGTCATTCATTGGCGGCCAATCCGAGTTTTCATCAGTCGCTGGTTCGCTGTCAAAAAATCACGGGCGAGGCGTTTGACCACCAAGATTACCCATTTGAAAAATTTAGCGAATTGCTCAATATCGAGCGAGATGAGACCCATAGCGCGATTTTCCAAGTGATGTTTATTCATGTTGGTATGCAAAGTGATGACACTATTATGTTGTCAGGGGCTGAAGGTAAGAGTGAAGGTAAGAGCGAAGGAAAAGTGGTCACGCCGGAGCAAAATACTGCCCGTTTTGATTTGTCGATGCGCGTTAGCGAGAACCGTTCTGAGCAGGGCAGGCAGCAGATTGTGCTCGATTTAGAATATGCCAGCGAACTGTTTGACTCGCAAACCATCAGCGGATTATTAGACCAGCTGCAATTTATCATCGAAACCACGCTGGATAACCCAGAGCTTCGTTTTGATCAACTGAAATTTGATTCTGGCTTAAGCATTCTCGATGCTCCGCTATTGGATCATCAGCCGATGTTGCTTAATGCTAAAGTAGCCAATCATAAACCGACCGATATAGCGCTTTTCGATGGTGATAATAGCGTCACTTATCAGACCCTTAATCAACAAGTCGGGCAAGCGGTGTCATGGTTACAACACCAGGGCATTAAAAAAGGCCAAGTGGTGGCTTTGGTGATGACCCGCCAGCCATTACAAATTGCTGCGATGTTGGCCTGCTGGCGGATGGGCGCGATTTGCCTGATGTTAGACCCCCGCCAGCCTATTGAACGGTTAAATGGCCAGATTGTTGATGCCCAAGCAAAGCTGATTATCAGTAGTGAAACCATGGATTTAACTGGCGTAGACTCAGAGCATAAGACAGAGAAAGTAAACTTCGACGATACCGCTTATATGATTTACACCTCAGGCTCGAGCGGAAAACCGAAAGCGGTGCTGATCAGTCACCGTGCCGTAAGCCATTATGCCGCGGCCTTAAGCCAACAGCACCCACAACCCGCCAACAGCCGTTGGTTAACCATTGCCACGGTGGCCGCAGATTTGGGGTTAACCGCAGTGTTGGGCGCGTTATACCAAGGTCAATGTGTGTTATTGCCAGCGGCTGAATTGACCTTCGATCCTGCTGGTTTAGCGGCGTTTTTGGCCCAGCATCCGGCAGATTGCTTGAAAATAACTCCGTCGCATCTGAATGCCTTACTGAGTGTTAAAAACCCACAGCTGATGTTACCGAAACACAGTTTGTTTTTGGGCGGCGAAGGCTTGTCTGCGGATGTTTATCATAAAATTCGTCAGCTGGCACCAGGGCTGAATATCATCAATCATTATGGTCCGACTGAGGCCACGGTGGGCATTACCACCGCCAAATTAGAGCAAGCCTTTTTTGAATTTAGTCCGGTGGCGAGCTTAGGTTTGCCATTGCCGGGTAACCAAATTACCTTGCGTGATCATCAGCAACAGATTGTGCCTCGTGGTGTGGTGGCTGAATTATGCGTATCTGGGCCGCAATTGGCACAGGGTTCAGGCAACTATTACCGAACGGGTGATTTGGCGAGAATTAACCGTCATGGCACGCTGGATTATATCGGCCGGGCAGATGATCAAATCAAACGTCGGGGATATCGTATCGAACTGGGTGAAATCAGCGGTTGGCTCAACGCTCAGCCTGAGGTTGATAATGCGATAGTATTGCTAAAGCCAGTGGATAACAAAGATCAGCTGATTGCCTGGCTACAACCTGCCTCAAGCTTCAATTTAAGCGGCGTTCAGCACAGAATCAGTCAATGTTTGCCAGATTATATGTTACCGGATCATTGGCTGACGCTGGACCAACTGCCGTTAAATGGCAATGGTAAAATCGACCGTCATGCCTTACCTTTGCCCGAGCAGCAACAATCTGTTGAATGCAGCAGAGCATTAAACCCAACCGAGCAAAAGCTGGCGCTTATCTGGCAAAAACTGTTAAAGACTGAACAAATCAGCGCAAATGATGACTTTTTCGCCTTCGGTGGTGATTCGATTATGAGTCTGCAAATGATTGGTTTGGCCTCGCAACAAGGGTTAAAACTCAAACCGCTGGATGTGGTCAATCATCGCACTTTGGCCGCGATTGCCGCGACCATTACAACGGTTGCCTCAGTCGTCAATGAACAAAAGGTCGATTACAAACGGCCACAACCCTTATCACTGGCGCAGCAACGCATCTGGTTTATTCAGCAGCTTGAGCCGCAAAGCACCAGCTACAATTTACCTGCTCGGTTTGAGGTGACAGGAACCATCAATTTTGGCGCATTAAAACTGGCCTGTCAGGCGTTGGTGGAACGCCATCATATGTTGCGGGTGCGTTATATGGTTGATGAAGATGGACAGCCCCGTCAGCAACTGGTCAATAGCTATCAGCCGTTGACCATTCATGCTTCACACCAGCAATTAAGTGCCGACAAAGTATTTGATTTGACCACAGGCAAAGTGATGGCGATTGATTTATTGCCATTGTTACCCACCGATGGCGAGCAGCACTACCAGCTGTTATTTAATATCCATCATATCGCCACCGATGGCTGGTCGATGGGTTTACTGGTGCAAGATTTTGTCGCCTTATATCAGCATTATCAAGGTGGTAACAACTTACCGACGGCAGTGACCCGCAGTTATCTCGATTGGGCGGCATCGGGTCAAAGTCAGCCAGATGCCGAATTACAACAATACTGGTTGCAGCGGCTTGATAATATGCCTCATGCGCTGGCCTTACCCGCCGATGTAGCGACCTCAAAGGGCGATAACGGCAATACTCGCGAGTATTACTTAGATGAAACCATTGTCACTGAGCTAGAGGGTTACTGTGGTTCATCAGCAGGCGTAGCCTTAAAAGCCACCCCGTTCAGCCTGTTATTGGCGGGATTTCAGTTGCTGTTATGGCGCTATAGCGGGCAAAAGGATTTTGCTGTCGGTATCCCGGTCAGTGGTCGTGAACAGGCTATCACCCAGCAGATGGTGGGGGTATTTATCAATACTGTGATCAACCGAGCCACCATCGACCCCAATCAAACCGTTGAGCAATGGCTTAAAGACACCACAACACAGATTCAAAATGATTTGGCCCATCAGCAAATGCCAGTAGAACAGCTATTAGAGTTGTTACAGCCAGCCCGTGATTTGACCCGTCCGGCGGTGTTTCAGGTGTTGTTTAATTATCAAAGTGACAAGCAGAACCAGCGCAATATCGATGTGCCAGGATTGTGTTTTAACCCGATTGATGAAGCCAGTGTTAGCGCCAAATTTGAACTGAGTTTTAACCTGATGCGCCGTGAGGGTTGTGGCAGCTTAGCATTACAAATCGAATATGACGCTGATTTGTTTGCAGCAGCTACCATCGCGCAACTGTTTAACGATTATCAGGCTTTGCTGTCAGATTTACTATCAGGTTTAGAGCAAGGCAAACAACAAACGCTGTCGAATTTACAACTGCCTTCTATGGTGCAAGGGCAGGCTGAGCAGCCAAGCCAATCAAGCCATATTACTGAACACGATGATTTTATCTGTCGCTTCGAGCGCCAAGTGTTTAATGGCCCCCAAGCGGTGGCGGTGGTTGACAGAGATATTGAATACAGTTACCTCACCCTCAATCAAGATGCCAATCAGTTGGCCCATTGGTTGATTGCCCAGGGCATTGGTCATGAACAGCTGGTGGCGTTTTGTTTGGCTCGGGGTTATCAGCTGCTGGTGGTTTTATTGGCGATTCAAAAAGCCGGGGCGGCGTATTTGCCGCTCGATGCCAGCCATCCGCAACAACGTTTAACCGATATCAGCAGTCATGCCCAAGCGGTTTTATGCTTGTGTGACGCATCAACCAAAGCGGCGGTCAGCGGGTTAAGCTTGCCGCTTTATTCGTTGGCTCAGCTTGAATTGCAAAAGTTAAGTAAAAGCAATCCTGCACAAACCTATCAGCCCAATGCTTTGGCGTACACCCTGTATACTTCTGGGTCGACCGGAAAACCCAAAGGGGTGGATATTGAGCGCGGCAATTTTGCCGCCTTTTTACAGGCCATTAGCCAGGTGACCCCGGTCTTTACCCGCTTGTTGGCATTAACCACCATCACCTTTGATATTGCTGGGTTAGAGTTATGTTTGCCATTGGTGCGTGGTGGTGCGGTGGTGATCGCCGATGAACTGGCGCAACGAGACAGTGAGTTGCTGGCAGCCTTGATTTCACAGCATCGGGTCGACTTGATTCAGGCTACGCCTGCGACTTGGCGAATGCTCAGCGAATTACCGCTGCAACAAGTTCATGCCATCTGTGGTGGAGAAGCGTTAGACCAGGCATTGGCACAGCAGTTACGGCAACAATGCCGCTCTTTAATCAATGTTTATGGCCCGACCGAAACCACCGTATGGTCATCGAGTTATCGTGTTGATGCGAGCGTTGCTGCTAGCCAACAGGCCATCACCCCAATTGGTCAATCGTTAATGCATAACCACTTTTATGTTTTAGATAACCAACATCAAGGAGTGCCCAAGGGGGCGATTGGCGAGCTATATATCGGCGGTGCCACTGTCGGCCGTGGTTATCGTTTTAACCCTGAACTGACTGCGCAGTATTTTATTGAACATCCGCAATATGGTCGACTTTATCGCACCGGCGACCGGGTTAAGTGGCTTAATGGCGGTGAACTGGCTTTTATTGGTCGTGCTGATTTTCAGCTAAAACGCCATGGTTTTCGCATTGAACCGGGTGATATCGAAACCAGGTTGTTACAATATCCGGATATTAGCGAAGCCGTGGTGGTGCTAAACGACCATCATCTGACTGCATTCTTTGTTGCTAGCACCGTAGTAGATAGCGCTAGCTTGAATCACTCTCTGGCTCAACATTTACCGAGTTATATGTTGCCTGAACGCTATCAGCCGCTGAAAGTTTTACCGCTCAACAGCAATGGTAAAGTTGACCGCAGGGCATTGTCACAGCTTGAAGTGAAAGTACAGACAACAACATCATCAATAACCACGCTAAAAACCGCTAAAGAGCAGCAATTGGCCGATATCTGGCAGAGTTTGTTAAAGGTCGAGCAGCTTAACCCCAGTGATAACTTCTTTTTACTGGGCGGCCATTCATTGTTGGCGGCACAGTTAAAAGCGCGGCTCAATAAAGCTGGCTTTAATCTGCCACTGAAAGCGTTATTTGAACATCCGCAGCTATCAGCGCAGGCCAAGTTACTGACGGTGAGCCAATATCAGCCGATGGTGCATATAACTGACAGACAACAAGATTTGCCGCTGAGTGATGGCCAAAACCGTTTATGGTTTATGCAACAGCTGAACCCGCAAGACAGCAGTTTTAATATGCAAACCGTGGTGCGTATTGAAGGAGATTTGCAGCTCGATGCGTTAGAGCAAGCCTTATTGGCGGTGACCCGGCATCATGCCATTTTGCAGGTGACTTATCATCAGGTAAATGGCAGTGCTGTACAAAGGTTTAACCCTGATTTGCAGGTGCCGTTGATGGTTTCAGATATATTACCATCACAGCTAACGCAATTGCTCGACACCGCAGCCAATAAAACCTTTGATTTAACCACACAAGCACCACTGAAGGTTTACCTGTATAGCATCAATAATCAGCAACACTACTGCCAGTTGGTGCAACACCATATCGCTTCAGATGAATGGTCAATGACCTTGCTGCTCAACCAACTGATGCTGGCTTATCAGCAAGCGGTGGATGGTAAAGCGATCACATTACCCCCTCACCAAGTGGATTATCTCGATTATGCCCATTGGCAAAATAGTCCGCTGGTCAAAGCAGAACAACAGGCTGGCATCGATTTTTGGCGTCAAAAACTGGCCGCACTACCGACCCAACAACGGTTGCCTTTTGACCATCAGCGAGAGGCCAGTCAGCGTCAGGGGGATGCGGTCAGTTTTACTTTATCAGCAACACTGAGTCAGCAATTAAAGACATTGGCAACACAGCAGCAATGTTCGTTGTTTATGCTGTTAATCAGTGCTTATAGCGCCTTGATTCATCAACAAACCCGTGCAAACTCCCGAAATGAGGACATTGTCATTGGCACCGATGTGGCCAATCGTGCCCATTTACAAACAGAAGATATGCTGGGGTTCTTTGTTAACTTAATTCCATTGCGGATGCAGCTGACACCCACTTTGCGTTTTAGTGATCATTTGCAAAACGTGCGGCAAAACTGTTTAGACAGCTTTGACCATCAAAGTGTGCCGTTTGAGCAAATCGTCGAAACGGTCAATCCTGAGCGCATAACCGGCGTGCATCCGCTGGTTCAAGTGTTGTTTGTGATGGGGGTCAGCACTGGGGTTAAGGCTGAGTCAGATAACGTCGCGCAACCGAAAGACTTGACCTTAACGGCGGTGGATACTGAACAGCAGCATTCTAAATTCGATATGGCGTTGTTTTGTGATGATTCCAGCGATGAGTTGCTTTTTAACTGGGTGTTCAATAGTCAGTTATTTAATAAAACCACCATCGAAAACTTTAGTCAGCAATTGACGCATTTGCTCGAACAACTGGTAGACAAGCCACAAACGCCACTGAATGCTTTTGCCAGCAAAGCAAAGGCCAAAACAAAAACCAGTGCCAAGAAAAGCAAACTGGGCAAGCTGAAAAAAGCCGGTTCAGCAGCACCAGTGAGCGCTGCACCACTAAACGCCGATAAGCCTTTTCCACTGTTGGTGCAATGTCATAGCCAGGCGCTGGATGCGTTAAGCTGGGCGCAACAAAACCAACAGCAAATTATGCGCTGGCTCGAAACCCACGGCGGCATTGTCTTTCGTGGTTTTAACTTGCCGACTGAGTTTGAATTTGAACAGTTTTGTGTCGCCATCTATCCCCAGCTTTATGGCCAGTATGGCGACTTGCCGAAAAATGAGCTTGGCAGCAAAATTTATCAATCGACCCCGTATCCGCAAGACCAGATGATCATGTTTCATAACGAAAGCTCCCATCAACATCGCTGGCCACGGCGGCAATGGTTTTATTGTCGTCAGCCCGCTGCCAGCGGTGGGGCGACGCCGATAGTTGATTGCCGCGAAATGGTGCGTCGACTGCCTACGGCGATGCGGCAAAAGCTCGAACAAAAACAGCTGTGTTATATCCGCAACTTCACCGATTTGGATGTGAGCTGGCAACACTTTTTCAAAACCCAATCACGCAGTGAGGTCGAAGCACTTTGCCAGCAAAACAACATTCAGTGGCGCTGGTATGGTAAAGACAACCTTAACCTTCACATTAGCCAACGTTGTCCGGCGATTATCACCCATCCGGTCACTGGCGAAAAAAGCTTCTTTAATCAAATTCAGCTCCATCATGCCAGCTTTTTAGAGGCCGAAGTGGTTCAGCATTTGCTCGCCACTGGCGGCACCGATAACCTGCCGCGTAATGTTTGTTATGGCGATTTAAGCCCGATAGAGCCACTCGTGATTGATACCATCAGCGAACTCTATGAAAGCTGTGCGGTGCGCTTTGAGTGGCAAAAATCTGATGTGGTGATGCTCGACAATATGCTCGCCGCCCACGCCAGAGACCCCTTTAGCGGTGAACGTAAAATCGCCGTGGCCATGGGTGATATTTATCAACCGGGCAAAACCGCCACTTCGCCACCGATTAAATTAGAGCAATTATCCAAGGAGTGTGTTTCATGAACGATTTAGGACAAGCGTTAACGCGACAACAGCAATTACTGAATGTCGATTCGAAGCGCTACTTTTGGTTAAGTTTTGCAGAGCTAGATATGACAAAAGCGCAAAGTAAGTTACAGCAATTGATGTTGCACCATCAGGTGTTAAGCTGTGATTATGGCGTGCCACAGGGTTTTGATGTGGTTCGTTCTGTGCAGCAAGCGCCACGGTTGGACTTTCGAGTTTATGATGATGTTGTTAGCCATCAGAGCCAGCTTGAACAACAAGCGAAGGTGGTTTTTACCGAACAGGCACCGCATTTATTGTGTTGGTGTTGGCCGCAAAACCAAAGAGAGCAGGGTGGGGTTAAGGTCTTATTGGCTGCTTCTGCTTTGACCCTCGATGATTATAGCGTTGATAAAATCTATCAACTACTAGACGACGCTGACGCTGTGATCACCGTACCAGATATTCAATATGGCGAGTATCGTGATTGGATTAATACCTTACTCAATGATGAGCAAGGCCAGGCTGGTATTGAGTTTTGGCAAAATCTAAGCTTAAAAATATTGCCTGAGGCACGATTAAACGAATGCCAAACAGGCGATAACCATCCAGATAGGAATGATGAACAAAGTATTGCTGTTGAACTCCCCCAGGTATTGCAGCAACAAGTGCTCGCGCGGGCAGGGCAGTACGATTGTCAGCCAGCACATATCCTGTTAAATGTGTGGGCAGTATTGCTTGGCAAACTTTCGGGGGTTGATGCCCTTAAACTCGATTATTTTCATGACTGTCGCCATGATTATGAAGAATTCGATACCAGCCTCGGATTATTTACCCAACCCCTACCGATGCCGTTTTACCAACTCGATAGCTGTGATTTACCAAGCGCCTGCTTGGGCAGCAGCGCGTTATTGACTGAGATGCTTGAATATCAGGAATATGTTAGCGCCATTGATAGTCGCTGCCATGCCGGATTTTATTGGCATCAGCAGGCGCAACAAGCACAGATGCAAAGTGGTGGTTTGGTCAGCCATTGTCCGCTATTGATGCATTATAGCTGCACAGCACAGGGAGCTGCCGGACTGACATTGTGCTACAACAGTGCCCGTTACCAACAGCAAGCGATGCAGCGGTTATCACAACGCTACCTGATTTTGTTGGCCGCAGTTTTGGCGCAGCCCAATCAACCGATACAACAGCACAATTGCTGGTTGGCCGATGAACATCCTCAGGCGGTGACTGAGTTGGCCATTAAAGATAACTTTGTTGAGCTGTTTTCTATGCAAGCACAGGCGTTCCCTAACCATAGGGCGTTAACCGATGGCGACATTCATTACAGCTACCAACAACTCGATCAGCTGAGCAACCAATACGCCGGAGTGTTACAACAAGCAGGCGCGGGTAAAGAACAAATTGTGGCATTGTGTCTGCCACGTGGTGCCCAATCGTTGATTATTTTACTGGCAATATTAAAAACGGGCGCAGCCTATTTACCGTTAGATGTTGAACAACCGCAAGCGCGGTTACAACAAATCATCAATGATGCCAATCCATTGGTCTTGGTAAGTGAAGAGGTGGTGAGTGACAATGCCGCTTTAGTCGCTAATCAAATCGTTACTGTAGCGCAATTGCAGCAAACCGTAGCCACATTTACCCCGGTGACCATTGCACTAAATCAGCTGGCCTATGTGTTATATACCTCGGGTTCGACAGGTCAGCCTAAAGGGGTGCAAGTTGAACATCAACAACTGATGCATTATAGCCAGAGTGTGATTGAACAACTGGCGTTACCGCAGCAAGGCAATTATGGCTTGATTTCGACCTTGGTGGCCGATTTGGGCAATACTATGTTATTCCCCGGCTGGTTGACCGCCAGTTGCGTGATTTTACTCGATAAAGATGAGCTGCCGCCGCTCGATTGCCTCAAAATTGTGCCATCGCATCTTGAAGCGCTGTTATGTTCAGATATTGCGGTTTTAAAGGCTAAGCTGCCGACTCAAGTGTTGGTATTGGGAGGAGAGCCGATAAGCCATTCGTTGTTACAACAGCTGACTAAGCTGACAGCCGGGTCTGGGTGTCGAATCTACAACCATTATGGTCCGACCGAAACCACGGTCGGAGTATTGTATGGTGAAGTCGATTTATTAACACCAAGCAGCCGATTGACCACCGCCATTGGCGATAGCCAAATTTATCTGTTGGATAATCATCAGCAAGCCACAGTGAGCGGACAATGCGGAGAACTGGTGATTGCGGGTTCTAGCGTGAGTCGGGGTTACCTTAATGACAGTAAACGCACCAGTGAGGTTTTTGTTAACAATCCTTTTGGTACAGGGGTGATGTATCGAACTGGCGATTTGGCCGTACGCCATGGCGATAACAGTATTGAAATTGTCGGTCGACGTGACCATCAGGTCAAAATTCGTGGATTCAGGGTAGAACTGGATGAGATTCAATGTCAGTTGAGTGGACACCCAGATGTTGCTCAGGCCCATGTACTGGTCGACAAGAATTCAGATATGGTCAAACTGCTGGCCTTTGTGATTGCGGTTAAGGGTAAAGAGGTCAGTCAACAGGGGCTGCTCGACTATTTAAAACAGCGTTTGCCCCATTACATGATCCCCAACAGTATTGTTCAGCTGCATCAGTTTGCGCTGAATGCCAATGGTAAAATTGATCGCCACAAGCTGCTTGAACAAGCGCAACAGCCGCAAGTGCTGGTGACGCCAAAAAATAGTCTTGAAAAGCAACTGTTGGCCATTTGGCAGCAGGTACTGCAAAACCATCATATCAGCGTGATGGATGATTTTTTCGCGCTTGGTGGTCATTCACTGGCGGCAATAAAGGTGATTGGCAAAATTCGTCAACAATTGGGCTGCGAGCTGGCCAATGATTGTTTGTTTCATTATAAAACCATTCGCGCTTTGGCTCACTATTTACAAGGGAATTTACAACATAAAAACACTTCAAACCCACGGCTGATCCCCTTGGCCCAAGCCAACAGCAAACACACCATGGTGTTGATGCACTCGCATACTGGGCATTTTAATTACCATCAGGGCTTGATTGCTAACTTATCACATGTGGTGGATATTGTTGGTATCACCGCTGACTCGCAATTATGGCTATCGGCCAAACTCGGCGATATTGACACTATCGTCGATGATTATATTGAACAACTGTTGCCGTTAAAATCAAAACCGCTGATCCTTACTGGTTGGAGTTTGGGCGGTAAATTGATGGTATTGATGGCAAAACGGATGAAGGCACTGGGTTTTACCATTAGTGCAGTGGCCATTATTGATTTTGATTTGGCGCAAACACTGACGGTGACGGATGATGCGCAGCAGCTGATTGAAGATTTTAATGACTATATCGCCCTAGAGCAGATTGGACTATCGTCCGAACAGGTCGAACTCATCAGCAGTAATCTGGGTGGCAATTATCAACAGGCTATGCAGCAATTATTACGTCACCCGCAGATAAATAACCTTGTTGATCAAACATCGGCTGAGGATATAGAGCAACGGATGATGCAACGTTGGCAATTCAAACAACAGTTGTATCAAGCTGCCACGCCAGTCATCGATAACCCGATATGGCTTTGGCGAGGCAATGGTTTTGTTTCACCGCCGCAAATTTGGCAAGCGCATTCAAGTGTGCTGATACAAAGTTGGACCATTGATGCTGATCACTACGCCATATTGAACCATCCTCAATTGGCCGCTCAGTTGCAACAAAACATTGAACAGTTGAGCGTAGAAAAAGTGGTTTTTAAAAAGGAAAAAGCAGAATCATGAACATCACCAAACAATTATTGAGCCAAGCGAAGTCGGGCGTGGCGATGGCGATTTTTGCCAGCGCCATTAGTGCCAGTGCTGGTATTGCCATTATTGCAGGCATTAATCATGCGCTAAAAAATGGTTTGCAGGACATCAGCACCACCGTACTGGCCTATAGTGGTTTGTTGCTGCTGCTGTTGGTCAGCAGTATTTTCTCGCAAGTCGCATTGGTGAAAATCGGTTGTAACATGGTTTACCAGTTGCGCAAAAAACTGGTCAATCGAATATTAAATACCTCAATCGAACGTCAAGAACAACTCGGTGCCACCGCGATTTATAACGTGCTTAACCGGGATGTGACTGCGGTATCTAACGCCACCAAACAGTTGCCAGTGGCTCTTTATAACGGTTTATTGCTGGCGGCGGGTTTAATCTACCTGTGTTGGTTATCGCCATTGCTGTTCACTTTTGTTAGTTTTGTGGTGGTGCTGGGGGTGTGGACTGATGCCAAACTCAGTGACCGTTTGACCTTGATGTTGACCAAAGTTAGGCAACTGGATGACCGTTTGTTTAGCCAATACCAAGCGGTGGTTGAGGGGCGTAATGAACTGGCTCTTAATCCAAATCGGCGGCGCTTTTTGTTTGATCAACAGTTTATACCGACCGCCAAAGCCTCTAGTGAAGAGTCGGTGAAAGCGGAAGTATTATGGGCCATCAACCTTAACTGGACTACCATGTTGGTGTTTATCTTAGTCGGGGTGATTTTCTACTGTGGCGTGATCCTGCCCTCTATTGGTCAAGAGATTGTGGTGGGTTATATCTTGGCGCTGATGTTCTTGCGCACCCCGCTGTCGATGGTGCTCGACAGTATTCCAGCGGTGATCCGCGGCAATGTCGCCTTGGCGGCGATTAATCGGTTGCAACTGACTGACAATGACCAGAGTAAACCGATGCATGTGCAATCGATAGTGAACTTTAAATCGCTCAGCTTAAAGGCTGCGGCTTATCAATATCCCGCGCAAAATGATGAACCGGGTTTTGTGCTTGGTCCGGTTGATTTTGAAGTGTATGCCGGAGAGTTGATATTTATTGTGGGTGGTAATGGTAGCGGAAAATCCACCTTGGCCAAATTACTCACCGGATTATATTTACCGACCTCAGGTGAGGTGAGGTTAAACCACCAAACCGTGACGGCAGATAATGTTGATGACTTGCGCCATTGTTTTTCGGCCATCTTTGCCAACTTCTTTTTGTTCACCGATGTGATTGGCACAGATAACAGCGTTGATGACGCCAAGGTTGAGCACTACCTTAAACGCCTTGCCATCGACCATAAAGTCTCGGTCAACGAGGGGCGGTTATCGACCACTTCGTTATCGCAAGGACAAAGAAAACGACTGGCCTTATTGCTGTTATATATGGAAGACCGTCAGGTATTGCTGCTTGATGAATGGGCGGCAGACCAGGACCCGGTATTTCGAGAGGTGTTTTATCGTCAGATATTGCCTGAGTTAAAACGGGCTGGCAAAACCGTGATTGCCATCAGCCATGATGACCATTACTTTGACGCCGCTGACCGGCTTTATAAACTTGATTGCGGCCAGATTTATGCGTTTGATGTGGGGGAAGAGAGGTTGTTTGCTTAGTGGGGAGCGGTTTATGGCCGTTTAATTGGCGGCCATTTTGTCTATCAGCAGATCTACTTTCGCACTAATAATACCAATGTTTTTTTCGTTGGTTGAAATACGTTCATGAATTTTTATAATATCGTCTTTGGTCGCCATTTGGGCTTCGATTCTGGTCAGCATCACCATCATCGCATCCTGTTTGGATTCGACTTTTTCAAAACGTTGATCGACTTTTTCAAAACGCTGATCAACTTTTTCAAAACGATCATCCACACTTGACCATGCCCATGCACAGACCCCAATAAACAAACTAAATAGAATCGCCGACACAGTTTCAAAACTGATAAATTGTTTTGCTGTCACTGTTGTCTCTGTCATTAGCGCCACCACTCTCACTTTAAACGCAGTTGTGCCATCGTGCAAGCAGTTTGTTTTTATGGTACCGAATGGGCAGCGAAGGACGTAATTCTGCGTCACGGGACGAGGTTTTAAAACAACAGTGAAAGCATAAAACCCCGTCATAGCGGCGCTGTAGCATCATTATGTCTGGTTTGTGATAGATTTTGTCAGTACTGTGCTAACTTAATCGGCCATTGGCCAGTTATGATAAGTCTATAGATTGGCGCAGCTTGTTGATGAGTATTTCGGATTTGCTGTTAGGTAGTGCCCGTCTTGAAACGCAGTTTCAGGGCACTGGCTATGCGGTACACGGATGTGCCGCCTTTTCAACTCGTTGAAAAGTAAGCGAAGTTCCACTTGCTTGAACGTAGCTTGCTCCAGAAATCTCACATGGATGTGAGTTTCTGGACGATAACTAGGTAGGTTGTATGGATGGAAAATGGAGATAGTAGACTATGGGTATTAAAGTAAATAAAAACTTGGTGATAGCAGCGCTTATCGCCATCGCCGCGCTAAGTGCGGTGAAAATCATGGCTTCTGAGCAGGCTTTTGAAAGTGAAGTGGCAGTTTTCCTCAAGGGGAATCAGTAGGGTGCGCATGGCGCACCCAACAGTCTAGCTTAACGCTTCAAACCGCTTACGCAAACAACACAAACGTAAATCAGCACAAGCACCTGGTGAAGTTCGAGCTTCAACACTTTGTGCTGGCGTTCGGTCACCCAACTCTGAATAACGCTCAACTACCTGCTGATAAGCATCTCTAAACGGCATTCCGTTAGCACTCAGTTCAACCGCCAAATCAGTGGCATACATCGGCGTATCAATCGCTTCGTTCAGTTCTTTGGTTTTAAATGTGGTGCCTTTCACCAACTGTGGGAACAGCATCATGGTTTGCAATGCGGTTTTCACTGCGCGTAATACTGGGCCTTTGGTCAATTGCAGGTCACGCTGGTAGCCAGATGGCAAAGATAACAGCGATTGCAGTTCGATCATCGCCGCTTGCACCGGGGCATAGCTGGCACGCATCAGTTCGACCAAATCTGGGTTACGTTTGTTGGGCATAATTGAACTGCCAGTGGTCATTTCATCTGGCAGGCTAACGAAGTCAAATTCTTGGGTGGTGAATAATGATAAATCCCAGCAATATCGACGAATATCAAGCATACATTGTGATAATGCCGACATCATCGCCACTTCAAATTTACCCCGGCTGTTTTGGGCGTAAATTGGGTTGATTTGCATTCGGCTGAATTCAAGTTCTTTGGTGGTTAAACCTCGATCTAATGGTAGGTTAACCCCGTAACCGGCGGCAGTACCAAGCGGGTTAGCATCAATCAGCGTCAGGGTTGAGTTTAAGGTGATTAAGTTGTCAATCATACCTTCGGCAAAACCGGCGAACCACATGCCAGCGGTGGAAGGCACTGCCCGTTGCATATGGGTGTAACCTGGCATCGCAATGCTTTCACCGGCTTTTGCCTGGTCAAGGCAGGCGTTAACAGAATCTTTGGTATGCGCAATCGCCGTCTGTAATGACGCTTTAAGATAAAGTCGGGTGGCGACCAGGATCTGATCGTTACGCGAACGCCCGGTATGGACTTTTTTCCCCAGTTCGCCGAGCTTCTCTACCAAGTAGAACTCAATCGCCGAATGACAGTCTTCAAAGCGGTTGTCGAGTACGAACTTGCCTTCATTTAATTCAACTTGTAATTGGTCAAGCTGGCTGATCAGTTGGCTGGCTTCTTCCGCTCCGAGAATTTTAACTGACTGCAAGCCATTGACATGGGCCTTACTGGCTTGAATATCGTATTGAATCAGTTGCTGGTCGAGAATGATGTCTTCACCGGCCATAAAGTCCATGATGGTTTCATCTATGGTGCTCTGGCTGTTTTTTTGCCAAATGGGTGCTGCGCTCATGCTCTCTCTCCTGTGATACCTGTCGTTGATGGTAAAGCTAACGCTAGGTTGATATTTTGTAATGCCTGAGTGGCGGCACCTTTGGTTAAGTTATCTAGGCAACTGATGATGGTGGCCCGTAAGCCGTCGCTGCTGACGCTAAAACCACCGATTAAGCAGTTTGGTGTGTTGACGATTTGCTTGATGGTCGGCACAGCCTGTTGCGCCGAGACAAATGGCTGGTTGGCATAAAAGTCGTTAAACAGCGCCAGCAAATCTGCCGAGTTTTGTGGCTGGTCAAATTCAAACTGAATGGTCATGTTGATACCGCGAAAAAACTCTGCCACATGAGGCGAAAATGACACACCTTGCTGCATTCGGGCGCTGACTTCTTGTTCATGGATATGTTCGACCAAACCGTAACCAATCAGGTTATTGCTGAGGTTTTCTGGATCGTTGTTGGCGCAAGGTTTGGTGCCTGCACCGCTATAACCAGAGACGCCAAAGCAGTTGGGTCTGGCAACAATGCGGTCTTTGAGTGGTGCAATTGCCAATTGCATGGCGGTGGCGTAACAACCGGGGTTGCTGATTTTCACCGCGCCTGCTTTTGCAGTGAACGGTTCTATAACATCCAATTCTGGCAGCGAATAGGTCCAGTTTGGGTCAAATCGATAATCGGCAGATAAGTCGATGATCACTTTAGTCTGTGGTAGATCAGTCTGCGGTACATCTGCTAATGCCGCGACAAAAGGCGCAGCCAGGCCATTGGGTAAGGCCAGCACCACGATATCACTTTGTTTCGCCGCCACTTGTTGTGGTGATAAGTCTTCTACGGTGATATCGGCCAACGCGTCGACCAGTTCTTTGGCCGATTGACCTTTGAGTTGGCGTGAGCTTATCCAGCTCACCTCAATTTGTGGGTGTGACGCAATTAAGGCGAGCAACTCTTTGCCTACGTATCCTCGGGCACCGACGATCCCTAATGTGTATTTGTTTGTCATCTATTTTACCTACTAGTTCAATGTCGCCGGTTTACTTAGGGCGTAGTCGATGCATTCAGCGATTTGTTTATAATCACTGACCCCATACCAAAATACTGTCCACTCATCGGTTTTATAACAACCGGTGGATTGCTTAAAGTAAAAGCCGTTAATGGTATTGTCAGGGCGACAGCGCCAGAACAATTTGGGGTTATCTTCAACCAGTTTACGCCACACGGTTTTACCCAGACCTTCGCCTTTGGCATCGTCGGCAACGACAAACTTGTCGAGAAATGGAATATCTTTAGGCACATCCTCAGGTAAGGTGATCAGCGCTGCGGCGCGGTAACAGCCGGTAATATAGGATTTGTGGATATGGGCTTTTTCGAAGTAATCGAGGTCTAATACTTTATCAAAACCTGATTCGAGTAAATGTGACAATCGTTGTTTTTCGATGCTTTTACTATCCACATGAGTGAATATTGCTTCACCTTTACGCAGCAGGGTGCCAGAACCTTTGTGGGTAAAGAGTTCCTTGGCCAGATGCGCTGGGGTGGTGATAGATACTGAGGCGGTGGCGGGCAGTTGGCTAAGAATATCGGCCACTTGCTGAATCTTAAGCTTCATGCCGCCTTTGAGCCAGTCTTGCATCATCAGGCTATCGTAATCGGTGGCCAGATTGACCGAGGAGATAATTTTGCCATCTTCATTGAGCAATCCTCCGGTTTCAGTCAAAAAGATAATTTTGTAGGGTTTTAACGCGATAGCCAGCTGATTGGTGGCGATATCGGCGTTAACGTTAAGGTATTGGCCGGTATCTGTTTCAGCCAGTGAAGATAGAATGGGGATAGCACCGCTATCAATGGCGGCATTAATCGGCTCTAAGTCGATGTTATTGACTTCACCGACATAACCAAGCTCGGTATTGGTGGTTAATGTCGCACCAAACACGCCGGAGGTAATTGACGCCGTTTTCACCCCCATTGCCTGCAATTTGTTGGCTAATTTAAGATTTTGCTGAATAAAGGTTTTCTTGGCGACTCTTAATACTGCCGCCGAGGTGACTCTTTGTCCTTCAATAAATTGGCACTCGATATTGCCTGCCTCGAGGTTTTTGCTTAACTGTGGCCCGGCACCGTGAACCACGATGGGGAATAAGCCGATTTGTTCGAGAAAGGCCAGTGATGAACACAGGTTGTCTAAATCGTTGTCGAGTACCGCACCACCCACTTTGATCACCGCAAAATGCGCCTGACCCGCGTTGACGAAACGCTTCATATATTGGTCAATTTCCTGAGGGTTACCCAGGTTAGACAACAATTGAATAATGGTCTCTTTGACTTTGGGTTGATTCGTTTTCATCACTTTTTCCTTTTATCCTTCTAAGCCTGACAGAGCAGCGCCCGAGAGGATATTACAATAACACTGCTCAACTTGCTGTAACTGTTCCAGTGCTACCCATTCATCGGCAGTATGTGCCTGGGCGATATTACCTGGTCCAAAAACCAAAGTCGCGCAACCGGCTTGTGAAAACAAACTCGCTTCAGTCCAAAAATTGACTGCTTGGCCAATCGGTAAACCGCACGATTGGGCCAGTTCTTGAGCATTATCGATGGCAGTGGCAAAATCTTGATTGGCAGCGGGTAGGGTTGGACCCTGAAAACCTGCCACCAGTTTACAATCGTCACCACCGAGTTGTTGTAACTCAGCCAGTAACAGTTCAGCATTTTGCCCCGGCAAGGGTCGATAACCAAAAGCCAGTTCACAATCGGCGGCGATCATGTTGGCTTTGATACCGCCATCAATTTTGCCAATGTTAAACGGCAAACCGCTGAGGCTGTCAAAGCTGTGGGTTTGTTGTTCAACCCAATCCAGTGCTGATGCCATCCATTTGCCTGCTTTATGCACGGCGCTGTCTTTAAACGCTCTGGCTTCTGAAGCATGACCAGAAATACCGCTAAAATAACCCTTAGCAGACATGATACCGCGATGGGCTAGGGTTGCTTGGGCCATCGTGGGTTCGGCGACAATGACTTTTTTGAAGTTGCCGACTTCAGCCAATTGACTCAAAAAAGACTTGATGGCCTTGCTCGAACCATGTTCTTCATCAGAAGAAAATAGCAATGCGACATCACCGTCGGTCTTGCTGACGGCTGATAACATACACGCTGCTGCGCCTTTGATATCACAGGCACCGATGGCAGTAGCGATGGCTTTTTCTTCATCAACAATCAAGGTAAAGGGGTCTACTGACCAGTTAGGGGCGACTGGTACGGTATCAATATGAAAGTTGAATAAGACCTCTGGCTGGCCTCGGGTGGCCAGCAAGCTGATGCAACCTTCGCCAGCGTCAAACATGGTGAGTTCAAAACCCGGCAACTGTTGCTTAAGGTAAGCGAAAATCTCGCTGTCAACGGTGATTGCCCTTGGCGGGTTTTGGGTATCAAAGCTTACCAACGCCTCAAGATGGGCGAGGGTATTCGTTAATGCTGTTTGAGTCATTGGCCGTGCCCTACTTCTTTGCTTTGAGTTGGTTAGCCGCTAATGTTGCCGACTTGCCAAATAATTTGATGAAACCCAGTGCTTCTTCGATATTCCACGAAGCCGATTGGGCATAAACAGAACCGCTGTCTTTGAGAATATTGTCAGATTCAACTGCCACGGCGTGTAGCTGGCCTTGACTGAGTTCTAAGGTAACGGTGCCAGTGACCTGGGTTTGTGAAGAGCTTAAAAACGCTTCGAGGTCATATTTTAACGGCTCATAGAAGAAACCTTCATACACCAGCTCGGTCCACTTCTGGGCGATGGTGGCTTTAAATCGATTTTGTGCTTTGGACAATACCGCTTGCTCTAATGCGGTATGGGCAGCGTTAAGTGCGGCGATGGCCGGGGCTTCAAATACGATGCGGCCTTTAAGACCAATGGTGGTATCGCCGGTATATACACCTCGGCCAATACCATAACTGCCGACCAATTTGTTCAACTGCTGCATCACCTGTTCGCCAGTATAGCTGTCGTTTAATGGGTCGTTGTTCAGTGCAACCAGTTCACCTTGTTTAAAGGCTAGGGTCAACGTGGTTGGTTCAAGACCGGCTTGTGAAGAAGGCGCAGGTGTTAATACATAACTGGCGTCTGCTGGTTGCTGCCATTGGTCGATTTCAGAGCCCGAAATGGTGGCACCGAGCAGGTTTTCGTTAATTGAATAATGGCTGACTTGGCTAGAGACCGAGAAACCCTTGTCTTGCAGGTATTGTTGCTCATAAGCGCGCACTTCGCCGGTCAGTTTTTGAATTTCTCGAATTGGTGAAAGAATGTTGTAGTCGCCAAGGCAATGCACGGTCATATCGAATCTGACTTGGTCGTTACCCATGCCAGTACAGCCGTGGGAGAAGTTTTTGGTGCCCAGTTCATCACATAATTTCAGTGCCGCTTCAACAATCAAATAACGGTCTGAGCATAATAAAGGATATTGGTTTTGATACCATTGGCCGCTTTGAATCAGCGGGGTGATCACCCGTTGCCACAATCCTGCGGCGATGCTGACTTCTTTATGGGCAACCGCACCTAATGACATGGCGCGTTGTTCGATGGTTTGCTTTTCTTCTTCACTCACACCGCCTGAATCAACAAAAATGGTGGTGACTTTATAACCTTGTTCAATTAGGTAAGGTACGCAGAAGCTGGTATCTAATCCGCCTGAGAATGCCAGTACGACTTGTTTGTCTTGAGTGAGGTCTGGTGCTGCTGTGGTGTTGCTCATAGCGTTTTCTTTCCTACTAAAAATTGGTGTTAATTCTGTTTATTGGTTCACTAATTGCTTCATCACGGCTTTTTGCACATAAATACGGTTTTCAGCTTCGTCGATGGCCTTACAATAAGGGGCATCCATCACGCCATCGGTGGCTTTAATATTTCTTCGCAGTGGTAAGCAATGAGAGAACAGGCCGTTATTGGTTTTGGCCATTTTTTCTTCATCGACAATAAAGTGTTTGTATTGCTCGCGCATTTCTTTCTCTGGTGCCCAATTGCCGAAAAATGGCAGTGCGCCCCAGCTTTTGGCATAAACGATATCTGCGCCTTCGTAAGCTTCATCGATGTTATGGGTGACATTAAAGCTACCGCCGTTTTGCTCGGCATTGTGTTTGGCCAGTTCCATATAACGCGGGTCTAATAGGTAGTTTTCGTTGGGACAGAGTAAGGTCACATCCATGCCAAATTTGGTTGAAATCAGCAGCGATGAGTTGGCCACGGCGGTATTGAGCGGTTTAGGGTGATAGGTCCAGGTGAGGACATATTTTTTGTTTTTTGGCTTGCCGATGTTTTGCTGAATCATCTGCATATGGGCCAGTTCTTGACAAGGGTGGGTGATGGTTTCCATGTTGATCACCGGCACCGTGGCATATTGGGCAAATGCCTTGATCATGCTATCTTGTCGGTCTTGTTGCCAGTCAATAAAGGCTGGGAATGCACGCACACAAATCAAATCGCAATATCTAGATAATACTTGCGCTGCTTCAATCACATGTTCTTCGGCGGTGCTGTCCATGGTGGTGCCGAGTTCAAATTCTAATGGCCAAGCACTTTTGCCCGGTTCGAGTACGATGGCATGGCCACCCATTTGCCAAGTACCCAGCTCAAATGAAGTGCGGGTACGCAGACTTGGGTTAAAAAACATCAGTGCCACAGACTTGCCTTTAAGGGCGTCGCTTTGTGCGCCTTGCTTAAACTCATTGGCGGTATCAATCATCGATTGAAGTTCTTGCTGGCTCCAATCGGCGGTGGTGATAAAATGTTTCATGGCAGTTCCTGCTGTTTCTTGTTAATGGTTGATTATCTGATATTCATATGACTTTAGTTTGTCTGAGTTAAAAAGCCATAAAAAAACCCGGCGCTATGGCCGGGTTTTTGCAATTTCAGTAGAGTGTATCTGTTACTTCACTCGTTGCGCCCGGCTAAGCCTGTTTTGTCTTTGATGTGATGGCGACGGCGCATCATCAAAGTGGTCGCACAAAGGCTGGCCATAATGGTCAGTGAGTCTAGCTTGCTGGTCTGTAATCGCTTGATCATAATAGCCTCGCCTCTGTTGCTTGTTTCAATGGAGCTATTTTTAACATGGTTATTTTGGCAATGCAAACAAAAAAGATTAAAAAGCTAAAAAAAGTGCATTTATATTGTGTATGTGTGTATTTGGTGAATAAGTATTCTTTTGGTGTGGGTGTGAGGGGGATTTGTTTGTCCTAGAGTTAATACCATATTCAATTGGCTAATTCTGCTCGCTGTGGCCACAAAGCGAGCAGAGAAATCATGGGAAAGTCACTTTCCTTTTTGCTTCCTCTTTAGTCTACCAGAGACTTGTATAAACTATTTGCAACAACCAGTAGAGCAACTTGATATGACATTAACACTATACCTATAACGAATAAATAAATGGCTTGACGCTCGTAAAGGTTGTTGAGGATTAACTCGATTGAACCTGAAGGGAGTTGGGAAGCGTAGAGAGTATTTAGTCCCGTTATCATAATGACGGTCAATAAGAGTATGAATTTGTAGAATCCATTCAATATTTTTTTCCAGTTTGTGATTTGCTGGTGAGAGAGACCAATTAAAAAGCTTATTACCAATATAACTTTACTTAACATTCGAATGTTCCTATATATTATTGACTTTAATTCTGCTCTTGTAGGTAGTGCATATTCTTTGTTTCGTTTTAACAATCTGCTACTAGAAGGTTGTTACTACTTTAGCCAGACAAGTCATACCCTACCCTAGATCTTCGCTTTCTCTCGGCCAGTTTGAGGCGAATTTAGTAAATCAACGACTTCCTTTGCATATTTTCATGAAAATACGCAGCCTCTTTGTTTTGAGTTTTTCTTATCGGTGTTTTTTTGTGATAATTTGGCAGTAGAGGGATTGTGCTTTGGATACTTGCAGGCTGAGTCGATTACATGGATGCTATCGAGGCGACAGCGTCTGTGTTTTCCAAGGTAGTTGTCACTTCTTGGCTGAGTCTTGTTAGGCAGTTTGCTAGCAATGGGCGAATACTTTGAAATTTAGTAAGCGGGTAACTATTCCCTATAAAGGTTTGATACTTGATTAACTTTTAACTTTATTAAGCCACTGCACCTCAAACACTCCTTCTTCTAATTTTTTAAGTAGTACTTGATTTGGTTTATTTTTAACCCAATCAGTTGCTTGGTGTTTTATCAGCAGCTTTCCGACAAGTTGATGTTTAAGCTCGTTGCAGCGATTCCAAAATGAATCTGTTAGAATTATCTCGCACACCCCAACCTCAAGCTTGAGTGTCACGGTTCTATCAGCGTATTTATCAAAATGTAATTTTCGGAAACCCCAAGGAACAGCAACACGATAACCTGTTCCTGTGGTTGGATTTGGGTTGCCTCCGTCGTTTATGCTGGTTATGATTTCATTCATTATATTGATTCTTATTAAGGGTCCAAATTATAGTTTAAAAATAGACTAAATAGTAACATACCAACTGTTTTGAGCATAACTATGTTTGAATGACCGCCTGGGGTAAGTGAGTGTAATATTTCGTCGCCAATACCATCCTTTCAATTAGAATTTATCATGTAAACAAGTTTTTGCTGTTAGTTCTGATTATTGACAACTTGCTCGCTTTGGGCGAAAAACTGACAATAATTAACTAATCCATATTACTTTGTTTATGGCGTAACCTACCGCCTTATATTTATAAATATTGAAAGTGCACCTTCGATCTCCACGGAAGCAGGGCAGGCCGCCTATGTAGAATTGCCCCAATAGAAGAGAGACCATTGGTTAATAACGAAGTAAATTATCGAAATTACGATGCTTACACCAAAGTAAATCTCCAAGTGCCTCTGAATAATTCAATGGCTCGCCCCGCCAACTAGAAACCCCAGTTCGACTATCAATGTTGGGCCATTGTACGCCTAAAAAGTCTTTGTTTGTTGTAATTGGTAGTGGTGTAGGGTTCGGGTTTATGATTTCACCTGCGGCTGTTTCAAACTCCCACTTCTGGCCGTTGTTCTCTTGAGTTTGTTGTTGTACTGTGATGGCGTAATGACCCTTATGTAGTTGAGCATGATGAAATCGACATAGCTTGATAAGGTTATCAGGTTCGGTCTCACCACCATCTGCCCAGTGTTTGATATGATGAAAATCAACATACTTATTAGCACAACATCCGGGGAAACGGCAGATTTCATCGCGCAAATCCAGCGCTCGCTTCAATGCGGTGCCGACAGTCCTGGTTTTTCTGCCAACATTGAGCACGTTACCGTATTTATCTTCTAAAACCGTATACAAACTGGCATCACTACTAAAACGTTTGGCATTGGCTATAGAGATCCACTGATAATCCACATTCGGCGGGGTGAGGTAATGGCAGCTTTCACCGTGCTCGTGTTTAGGTTTGGCTTCAGCCTCTAAAGTATCAACACTTAAATGTAATACCACCTGACAGCGTTCATGACCAGCCAATGCCTGAACGCCGCCATTTTCATCATCAACAGTTGCTGTCGCTATGTAGTGTTCCGCTAGAGAAGCAAGCGCGTCCCCACGTTTTTGACTATAGCTGGCTTTTTCAACCACTGGCACGCTTATCTGTTCCTGTCCAGGCGCTTCCGCGGAAGCATTTTGCTCCTTTTCAGGCACTTGTGTGGAAGCATCTTGTTCCTGTCCAGGCGCTTCCGCGGAAGCATTTTGCTCCTTTTCAGACACTTGTTCTGAATGATTTTTATCCTGCTGCCTTATGATTTCTTCAATCGCTTTAACCAGTAAGCCGCCTTCAAGCTGAGGTAATTTAGCGTGCAGAATCCACATGCCCTCATCATCCTGATAATAGTCCAACTTTCGTTGCTGATATTCATCGCCTTGCTCTACAGGATTTTGATTTTCATCCACCAGTTGATATCTACGAACCAGCTTTTCTATATGACTGGCAGTGCCGCCGATGGCAACACTTAATAAAATGTCTTCGTTGTCATCAGTCGCCACTCTGGTCATGGCGCGCACTTTAGAATAGCTGAGCTTACCGCTTTCAAATTCTTTATTGATGTTAGGCAGTTTTTCAAGGCAATGGGCAACCCGTAGCTTTTCGCGAGCCGTAGTCGCAGTCATGCCACAATTTAAGCTTAACCAGTGTGAGCAAGAACGGATACACCCGTTGTCCCAACCTTTGCGGCGGTCGAATTCAGCGAGCATTTTTAAAAAACAATAGGTCGCGGCAGTAATTTGTCCGGCCATGAGCGTGATTTCATCGCCAAGTTCGATATTACTAATATTCTTATATTCGCGATTGGCGTGATCAAATAAGTGATTTTCATTTAACAACATTTTGTTCTCCTGAATGCTATAGTTATCAGCTTTATACTGTATATAAGTATAGCACCAGGCAATCATACTGGTTATTTAGTCAGCAATTATTTTGAGAATAAAACATTCTAAAACCACTAGTAACATGCTTTAAAAGCATAAGAGATATTGAACTGGGGATGGATGGCAGTGTATTTTGCGCTCACATTATTCGCTAAAATTCATACCCAACGCTCAATAACCAACGTCGCCCGACCTGGGGGACAAGTGAGTTTCTCACCCCTTGAGCGCGCTCGGTAAAATCATCTCCCGAATCTGCCGCCTCACCACCAGGATGGTAATAAGCCTTATCAAATAAATTGGTGATGGCGAGTTTAAGTTTAACAGGGTGATCAGCCATGGGGTTGAATGACCAGTTTAACGTCAAGTCCACAGTGGTATAACTGTCGGCCTTTTTACCCTGCGCCCGCAGTTTATTGCGTAAATAAAGGGTGCGATCACCCACCCAGTTGGCTTTGAGGTTGATATTGATGGCTTCACTCCAAGGAAGGTTAACCGCCGCGCTGATTTTATGGCGGGCGATATCGCCCAACTCTGCTCGGCCATCAATCCATTCATCGATATCATGGTCGTAGGTGATGGCACTTTTGGCGTCGGTCCAGCTGTAATAGAAGTTGGCCGTGATATCTTCAACGCTGTCAGTGTTGCCTAGCGGATTGGCAAAGGTGGTGTTACCCCGGTATTCAACACCAGTGACATCACGTTTTCCGGCATTTTGCGCTTCTTCTTTGATCACATGATTATATTTGGCGTGATAGAGTGAAACATCATGGGACCAGTTGCCCTGTTGGTGCATCAAGATCAATTCGATATTGCTCACTTCTTCGGGTTGTAAATCTGGGTTGGCTTTACGCCCAGTCCAACCACCGTAGAGTTGCTGTGGGGCGGGTTCTTGAAAGGCTTCGGCGTAGATCAGTTTAATGGTGCTCTGGTCGTTCAAGTGATGAATGGCAGACAGACGAGGTTTGAAAAATGCACCGTAAACAGAATTATCATCCCAACGTAAACTGGCCGAAAAACGCCAATGCTCGGGCAACCAACCCAGCTGGACATAAGCGCCTTTATCGCTGGTTTTGACTTTATTGAGGCGAGGTATATTAGCCAAAGGAGGTGGCCCAAGGGTAAGTTGTGCATCGGTGCTATGAAAAATACCAGCACCCAGCCCATGGGGGCCGTCGTCGTTGCCATTATCCGCTGAGCAAAAGCTATCAGCATAATAATTGCAAATATCATAGGCTTTGGTCAGGTCTTTACGCGCATACTTGAGTCCACCACTGACTTTTAACTGGTCGTTGGCCTGATACTCAAAATCTTGACGAAACTTCCAGCTATCGTTATCGGTGTTCCAATCAGAAATCGACACGTAAGAGAAGTTTTGTTGACCTTCGTTTGAGTCCACCATGGCCTCAGCAAAGTCGCCGCGATAATCACTGATATGGTATTTAAGCAAGGTTTTTGACTTGAGTTTATGATTAATGGCGGTGTCATGTTTGAGGTAGAACTGACGAGATCCGGTTTGCCAACTGGCATTGGGTTGAGCATGATCAAAGGCATAATAGAGACCATAACCGCGGGTGGTTGACCAAGAGATCACGCCGAGGGTGGTGTCGTGGTAGCTGATCTCACTGAGCAAACCCCAGTCATCATCCGGGTTTAGATAATGGCCGTAATTTTCGCCGTTGCTTTGATGTTGTAATACCGGTCCCCAAACGTCGGTATTGTTCAGCCAGTTGGCATTGGCAAATCCCCAGCTAGGATAGTCATCAAGACTGGCACCGTCGCTGCGGTATTGTTGCAGCGCAAAATTGAAGTTTACATCACCGAGTTTGCCACCGCCGTCAAGACTAAAACCACGGGTGTTATCTTCGCCCAAAGTGGCGCTGACGTTGAGCCAATAGGGTTGTTCATCTTCTTCATCAACCTCATCTGGTTGGCGAGTAATAATATTCACTACGCCCAGAAATGCATTGGGGCCATAAATAGACCCAGCCGGGCCATAAAGCACTTCGATACGTTCAATGGCGGTCATCGGGTATTGGTGGTTGGCGGTTAGTCGATGGGTCCATAGGTGGTTGTCTAATACACCATTGATGGCAATGAGCGTGCGCTGCATGGCGGTGGTGCGGTAACCCCGTTGATAGGCGACAATTTGAGCAGTGGTGCCAAAACCGATGGCATCAAAACCTGGCAGGTCGGCAAAAATATCGCCGAGACTGCTGTAACCACGCTGTTCTATGTCTTTTCGGCTGATGATCATCATGGCTGCCGGGGCATCTCGCAGCGCTTCGTCCCAACCCGAGGCAGTGCTGACTTGGGTGTTAAACAGTTGTTCTAATGGCAAGTTAAACGGGTCGACTTCATCGGTTTGGCCACAAACTAAGCCGCTGCTCAGTAAACAAATGATGATGAGCATGTTGATAAGACAGCTTGCTTTATTCATTCTACGTCCGTCTGCGTCTAATGGCCAATTGGCTACTTAATAATCAGTATAGCACAGCATTTTTAATCAACTTTTTCGCTGTCGCGTTAACTTGTTGAAACAGGCCATTTTTGCTATATTGCCCGGTACTATAGTGCTTATATAATGGCTTTTTCTAAGTCCGAGTCGGGGTTTTTGAGGTTTTTTTCGCGCTAATCAATGAAATTGACCTTTATAAGCGCTTTTATTCAGTAATTAACAATGGAAATGGGACTAGCAAAGATGCCAAGTTTATATCGTAATAAGTGGTTTAACGTCACCAAACCGGCGCCTGATGCCGTGATCAGATTATTTTGTTTTCCTTACGCTGGTGGCAGTGCCCAGATTTTTCAGGACTGGTGTGAAAGTTTACCCCCTGAGGTTGAGGTGATTGGCGTTCAGTATCCGGGTCGAGCGAGCCGTTTTGTCGATCCATTAATCAGCTCTTGTGATGGTATGATTGAGGCATTATTGCCGCAAATTATGCCGTTGCTGACCAAGCCGTTTATCTTCTTTGGCCATAGTAATGGCGGAATGCTCAGCTTTGAATTAGCCCGTGCATTACAACAAAAAGCGGCGACCAATCCACACCTTTCACGTCAGTTATATCACTTTGTTTCTGCCAAACGTGCAATTCATTTACCCGCCAGAAAACGCGCTTTACACGCCTTGCCAGATGATGAATTTCTTGAAGAACTCGAAAGCCTTGGCGGCACCCCGAAAGAAATTTTGGCGCAAAAAGAACTGATGGAACTCTTTATGCCGGTGTTGCGGTCTGATTTTGCCCTTAGTGAAACCTTCAGCTACAAAGGCGAACACAAACTTAAATGTGATGCCAGTTTACTGTATGGCACCGGCGATACCGATGTGCCAGAAGCGGATGTATTAAAATGGCATGAATTGATGGACGGTCATGTGGATGTCAGACAGTATGATGGTGACCACTTCTTTATCAACAGCCATAAAGAAGAAGTGCTGGACTATTTGAATGAAAAACTCAGCTGGTTCGTTAAACAAGTGCATTACAATGTGATGTTGTAGTGCCTTCATAGTGCCGTCATAGTTTTTTGTTATTTAATGGCATTATCACTGTTGTCTGATACATTTAAGATCGTGTTTGCCATAAGATCAATAATGAAGGACAAAGCATGACTAAAAATGTGATGGGAGACGATACCCCTTTTTCTACCGCTGCGGATTACGCCGATCCGCAGTTATCAACGGGTTCATTGGATGATTTATTACGCCAACAACTCAGCCAATCGATACCATCCGAGATCACCGCCCCAACAGAACCCGAACCGCAAAGCACCAGCTTACCAAGCTGTATTGTTGATGCGGTTAGCCAAATACTCAATCAACAAACCGTCGATATTACTGCTTTGGAGCCAAAGCTGGTGGCGCTGTTTGACCAGCTTAATCAGGTTTATCAGATGGCTGATATTGATCCCTCCGCCCGTAAGCGACAGTTTATTTCGCGCCACGGTTTGGTGATATCGCCTGATCATTGTGTCACCACGCAAAAAGATGTTTTGCGGGTGCGTTCATTTATTCGCGGGGCACATCAAGCCATTGCCGACTTAAAAAATCGCTATGATGATTGCTTGCATATCGTTTACCCAGCTTGCGGCCCCTTTGCCCCGTTGTTATTGCCATTAATTGGCTATTATCAGCAAAAGGGCCTGTATGATGAAAATGATCTTCGCCTGACCCTGATTGATATCCAGCCCGGTGCTGCGGCCAGTTTAGAGGCGATAGTTCATGATATGGGCTTGAGTGGTTATATCAATGAAATTTGTTGTCAGGACGCTTGTGAGTATCAACCAACAACACCGATACATATGGTGGTGCTAGAAGCGATGCAGCACGGTTTTAGCCGGGAGGGGCATTTGCCTATGGCCCGTCATTTTGCCGCCATAATGGAAGTTGATGGGGTATTTTTGCCTCAAGAGGTGGTTTTACGCGCGGTGTTAAATCTCGGTCAGCAAGAGTTTGTTGAGCAATGGCGTGATAATAGTTCCAGGCTCTGTGAAGCGAATATGCCACAAGATAGCGTTGATCAACGGGTGGAATTGGGCGACATTTTACGTTTAACCCCAAGCTCATTGCGCGGGTTAACCGAACGCGTACTGGATGAAAATACCCGTTTGATCGAATGTGGTGAGGTGGTGATCCCGCCACTGGCACAATATCAGGATAAGCCGGAGCAACCGATATTGCTGATCTGCACCCAAATAAAAACCTATAACGATGAATATCTCGGAGAATATGATTCGGGCATCACCCATCCGTTACCGGACTTGCATGTATGTATTAACTTTACCCCTCATGATGCTAAACCCGGTGATTTATTGGTGCAAAGTGGCGATACGCTGAAATTCTTCTATCGGCTCAATGGCTTGCCTGGGTTTTTGGCCACGGTTGGCGTGGGGAGTTAATTGTTTATGGATAATAACACCGTTAAAGTGGTGCTTTTTGCTTCTAGCAGCATCGTGATCCCGACCTTAAATCAATTACTGCAATCACAACACCTGGCTGGTGTGGTGCTGAGCGACCGTGTTGATGAAGATTCGATGCAATTGGCTCAGCAACTGAGTCAGGCCAATATCCCTCATATTCGTTATCAAGTTGAACAGCCTGAAAACATTACCCATCAAATAGCCCATCAAATTGAAGCTTGGCAAGCCAATACCGGGCTAATCTTCACGTTTGGCCATAAATTACCAACGTCTGTGCTGGGGGTTTTTGCCAATGGCTTGTTTAATTTACATGCCTCAGCTTTGCCACAATATCGCGGGGCGATGCCGTTGTATTGGCAGATACGCAACCGCGAAAGCGAAGGTTGTTTAAGCATCTTAAAGGTGGAAGAAAAGCTTGATAGCGGTGATATTATGCTACAACAACGTTTCCCGCTGCACCCTCTGGACACCTTAAACAGTTTTGGCCATGTGATGGCCGAGCACTCACCGGGTTTTGTACTGCAATTTATCGGTCAGTTGCAGGACAATACCTTGACGGCAACAGTGCAAATCCTTAAAACAGAGAAGGCATTGGCGGCACCGATGCCAACTCAGCAAGATTTAATCATCAATTGGCAAACCATGAAAGGCGCAGAGATTGCGGCGATGGCTAGGGCGGGTAATCCGTTGTTTAATGGCGCGATGATTGTCTGGCATCAATCTTTTGTCGGATTGTTGCAAGCAACTGTGGTTGATCATCCAACCTTTGGTGTGCCTGCTGGTACCGTGTTGCTGGTCGGCGAGCCTGAAGGGCTGATAGTGGCCACCATCGATGGTGCGTTACGTTTGGATGTGTTAACCATTACTGAAGGGGTATTTAGCGGTTTGGCTTTTGCTGAACGTTTTGGTCTGGATGCCGGAGCCCAGTTTGATGTTTTATAGCAGCGCCAGCAGTATTGAAGGCGCTTTAATTGACGGTGAGCACAGCGGTTAACTTCTTGATGGGAACGATCCCTGCGTGCAAATCAAATATCTCATACCCAACGAGGGTTGGATGTTGGTTAGCTTCTGCCCACCACCTGTTGGATTGACGGCGACCGTGCCACCAGTGATGCCGCCGGTGCTGCCGGAGAGGGAGACGTCAATCGCATCTGCTGCCAAGGTCGCTGTGCCTCGGGTGGTGTTATAGACAGCAGTAGAACTAAAGCCTGATGTTGTATTGGCAAGATAAGCACTCGTCGGATCTGGAGAATCAGCGTTTTTGCCTGCTACAAACATTTTTGCTGTTGCCGTGAGAGAACTACCTGTCCCCCCGCCGTTACCTTTAAAAGCTGCTTTATGTGAGTGAGTTGGCATTTGCGCAATGGTCATCTGAGTTGATTCAGTGCCATAATATTTGCCCAGAGTGATGGCTGATTGTCCTGGTCCTCTTCCTAGTCCTACGGGGACCCTGCTTCTTAAATCTGGCAGCGCAAAAGTGGTTCGCCCGTCGCCACCAAATGTAGTGCCTAATATTGAGTATAATGCTTGGTTGGCGCTAATGGCAACTAGCTGCCCCTCACAAGATGCAAAGTTTTTTGGTGTGAAATTGCCACCAAACATAATAATGCCACCCATGATAAATTCCATAATATTCCCCTTACTTTTGGTTAGTTTTGTTGAATAAAGAATCATTAAAGTAAAAGACACTGTAACGGAAACTGCAAGTAACACAGCAAAAAAAGGTTAAAAAATAGTCGTAATCATAAATGCTGAATACTTTAGTCTTTAAATATGATTCTATAAGCGGAAAAGTTGAATTTTTGATGGATTTTACTATGGTTAATAGTCATAGTGCAGCGTTATTTTAGAATTCTTCTTGACTTTTGTTCCTAAACAGGTTTTTCGATACGATGAAAAAATTATTATTGGCTTTGTTATTGTTAATTCTGCCAACCCAGACATGGGCTGCGGCAACCACCGGATATACTTTTGGCACTAATGGGCAGAATATTCAAATTGATGCTGCCATAACGCCTTTAAATGGTTTAACCACTTTTACCCTTGAGTTTTGGGCCAATTTCTCTGATGTCACGCAGCCCATTGTGATGTGGGAGATGCCAGCGAACGATTCAGCCAAACTTGTTTGGGGCGGGTTCTCTAATAATCGATTGGTCAGTGATTTTGATGGCGCAAGCCTTAATGCGGGCGATTTTAATCAGTCGACAACGACGGTGACCATTAATACGGGCACTTGGTATCATTTTGTTTGGGTGTTTGATAGTGGTACTTGGGATTTTTATCAAGATGGTAGTTTGGTTGGCACGGCCAATGTTGCTGATACTTCCACTCTTGGTGGTAGTGTATGGTCAGCGTTGACTAGTGGTACAACCTTACCTGATATGCATAGTGGAGGTGTCACCACACTTCAATTTGGTAGTAATTTTGTTGGCGCTGCCAACAGTATGCAGGGCACCATTGATGATATTCGATTTTATAAAACCGCACGCACCGCTGGCGAAGTGTCAACAGCTTACAATGGTGGTAGCCCCGTCGAGCTGACCACTTTAAGTGATACCAACTTAATCGGTTATTGGAAACTGAATGAAACCACTGGCCAAACAGTGGCAGACAGCCAGACCGGTAATACCACTTATAACGGGTTTTTAGGCGACAATAACTCTGATGCCACCAATGATCCGACCATAGGCGTTACCGCAAAGGTCAGTTCAGCCAGTGTTACCCCAACCATCAGCAGCGTTACCTACGACCCATCGACTGGCAACCTAGTCGTCACCGGCACCAATTTTGAAGCCCAAGGCGGTGGTACCAACGATGTGACGGTGAATAAACTGAAAATCATCGGAGAAGGTGGCAGTGGTAGTGAATATACCTTAACTTCTGCCACCAATATTGAACGGGATTCAGCTACTCAATTTACCATCCCCATTAGCGGCGTAGATAAGCGCCGAGTTGACGCTTTACTCAATAAAAATCTTACCGTGGCAGATGATAGCACTGCCTATAATTTGGCAACGCTTGATGATTTTATTGCCAATATTACGACTGGTAATACTGCGATCCCCACCAGTGAAATCACCGTCAGTAACTACGCCAACCCGGCCATCACCTCTGCCACTTATGACGCCAGTAGCGGCGCTTTGGTGGTGACCGGGACCAGAATGTCCAGCGTCAGCGCTTCAAATAGCGATGTGGTTGCCAATACCATTACCCTCAGCGCCACCACTGGCGATAGTTATACTTTAACCGATACGGCCAATGTGGGGATCACTTCAGAAACCGCCTTTACCGTCACCCTTAGTACTACCGACCAACATCATGTCAACGGCATTTTAAACAAAGACTTGCTAAATGCCGATGACGGCAAGTTATACAATATTGCCGTGGCCGATAACTGGATGGCTGGCGGCGCGGGTAATGTAGATATCAAGGATTTAACCGTTAATGGAGTGACTGTTAGCAATTCCGCCAATCCGACGATGACAGCTGCGACTTATGATGCCACCACTGGCGTGTTAATGGTGACTGGCACCAATTTCGTTAATAAAGTTGGTGCTAGTGATATTGATTTAACCAAGCTCACCCTTAAAGGCGAAGGCAGCAATACCCATACATTAACTGCTGTTAATGTCGAAATCACCGATGCCAGCAGTTTCAGTGCCACCTTAACTGCCGCCGATAAAATTATCGTCAATGGTTTACTCAATAAAGACCTCACGGTGGCGGATGATAATAGCACCACCTATAACCTCGATGCCGCTGATAATTACATGGTGGCGGCACGTACTAGCCAACCGATTTCAGATGCTACCAATGGCGTCTCGGTGAGCAACGTGGTGGTGCCAGCGATCGCTTCGGCGACCTACAATGCCAGCACCAAAGCGCTGGTGGTGACGGGTAGCGGTTTTGCCCGAAAATTTTCAGGTGATGATATTAATGTCGCCAAGTTATCCTTGGTGGGACAGGCGTCGGGGGAATATACCCTCACTTCCAGCAATGTCGAAATCACTTCTGAAACCGAATTTACCGTCACTCTAACCGATACTGACAAACTCAACGTTAATGGTTTGCTCAATAAAGACGTCACTCAGGCGGACGACAATACTGTCTATAACCTCAAAGGCGCTGAAGATTGGCAGCAGGGCGCTGCCACGGGCGCAGTGACGGTTGATAATGGCGTTAATGCGGTGACGGTGAGCAGTTCTGCGGACCCGGTGATCACCAGTGCCGCTTATGATTCTTCCACCGGTATTTTATCAGTGGCGGGCACTCGATTTGTTAAAAAACTCAGTGTCAATGATGTCGATTTAACCAAAATCACCTTGTTGGGGCAAGGCAGTGGTACTCATACACTCTCTTCTGGTGTCGAAATCAGCAGCGAAAACAGCTTTAACGTGACCTTGACTGGCGGCGATAAAACCTCGGTTGATGCCTTGCTCAACAAAGACGGCGTTCAGGCTGACGATAATGTGGTTTATAACCTTAATGCAGCAGAAGACTGGATGACCGGGGCTGCACCGAACAATAGTATTGTCGATGCGACCCTCAATGCCATTACGGTCAGCAATGTGCCTGTGCCTTCCATTACTAGTAGCGCTTATAATTTTTCTACCGGGGTATTGGTGGCGACAGGGGTGAACTTTGTTAGTGGCGGCAGCACCGATGTGACAGCCAATTTATTTACCTTTACCGGTGAAGCAGGGGCTACTTATATTCTGACCGATACCGCCAATGTCAATATTGACAGTGTCACCGGGTTTACCCTGACGCTCTCGGATATCGACAAAATCAATGTCAATGGTTTGCTTAATAAAGACGTGGCACAATCAGATTCGGGCACCAGTTATAATTTGGCCGCCGCCGATAATTTTATGGCCAATGTCACCGCGGGCAATACCGCCGATGCCACCACTGGGGTGACGGTCAGTGCGGTGGCACAACCGGTTATTACCGACGCCAGTTATAATTTTGGCACTGGCGTGTTGGTGGTGAATGGGACCAGCTTTAGTAAAAAAGTCGGGACCACTGATGTGAATCCGGCTGCCTTTACCTTGACCGGTGATGGTGGTGATAGTTACGTTTTAACCACTGCGGCACAAGAAATTAGTAGTGAAACCAGCATAAGCGTGACCCTCAACGCCACCGATCAGCTTTTTGTTAATGGTTTGCTCAATAAAGACGGTGCGGCTTCTGTATTAAATACCACTTATAATCTTGGGGCAGCAGATAACTGGATGGCCGGTGGTGCCCCCAACACCAATATTGAGGATTTAACCCTCAATGGTATTACGGTCAGCGGGGTGGTGAATCCTACTATCATCTCTGCCCTCTATGATGCCACCAGTGGCGCTTTGGTGGTGACTGGCAGCGGTTTCGCCCATAAAAGTGGCGTCACCAATGATATCGTCACCACCACTATTACCTTGTCTGGCCATGGTAATTATGCCTATACCCTGACCGATGCCAGTGTCGAAATTACCAACACTTCTACTTTTACCATTAATCTTAGTGCTACAGATATTCACAATGCCAATGGTCTATTTACCCAAGATGGAACAACCTCGCATAATAGCTCAAATTACTTGCTGCAAGCCGCTGATAACTGGCTGGCCGCCGGGCCAGAAGGTAATATCGCCGATATCACCAGCAATACCATTACGGTCAGCAATGTTGTCGCGCCTGCGGTGACTGCGGCCACTTATGATGCTACCAGCGGCGTGTTTGCGGTGACAGGCACTCGCTTTGTTAATCAGGTTAGCTCGGCTGATGTGGACTTGCACCAGCTGATCCTAACTGGTGAAGCTGGGGCCACGTATACCTTGACCAGCACCAGTGTCGAAATTACCGATGCCAGCAGTTTTAGTGCCACCCTTAATACCGCCGACAAATTGGTGGTGAATGGTTTACTCAATAAAAATGGCACTCAGGCCGATGACGGGGCGACCAACTATAACCTGAATGCCCAAGACAATTACATGATTGGGGCCAATACCAATACTGACATTGCTGATGCAGTCAATGCCATTACCGTGAGCAATGTTTTGCTGCCGACAATCATTGCTGCCACTTATGATGCTAGTACTGGGATTTTGACGGTGGCGGGGGCCAATTTTAGCCATAAATCTGCCGGTGACGATATTGATGTCACCAAACTCATCCTTAATGGCGAGGGTAATATCAGCCATGTTTTGACCTCTGCGAATGTTGAGATCACCGATTCAACCAACTTTAGTGTGACGTTAAATGCGGCTGACAAATTGGTGGTGAATGGGCTGATGAATAAAGATGGTCTAATTGCCGATGGTGGGGCTACTTATAATTTGGCCGGTGCCGACAACTGGCTGGCTGGCGCAGCCACCAATGCCAATATTGCCGATTTAACCCTCAATGCGGTGACGGTGAGCAATGTCGCAGCGCCAATCATTGATACCGCAACTTATGATGCCACCAGTGGGATTTTGGTTGTGACGGGCATTAATTTTGTGAGTTTTAATGGTGTCACCAACGATGTCGATATCTCCACCCTGACCTTTACCGGAGAAGGTCCAGCCTCTTATACCATCGTTAGTACCAGCGACGTTGAGGTTACCTCTGCGACAGAATTTACCGTGACGTTGAGCGGCGCAGACAGAACCAATGTTGATGGCATTTTAAATAAAAATGGCACGGTGTCAGCCACCAGTAGTACCACCTTTAATTTGGCGGCGGCAGATAACTGGATGCTCGGGGCGGCGGCAAACCGAAATATTGAGGACCTGACCAACAATACCATTACGGTCACCAATTTGACTTCACCGACCATCACCTCTGCCACCTATGATGCCACCAGCGGTGTTGTGCTGGTTACTGGCACTTTCTTGCGTAATAAATCTGGCAGTGCCAATGATGTTGATGTGTCTTTGATGACCTTTACCGGAGATAGCGGATCAACTTATACCGTCACCAGTACCACCGATGTTGAGATCGACTCGCAAAACGGTTTTAGCGTGACCTTGAGCGGGGCCGATAAAACCAATGTTGATGGTTTGTTGGATAAAAACAGTGTCACTTCAGACAGTGGTACAACTTATAATTTGGCGGTAGCAGATAACTGGATGCCCGGTGCCGCGGCGACGACCGATATCAAAGATTTGACCAATAATGGCATCACCGTAACCAATGTCACCGTACCTGCGGTGACTTCGGTGGCTTATAACTTTACCACTGGGGTTTTTCTGGCCACAGGCACCAATTTACGTAATAAAGTGGGTGCCAACAATGATGTTGATTTAACCAAATTGGCGCTTAAAGGCGAAGGCAGTAACAGTTATACGCTAACCGGGTCGAGCGTTGAAATTACCTCTGTTAATGGCTTTACCGCGACGATGAGTGAGACCGACAAAATTAATATCAATGGTTTGCTCAATAAAGACGGTACCAATGCTGATGATAATGTGCTTTATAATCTGGCGACCGCCGATAATTGGATGGCCGGGGCGGCACCGACCACCGATATTGCGGATGCGACTTCTGGGGTGACTGTAAACAGTGTGGTTACGCCAAGTATCACTTCAATCGCCTATGATTACACCACGGGTATCGTGACCATCACCGGGCTGAATTTCGTCAAAAAGTTTGGTTCTGCCAATGATATTGATATCTCCTTGCTGACCTTTACTGGTGAAAATGGTGCCACTTATACCATTAGCAGTGCGGTGGATATTGAATTGACTTCTTCAACCAGTTTCACCTTTACTCTCAGTGGTGCTGATTTGACTGGCGTTACGGCGCTGATCACCGCCAATGGCACCACCGCGGGTAGTGGTACTGCTTACAATGTCGCGGCGGCGGATAACTGGATGACGGGTACGGCGGCCAGCGCCAGCATTGCTGATACTACAGGTAATGCGATCAATGTAAGTAATGTGCCAACCCCGACCATCACCTCGGCGAGCTATAATGCTTCAACGGCGGTGTTAACCGTCACAGGCACAAATTATGTGGACAAATCTGGTGTCGACAATGATGTTAGCGTGTCGAAACTGACCTTTAAAGGTCAGGGAGCTGCAACTTATACCCTCACCAGCAGCGATGTTGAAATTACCAATGCCGCCACTTTCTCTGTCACTTTAAATGCCGCTGATAAGCTTAATATTCATGGTTTGCTCAATACCGATGGTACTGTCGCTGATGATGCTACGGTTTATAATATTGCCGCTGCCGATGATTTTATTGCCCAAACCACTGCGGGAGATTCCAGTGACAGTACCTCTAATGCCATCACCGTCACTGGAGTAGCAGTGCCCACCATTATTTCAGCCACGTATGATGCGACCAGCGGGGTAATGGTGGTGATAGGCACTGATTTGGTTCATCTTAGTGGTGCCACTAATGATGTCGATATTTCGTTAATGACAGTGACCGGTGAAGCGGGCGCAGCTTACACTGTGACCAGCACTAGCAATGTGGAAGTGACCGATGCCAGCAGCTTTAGCGTAACGCTAAGCGGGGTGGATAAAACCAATATTGACGGTTTGCTCAATAAAAATGGTACCAGTTCAGATAGTACTGGCGCTACTTATAACTTGGCGGTAGCCGATAACTGGTTGGCCGGTGCTGCGGGCACCGCCAATATTGCTGATACCACAGCCAACGGTATCTCCGTCGCCAATGTCACCACTCCCACCATCATCTCTGCCAGCTATAATGCGACATCAGGCGCGTTAGTGGTCACGGGCAGCAACTTACGCAATCTCAATGGTAGCAGCAATGATGTTGATATTTCGACGTTGACCCTGACCGGTGAAGCGGGCGCGACTTATACCATCACCAGTACCAGCGATATTGACATCAGTTCAGCCACTGAATTTACCGTCACATTAAGCGGTAGCGATAAAACCAATGTTGATGGATTACTCAATAAAAATGGCACCAGCGCTGATAACAGTGCCACCACTTATAACCTAGCTGGGGCCGATAACTGGCTACCGGGTACGGCCAATAGCACCGATATTGCCGATGCCACCAACGCCATTACGGTGACCAATGTCACCACGCCATTGATTAGCGGTGCTAGCTATAGCGGTATAAATGGAACTCTGACTGTGTTCGGCTCTAACTTTAGCAGCAAGAGCGGCGTCACCAATGATGTTGCGGTGTCTTTACTGACCCTTAAAGGTCAAGCGTCGGGCACTTATACCCTGACCACCACTGATGTCGAGATTAGCAGTAGCACCAGCTTTACCGTCACGCTTAATGCTGCGGATAAAACGGCCATTGCGGTATTGCTCAATAGCACTAGCACCCGAGCTTATGATAATACTTTATATAACTTGGCGGCGGCGGATAACTGGATGGCAGGGGCGGCATTAAGTACTGATATTGCCGATGCAACCAACGGCATTAACGTCAACAGCATTGCCACGCCTTCGGTGACACTCAGTGCCAGTAGCAATAATATCATTGAAGCGGCGGGCACCTCGGTATTAACCGCGACTTTGTCGGCGATCACCAGTGCCAACGTTACCGTGAATGTGGGTTTGACTTATAGCGGCACCGGTGTGGTAAACACCGATTATACCGCTACGGGCAGTTCAATTGTTATCGATCAAGGTGGCATTAGCGGCAGTGTCACCGTGCAGGCATTGCCCGATAGCTTGTTTGAAGGTTCAACCAATAAAACCATCATCGCGGATATCACCTCAACCAATAATACCACTGAAAATGGGGTGCAAACCCAGACCATTAATATCATTGAAGATGAAAGCGCGCCTTTAATCACGCTTAGCGCCAGCAGCAATGCGATTGCAGAAACCGGTGGCAGTAGCACCTTAACCGCGACTTCAAACGTGGTGACCACGGCGGATATTACCGTGGGCCTCGCCTATAGCGGCACCGCCACCAATGGGACTGATTATGGCACTGGTGCATCGAGTATCACCATTACCGCAGGTCAGACCACGGCCACCACGTCATTAACCACCACATCAGATGCCAATGTTGAAGGCAGCGAAAGCTTAATTGTTGATATCAGTAGTGTCACGGGGGGCGCGACCAACAGTGCGACCGAAAGTAGTATTCAACAGCAAATCATCACCATCAGCGATGATGATAGTGCGACGGTGACGCTGAGCGTGGACAACAATACCATCGCAGAAGCGGCCGGAACCAGTACCGTGACGGCGACACTCAGTAGCGCCACTTTTGAAAATGTGACGGTGAGCCTCGGTTATAGCGGCACAGCCAGCAATGGCACTGATTATAGTACCCCGGCCGGTTCAATCACCATTGTCGCGGGTCAAACCAGTGGCAGCACAACCTTAACGGCGACAGCTGATACGGGGGTTGAAGTCAGCGAAACCATTATTGTCGATATCATCGGGGTCAGTGGTGGTAGTGCCAGCGAATCAAGTATCCAGCAGCAAACGGTCACCATTACCGATGATGATGTGGCGACAGTCACTTTGACCGCCAGCACCAATAGCATTGCAGAAGCGGCAGGCAGCAGTATTGTCACCGCGACCTTGAGCGGTACGACTTATGAGACTGTCACGGTTAGCTTGGGTTTCAGCGGAACTGCGACCAGCACTGAATATAGCGCTTCAGCCACCAGCATCACCATCGCGGCGGGCCAAACCACAGGCACTGCGACCCTCACCGCCATTGCTGATACCAGTGTTGAAGCAAGCGAAACCATTATCGTGGATATCACCGGGGTTAGCGGTGGTAGCGCCAGTGAAAGTGGCCTTCAACAACAGACAGTCACCATTACTGATGATGATACTGCGACAGTGAGCCTTGCTGTTAGCAGCAATACCATTGCCGAAGCGGCAGGCACCTCTACCATAAGCGCGACACTCAATACCATAACCTTTGAAAACGTCACAGTCAGCCTAGACTACAGCGGAACTGCGACGAGTACCGAGTATACCGCGTCAGCCACCAGCATCACCATTGCCGCGGGCCAAACCACAGGCACTGCGACAATAACTGCGACAGATGATAGTACAGTTGAAGCGAGTGAAACCATTATCGTTGCTATCACTGGGGTCAGCGGTGGCAGCGCGAGTGAGAGTGGCAGTCAGCAACAAACCGTGACCATCACAGATGATGACACGGCCAATGTCAGCTTAACGGTGAGTTCGACAGCGATAATAGAAGGTAGCGGTGCTAGCACCATTACCGCCACATTGAGTCAGGTCTCATTCGAAAGCGTGACCGTTAACTTGGCCTACTCGGGTACCGCGACCAGCGGGGTGGATTACACCAGCCCGGCTAGCAGTATCACTATTGCCGCGGGCCAAACGAGTGCGACAACCACATTGACGGCGATTCAAGACGCCACTGAGGAAGCCAATGAAACCATTATCGTTGATATCTCCAGCGTCAGTGGTGGCAGTGCCAGTGAAAACGGCACGCAACAGCAAACGGTGTCTATCACCAATGACGATGACCAAACCGCGCCGACCAATTACAGCGTCACCATTGATGCCGTTAATATTAATACCAGCAACGAAAACAGCCTCAGCTTTAGTTTCAGCAACGCCGAGATTGGTGCGACTTACAGCTACAGCGTGGCTGATAGCAATGGGCGTCCAGCTCAGGCTAGAGGCATTGAAACCAACAATTTAGTCCTTGATGGTACAGGCACGGTGACCGCATCAAGTCAGACCATTGGCAATATTAATATTGCTGCTTTGGCCGATGGCCTGATCACCTTGAATGTTATTTTAACCGATGCAGCCGGCAATGTTGGTGCCACGGCCTCGGCCAGTGTCAGCAAAGATACCGTTATACCAACGGCCACGTTAACGACCGCTGCAACAGATCCCACCACGGGTACATTTGATGTTTCTATCACCTTTAACGAAGCAGTGACGGGTTTTGCATTGACAGATGTCGCTTTGAGCAATGCCCAGGTCTTTAACCTGCAAGGCAGCGGTGCGAGTTACACGCTCACCGTCACGCCATCGGTAGAAGGAGAAGTGATTGTTGGACTGGTGGCCAGTGGGGTTCAAGATGCGGCGGGTAATGTTAACGATGCTGCACAGTTGCTACAATTGCAATACGACCCATCTGCACCATTGATTGCTACCGTGGCACCTGCCAATAACGCCATTGATGTGGCGGTGAAACCTGATTTGGTGATCACCTTTAATGAAAATATCAGTGCAGCCAGCAGCAATAACCTGATTGAAATACATCTTACCAGCACCGATGCGGTGATCGAATCCATACCTGCTGATGGCAGTGCCGTTAGTATCAGTGACAATGTGGCGACCATCACTTTGGGCACCGACCTGGCTGGGTCGACCAATTATTATATCAATATCGCTGCTGGGGCATTTGTTGACAGTGCGGGTAATGGTTTTGCAGGGTTCAGCGACAGCAGCAGTTGGGGTTTCAGGGTGATCACGGTGATCCCCGGTACCACTGATGATAGCGCAACAGTTGATGAAGACGCTGTGGTTGCCATTGATGTGTTGGCTAACGATCCGGGTGAGGGCAGCGAACTCAATCCTGCCAGTGTGACGGTGCAAACCGCAGCGCTGCATGGCGCTACTAGCATTAATACCGCCAATGGTTTTATCACTTACAGCCCAGAAAATAACTTCGTCGGCAGCGATACCTTCAGTTATGTGGTCACTGACTTATCGGGTTTGGTGTTGCCAGAAGCCACCGTGACAGTCACTGTGAGTAATGTCAATGATG
>JBLGCB010000001.1:0-96623 GCA_047617105.1 Phenylobacterium sp. | reverse complement strand
ATACTGCAATTTAGGGTAACAAATCAAAAAATGCTTTTTCTTCCTCTGCGTTGCCTCTGCGCTCTCTGTGGCTCTGTGGTAGTCGCAAAGAACGAAGCCACTTGTTACCCAGTTTGATTGGTGCCGATGTCTGGAGTCATTAATCTTCTGGCCCAATTCATCCATTTTTTTTGTTGGTTGGCCGTATTTGCCCGGTGATTATAGGACGAGGTCGACATAGTGAGTATTGGCGATGTTTTGACTGGCTTTAGCGTGTGCCGCTAAGGTGGAACGATCTGTGCTTATTACAACCCTGAACTCAACGAGTAAGTGCTATCAATACTCGCCGCTATTAATCATTCAAAGGAAACCCCCATGGCCGAATATGCCGCAGCATCACAACAGCAAGAACGACAGAGCGCTTTTCCTAGTGTGGTTACCCAGCGCAAAAAACAACGGCTGCAATTTGAAGATAATCGGCCTAATCGGCTGGTACAGCGACAGCCTGATAGCGCGCTTAACGCTATACCTAATAATACGGGTTTGCCGAATAATTTAAAATCGGGGATGGAAAATCTATCGGGCATGAGCTTAGACCATGTTCGGGTGCATCGAAATTCAGACAAACCGGCCGCCGTTCAGGCTCATGCCTATGCACAGGGGGCTGATATTCATTTGGCTAGTGGTCAAGAGCATCATTTGCCCCATGAATTAGGGCATGTTGTGCAGCAAGCACAAGGGCTGGTAAAGCCAACCACTAGTGTGGGTGGCATGGCGGTGAATGACAATGCTGGCTTGGAGAGTCATGCGACGGCCTTGGGAAATAAGGCTTTGCAGCGGGCGAGTGTTGGGGGGAGTTTGAGTTCTCTTAATTGTGGCTGGGTTCAAACTTCGTTTAATGCACCAAACGCTGTTATACAAGAAAAAACGGATATAAAACAAGATTCGAAAGACGGCAATGATACAGAGACTTCCAGTAAAGAAATAGCGACGCCTACTCAAGGTACTAAATGGTTTAGATTTAACAAAAACGGTCAAAGTATTAATTCGTTTTCGAATAATATATATAAAGGTCCAAATGCAGGCAGCAATCCAGTAGAAGCTGCGGTGGAAATAGGCGCTAAGGCGGATGCTGAAGGCAATTTTGGCCAAGGTGAATTAGGCACGAAGTCACGAGCCATACACTTTGGTCTTGGTGATCGTATTATTGGTAAGGATAAGGGCTATAGAAAAGGCAAGCTCACATGGCACCATCAAGATAACCACTATCATATGCAGCTTGTTGATATGTATGTCCATGGCGGATTTGGCCACACAGGCGGGTATTCTGGCTGGCAAGATGATACTTCAAGCGACGGCAACGTAGACTAAAACAATCACATCTAACAGAGTTCACTTGGATAGAAAAACATAAACTATTGGCCGATATCAGCCATAACTTTTATTCGGCATGTTTGATGCTAGCTAAGTGTTAGGTGATTTTAATCATACCAGCCAATACACGGCATACTACACCAAACTCAACCAAACCAAAAAACAGGAATACAACCATGCCAGCAGAAGATGAAGCAACCACAGCAACCACAGCAATGACCCAAATTCCAGCGATTATCAGTGATCAAAAATCAAGAGCCATGGAGATTGCTATCAAAGGCAGCAGCTTCCCAGCGACCAAGACGTTTGCTGCCAATGCCACTGGTAACTTGTTTATTGCCAGCACGCTTAATGGTGGTGAGGGCAGCGCTGGGGGCATCTCTAAGGAAGCTCAGTTGGCCTTTGGTCAGGTCAGCGTCTTTTTTGCCGCCATCACCAAGGCGATGTCTGAGTCGGGCCAATCGTTGTATAACTTTGATGCGCTCAATAGTCTGATTAAAGGGTCGGGTTTGTTTGTTAATGTGACCAAAAGTGATGTCGAATTTAGCAGCGAGAGCTGGGGAGTGACTTTTGGCAATGAAATGATTCAGGCGTTGCTGGGTTTGAGCGGTGATTTAAGCTCAGTAGCGGCATCGCTGACCTCTTTGATGAGTGCAGTGGGCAAAGAGGGTTTTGAGCTGAGTAAAAAGAACGAAAAGAGTGTCACCAATGTCGGCACCATTATTTTTGTCTGTGAGTATCTGTTGGGCGCGGTGTCGATTAGTCCGATTGTGGTTTATGCCGATATGGCCAGTAATTCTAGCAACTTTACCATGGGTCCGTGTTTTCAGAGCCAAAGTAAAACACTGACCTGGAAGCTGAAAAAAGAAGTGCATTTATTTGTTCCACCGGTATTTATGCAAGAAGCGGCGACCATGAATGCAGCGATGGACAATCCAGACTTTACCAAATTGGTCGATAAGATGGTCGCAGACATCAAAGGTGGTAGTAAGGATAGTCAGAATAACAGCCAAGACAGTCAGGATGTAACAGAACCCAGCGCATAAGCGGCCAAAAACCCACCGGTGAGCATCGCTTACGGGTGGGTTTTATCGACGATAATGTAACCGAGTAACCTGGAGATAATCAGTGGCGTCTAACACCCAAGCCAGCAGTGAAAGCCCCAATGAACAGAGCAGCGAAAACCCCGATGAAGGCAGTAATGGGGTAGAGTCTTCAACCGAGGCTAAGCCTTCAACCGAGGCTAAGCCTTCAACCGAGGCTGAGTCCTCAACCACAATAGAGCCTTCAACCGAGGCTGAGTCCTCAACCACAATAGAGCCTTCAATTGGTAGCGCGTATATTCCGCTCGATAAATACTATGTGTTTAATGAAACGGGCAATATTATGCTGTGTACCACCGGGGCTGATAGCGCCAATCTCAGTGATGATTTTAAAGCCATTTGTGCCGAAGCCGGCGTGTTTTTTGCGGCGATGACCAAAGCCATTCATTCAGTGACCAATCCGCTCACCAACCAGCCTTATTCGATTTACAATTACCAGGCGCTCAAAAACGTGATTGATAATTCCGGGGTATTTATCGCCATTAACGAAGCCAAATTAAGCTTGTCTACGGCTAACGTCGGTGATGACTTAAGTAAAGAATTGCTTCAGGCTTTGCTTGGTCGTGAGTTTGGTGAAGCGCGACTGAATTTCGCTCAGAGCATGTTTGCCGCCATAGGTCAGGAAGCGAGTGATTTATCTTGTGCCCTATGTGATAAGGACAAGAGTGATAAGGACAAAAGTGTTAAGGACAAGAATGAAAAGGATAAAAGCGATCAGGACAATAGCGGCGAATCACATTTCGATAATGCGGGTAATATCTTTTTTATTTGCGAGTCACTGCTTGGAATGCCATTGATTAGTGCGGTGTTGATTAATATTACCCAGTCAAAAGACAGCGAAAATCCATTGCAGCAGGTAGTTGGTTTCAACGCTAGCCATCCCGATCACGATGAAACTGCCAAACGCCGTTGGCAGTTCAGTAAAAGCACCTATATGTTTGTCGCACCAAAATCGTTTAAAAATTATGTTGAGGACCTTAACCAAGCCAGCAGCCCTGAGTTTCAGGGCTATGTGCAAAGTCTCGGTGAGCAGTTGCGTCAAATGGCGTAATGACAACGCATTGCTATCGTTGGGGGGGGGCAATACGCACCATGAACCTTCAGTTGTCATCATTACTCCAAACCTGAAATGGCCATGAATATAATGGTAGCCATTTTTTATTTTTTTGATCGTACAGGTGAAATGATGAATTGATAAAATGCTCACTGTTTGATTGAGTTTTTGGGATTAGTGGGTGTTGCTGTGAATTACAAAGTTTTGGGGTCGATACCTGCTTGTTTTAATAGGGCGAGCAATTGTGCGTTTTCTGCTTCGGCAGTCGCTTTGTCTGCCTCAGCTTTTTTTGCTCGATGTTTGGCTTGTGTCAGATTTGCTTTAGATTCTTTTAGCTGTGACTCTATGGTTCTCTCAATCATCAGCTGATCTTCCCGGGCGAGGTAGGCAAGATAGGCTTCTTCTGAGTCTGCAATTGATTGTAATGTATTCATCGCTTGTCTCATGACCGCTAGTGATTTTAGGTTGTCCGGAAGTTCTTTCCAGTTCTTGGCTTCTTTAAAGAAGTATAACCAATAATCTTCTCGTTGTAACCTAGCGGGTTTTTGCCACTTAGCCAATTCGACGACATGAATTGCGCAATGATCGCTGAGCTGTACATTATTTATTTTATCCCATATGCCAAACGAATGATGAAACTTATTGTCACTTTTAATCATTGAACCCGTTAATAACCAAATCGAGATAACGGGTTTAAGCTTGTCGAACTGCTTACCTTTAATCGCCTGAGTGTGGTAAATAGAACTCCATGTATATAGCATTCTGTCAGCCAGAAAAGAAGGTTCTGTTAATTGCACTTCGATTTGATATTTTATCCCGTTTCCATCAATAGCTTTAATGTCTACCACTGAGAATTTGTCTTTCTCATGCTGCTTCTCGTTAACAGGATTGATGTATGTCACTGAAACTATAGGTGATGCTGGGTTGATAATGCGGTTAATAAAATCGATCAGTAAATTTTCATTGCCGATGGTGCCTAAGATTAATTTAAAGACAAAGTCTATGGTTGGATCAATAAAATGCAACATATGTAGCCTCGCTGGTTTATAAAAGCAGTGGATAAATAAACAGTTAATTATTGCACAGTTTAGCCAGGTATGCGGTAATAGCAAAATTATTTGTCATTATTCAGCGTATTTTACCCACTGTTGCCCTTATTGCTCAAAAGCCCGAATGAGTATTTCGTATGAGACAGTCACTGCAATTGGTTGAAATATGAGCCAATAAAGTGAGTGTCCCATCATATTTCCCATCATATTTTTCGCAACGTTATATTACCGACGATTACGAAAATTACTCTCAAAGTAAATCTTCGGCTTGCCTTCAACCATCACCGGATTAACATCTGAAACATCCACCGTAAAGCGATAACACTTAAAGGCTTTATCCTGGTCATTCGGCTGGAAGAAGCGCAAAATCACATCCATTAAAATGCTGGTGGGGCGCTGGACTTTACTGGCTTCAACAAACACGGTATCAAGCTCGTATTTACTGTTCACCTTGCCGTTTTCTTCAATCAACTCAAAGATATCAACAAAAATATCGGCGAGATTGAGAATGTTGGTGCCGACATAATTTATTGCCCGTTCATGTTCGCTGATGCCATTATTTTTCAGTTCAAAATAGATTTTATCCAGCGCTCGGTCAATGCAGTCATGTACGGTTGATTTGAGTTCGGCCTTTTGCTGATCACAATTATCGCAGTTGGTGCGGTTTTTGATATAAGTATCCAACTGTTGGTTTTGGTTGGCATTGTCTAGTGCTTGGGCCACCAACACACTTTTATCCCAAGGTCGAACCCCTGATAATGAGACTTCTAACAATGGCACTTTGCTGCCGTTATACAATACCGTTTCGCCAACCACCACACCAGCGATAGCGACGCAGTCAACCAGTAAGTGGCTCATCTGACCCAACTTGTATAACTGCAACGCTTCTTGGGTGTAAATCATATAATCAAACTGGTTTTTATTGTGAATGATGTCAGTGTCGATTTTGCCCGTGAGTTGATATTTTGCCTCAATTTGACGCTGCGGTTGGGTTTTAAAGGTATCGGGGATATTCGGACGTTTATCAGGTGGCAGCTGGTAGTACAAACACGATACCAGCAATTTATAGAGTTCTAAGGTACCTGCACCATCAGGTTTGATCGCATAGGTTGGGGTGCCATCAATTTTCACCACCCAGGTGAGCAGCTCGGCATTTTCCCAGTCGTTATTTTCTACAATATAGCGAAACATCCGTTCATCTAACGAACCTTCCATATACTCACTTAATAGCTGTAAAAAGAAGTCCTGACGCGCTTCAATTTGCCAATCAAAACCAAGGCTGCCCAGGCAATAAACCGGCTGACGTGGATCCCGTGGGTTACCCGCAGAATGTGGGTTGATAACGGTGGCCGATGGCGCGACAGCGGGAGCTGGTTGCGCGTAATGTGGCTGCGCCTGCGCTTGAACCTGCATTGGCGCGACATAGGCCGGGGCCGGGGCAGCCATATTGGCATTGGGGGCTGGCTGGGTGGCTGGTACACTGGTGCCATTTGCCTCAGGGGCGGGTGTCGAAGTGATGATATCACTCATGGTATTGTCCTCACTGTTAGGTGTTGGTATCAGCGTGGCATTAAACACGCTAAGCAGTTTTTCAAGGTTTATGCGTCCGGCCATCACGCGCTTTTGCGCCAAACCTTCGCTGGGTAAAGCGCTTTGGGCGGTATTAATAATCAGTGCTCGTAGGGCCAGCGGTGTTAACGGTAAATTCGCCTGGGCCTGACAGCTAAGCAATAATGCTGCGATACCACAGACGATCGGAGTGGCAAAGCTGGTGCCGGTTTTATAAGTCACCAGCGTATCGAAGCCAGCGCCGGGGATGTCTAAACCCGGTGCCAGCACCGCATTTTGTTGGTAGTGCTGGCCAAAGTTACTAAACCCCAGCGGCTGGCTGTCCCAGTTGGCAGCGCCAACGGCCAGTACGCCAGGTAAACTGGCTGGGGTATGAATGGCTTCAATACCATCGTTACCCGCAGCGGCCACAATCAGTCGTTGCTCATCACCAGCACGGTTGACCGCATCGGCCAAAACACCGGGCATCGCTGGTATCCGGGTCAGCTCGCCGCCACTGATATTGATAATATGGCAGCCTGCATCACAAGCATGGTGAATGGCATTGGCTAACTGTTGTTGACCACACGGCTGCGATTGGCCTTGCTCATCGGTTTGATACACCGGGAAGCTAAGCAGTTGAATATGAGGGGCAATGCCCGAGTAAGGGCTCTGTGGCCAATGACACTCACCGCCAATCACGCTGGCAATATGGCTACCATGCTCAGCCGGTCTGGCGGCATCTGGTAAATTTTGGTGTTGTAAAAAAGGGTGACTGGCGGCGATTTGGCTGTCTAATACGGCCACTTTAACACCATGATGTCCACTGGTCTGACGGCGCAGTTGTGCCAATCCAGGCAGCAGTTGTCCGGCGTTCCACAAGGTTATCCCGGCGTTACAATCGTGCATCGTTCTTTACTCTATTATTGGTCGCAAAAACATGGCAACAGAGGGGTTATCACCTCTGTTGTATAGGGTCTAAACGCTTACAATATCGCGCCAGCAGCACCTCTGGCAGCTTTGCCCAAAATGTCTAACCAGCCTGATGCTTTAACACCATCAGCAGCAGAACCTGCGCCACGCATCATCACTTCATTTTTTTGTTGACGATCAAGACTGCGGGTTTGCTTTGGCATATGTGAATTAAATGATTTCATTGTTATTTCCTCATTGTGTTGATTTTGCTTAAGTGAGTGTCATGTGGGCAGTGACAAAAACTCAATAGTGGTTTTTATCGCAGATCACACGGTAGCTCGGAAGCAGCAATCGAGCCTGAATGTGTAAATGGTGACTATCAGCCACTAATGTTGCAGCACTGGCTGAAAACGTCCGCCAATCGGCGCTGCTGGGTAACCTTAAGGCGACTTCATCACTTCCAGGCAACCATCGATTATCTGGCGGTTATCTTTGGTGCCCACGGTGATGGTCGGCTTCATCCACCGATTATTTTTATCTGGCCTGAATCAACCAAATCAAACCCAAGTGTAAGTTGCCCGTTAATCCGTCTGTTGCGGTCCAGGCCCTAACCACACTGACTCCGGCAGGTTTAATGGGCGATGGCGAATGATTGGAATGCTCTATGCAATATCGCCAGCCAATGGTCGAGATTTAAAGTGTCGGCCGACGCCATTAGTGGCAAATATTCATCAACAGAGGACTTATTTATATGGCAATCACTCAAGGGCAGCTGACTTATGACGCAGAAGGCATGGAAGGCGGACCTTTTCATAGCCGTAAGCTGCATGTACCTTCTGGTTCATCCGGCTTAACCATCGGTCGTGGTTATGACATGAAGGAAAAAAGCAGCGCTAAAATTGCTGGTGATTTAAGCAAAGCCGATGTCGCAGAAAATGCGGCAATTTTGTTATCTCAGGCGGCGGGTCTGTTTGGTGACGCGGCCAAACAATTTATCGCTGAGCATGATTTGGCAGAATTTGAAATTTCTATGCACAGTCAAGAAGTTCTGTTTCACGCCACCTATGAAGAGATGGTCAAAGACGTTAGGCGTATTTGCGATAAACCCGATTGCGTGGCGGCCTATGGGGCGGTTGATTGGGATGAGTTAGATATCAAAATCAAAGACGTCATGGTGGATTTAAGATATCGCGGCGATTACACCCCCAGAAGCAGAAAACGGATCCAGTCATTGGTTGCCAACAACGATGTTGGGGTATTCACTGAGGCGTTATTGGACCGAGATTTTTGGCTCCAGGTGCCGCAAGACCGTTTTAATCGTCGTGCTGCCTTTTTACAAGAGTGATGAGCACTGCTATGGCGATTGAAACGCCTGCTGATGATGTGCCTGAGGTTTCTCTGGCGCTGGTTTCGCCCGAAGATGTTGAGCAAGTGCAGGCTTTACTGACACCTCAGGTTTGCCATGGTTTGGTGATAAGCCCAGTGCAATCGATGGATGATGCACTGGCGTTTATCCGTGGAGAAAACTCAGCGCAACAGTGGCGCTTCAGCATTTGTCACCCGCAATATGGCGTGATTGGTGGCACCAGCTTTACCCTTGCGCCGAGTGCGCAAGCTTTCGATCACCCAGATCAAATGACTGCCGTATTTAGTTATTGGTTGGGGCAGGATTATCAGGGTAAGGGTTATGCCAGCACGGCGGTGCAATTATTACTTAAAGCATTAAGAGAGCAGGGCATTAAGCGCTTTTTGGCCCAAGTGCGACCAGCCAATATCGCCTCGCAAAAACTGCTGGCTAGGCTTGGTTTTCATTGTGATGCTACTGCTGGCCATGATAGTGGTGATGGGGTGATATTGCAGGATTTTGTTCGTAATGATTAATAGTCCATAACTTTTCAGCGTGCTTAGATTTCGTTTCAGAATAAGGCCATAACTTGGCACAAAGAGTTGAACGGAAAATAGGCGCATATAAATTATATGTAACTGTTTGAGTACGAAAATAACGCCGTTATGGTGCGAAAAATGAGTGCGCTGAATAGTTATTAGGAGTTTTTACCATGTACAAAACAATAACAACGACCTTTTGGCTGGCCTTTAGTTTGCCATTTTTATTATGGTTTGGTGGCGACTGTATGGCACAAGACATCGATTCGACCACCCCTATTCAGGGCATTGACGTGTCACATTATCAGGGCACGGTGCACTGGTCAAAAGTGGCGGCTGACAAACTGCCTTTTGCCATCGCCAAAGCGACTGGCGGTGAAACCTATACCGATCCGAATTTTCACAACAATTGGCATGGAATGAGAGAAAACGGCATTATCCGTGGTGCCTATCACTTTTTTTATGCCGGTGATGATCCGGTCGATCAGGCGCTGAACTATTTAAAGACGGTGGGGTCGTTTAAAAAGACCGATATGCCCCCGTTGCTGGATGTAGAAATTACCGACGGTGTTGCTGCCGATGAGTTGCTTAAACGGGTGCTGGTGTGGCTGGCTGAAGTCGAAAAACGCACCGGGCGTATACCTATTGTATATAGCGACGTCTATTTTGGTCAGACTTATCTGACCAGTCCCGAGTTGGCCAAATATCCATTATGGATAGCCGATTACAGCGCTGATGTTCAGGGTGTGCCGTCGCCATGGCAGCAAAAAGGCTGGTCACTGTGGCAATACTCACAAAGCGGAAAAGTGGACGGTATAGAAGGTGATGTTGATATGGACCAGTTTAACGGCACTTTGGCAGAGTTTAAGGCATTTATCGCCACAACTGTCGTCACCAATAATCTTTGTGAGGGAAAAAATAATGACTGATGCGTTTTTTACACTAGACACGGGCGAGCCGATGGGTAGTCTGCCAGCGGATACGGGTCAGTATAGCGATATGATTTCAGCCCATATGGTGGAATTTTCGAGATTGGCTTATGCCGGTCAAAGCGAGGTCGCGGCACAATTAAAAGCCAGGGGATTTGTTAAATTATCTTTTTTCAGAAGTGATGCGACCTTTGGCTGGCTGGCGGAACACCCCGGCAGCGCAAGCCGTAAGCCATTTTCTGTGGTGGCATTTCGTGGTACCGAGCGATATTATGCCGATATTGTCACTGATTTGTCGGTGTTTAAGCGCCCGATTGCTGACTCAAAATACCGGGTGCATGGTGGGTTTCTCACCGCGTTAAATGTGGTTTGGGGCTCGCAACATTCGCCAGCGGGTGATGATACCTTTAAAATCACTCATTACGGCAGCAAAGGGTTGATACATGCGTTAATGCAAACCACCTATGAGGCGGATATCTATTTTACTGGCCATAGTATGGGGGGCGCATTGGCAGATTTGGCGGCCTATAAATTACAGTTGCAGCTGGATAGCTTAATAAAAGCGGGCACCGAAGTGTCGGGTATTACCGCACTGTATAGTTATGGTGCCCCCCGCACCATGGGCAGAAAGTTGGCTAAATCTTTGGATGATCGACAACCGTTTCAGTATTACCGGGTGATGAACGGTGCAGACCTAGTGCCAAGAACGCCGATAATGGGATTTCAACATTGGGGTGAATCTATTACCTTGCGTCACAATGGTGAAAGGGTCAAAAATATGCCAATAATAAACGCATTTTTCTTGATTTGGCTGAAGCAATTGCTGGTTTTTGTGGTGCTGTTTGCGTTGATTCAGTTAGGGATGGAAAAAGTCGAGGACTTAAAACTCTATAGTGATATGTTTGGTCGGACCACACAAGAACCCTGGTTGTCCAATGTGGTTGGGGTGGTCGTTTGTCTGGTGATGTATGGTGTCGTGTTTATATTTGCCCCTAAACTTATCGCGCTGTTACCTGGCGATATGTCGCGCTGGTGGGGTAATAAGTTGGTTAGCGATCATCTGAGTAAAAACTATCGCAAAAAGTTGATGGTATTAGCGCAGACGACTCCCGACCCACAGGTTAAATCAGAACCGGTGATTGAGACGTAGAGTTATCGTCAATTGGCGTTGCTGAGCGTAAGCCACTCACTGGGTGATGAACAAACAGTGAGTGCTGTTAGTATGAAGTTGTTCAGATAAGTCTTTAATAACGCATCACTTCAAGTGGAAATGCGCCTGCACCAATTAAAATGCTGCTATGTCATCATCGCAGCGAGTCTGGCACTTTGGCTTCGCTGCTGCCCCTACCGAATTGTTACCTTGTTTGATTGGTGTTTAATGTTCGCACCACATCGGTTGCTTTATATGATGAAACCGTTGTTTTAATTTTATTTATCTCGCACTATACTAACAACAAGCCTCTTAAGAAAAAAATCCATTTATGTCCAATGTAACTGTCACTACACAAGCGAATCAAGCCGAACCGGTAAAGTCGGTGCTGCACCCCAATATTTTGGTGGTTGATGATGATTCGTTGATGGTGAGATTGTTGGTGTCTTATTTACATCAAGAGCAATATCAAACAGCCTCTGCCAGTGATGGTAGTGCAGGGCTGGATGAATGGCGCGATAAGTTGGATTCATCAAATCCTTATCAATTGCTGATTATTGATTTGAAAATGCCGAAGATGGATGGTTTTACTTTGCTTAAGCATATTCGCCAAGTTGACGCTAATATCCCTATTATTATTTTGACCGGCTATGCAGATTTAGAAAATGCTTATCGTTTATTAAAGCAATATAAAATTGCCGATTTTTTAACCAAACCGTTATCGGGTTGTGAGCGGTTATTGTTTACGGTTAAAAATGCGCTGGAAAAAGCGGCTTTGAGTGACGAGCTGAAATCCCTCAACGATGAACTTGAGCAACGTGTTGAGCGACGGACCATTGCATTGCAACATGCCAAAGAGCAGGCAGAAGCGGCCAATGAGACAAAGACTCGATTTCTTAACCGGATGAAACATGAGTTACGCACGCCGTTGAATGCTATTTTGGGATTTGCCCAAATTCAGCAATTAAATGTCAATGCCACTGAGCAGGAGAAGCTCAATACCGAACATATATTTCAGGCTGGGATGCAATTGCTGACTCAGGTCAACGACATTATGACCATTGATACCATTGATACCATTGATAGGCATAAAGCCAAAGCGATACCATTACAAAAATGTTCGCTTGATGAGGCCATTTTAGAGAGTATTCGTTTTGTTGAAGCTCAGGCGGCGCAATATGAGGTGGTGATAAAGTATCAACCCAGCGGTGGGTTTATTAAGGCCAGCCCTTATCGATTGAAGCAGGTATTGAGCAATCTGTTGGGCAATGCCATCAAGTTTAATCAACCGGGTGGTTTTGTTGATATCACCGTTGATCAATTGGTGAGTAACGAAACCCAAATCAACATTGTTGACAGTGGCATTGGTATTGCTCCACAGGACCAACAAGCGATATTTGAACCTTTTACCCGCCTGACCTATGCCGATCGCAATGAGATTGGTGGCACGGGTATTGGCTTGGCACTGAGTAAGTATTTAATGGAACAAATGGGCGGGGAAATTGGTTTATATAGTGAACCGGATAATGGCAGTACATTCTGGTTACGGTTCGAAGCTTAGCAGCGCACTTATCTTTCACATCATAACTGCGTTACTTTCGTACTCAAACAGTTACATAGGATTATATGCGCCTGTTCTGCGTGCGGCTATTTTCAGAGAGGAAGTACCTTATTCTGAAGCGAAATCTAAGCACGCTGTATAATGGCAAGTAAGTTTGTTTACGCCGATTTAGTTGAAGTTCGGTGCAGAGGCATTTCATGTGCTATGGTTATTAAAAGGTTAAACGAAATACCCAGCGAGGAATAACGATGAGCGGTGAGATCACTTCTATTAAACAAGGCGGTGTGTTAAAAATTAGCGTCACAGGTATGTTTGATGCCAATGTGTTAAAGGAGTTTCATCGGACTTATCAAGATCTTGAAGGAAAGGATAAGCTAGTGGTCGTCCAACTCGTTGATGCTGAGTATATGGATAGTGCGGGTCTGGGCATGTTATTACATATGAAAAAAGCGCTTGATAAACAAAGTGGAGGCAGAGAAATTCGCCTGATCAATGCTAACGACCGTATTATGAGATTGTTTAAGTTAATGCAGTTTGATCAGATGTTTACCATTAAATAATGTAGCTTATTGGTTGAATGGCGCAATCAACCGTCAAAGATTAACCCCCTCAAATGCTTCAGCGCTGGTACAATCTAAAACTCACCTGACCCGCAACCTTCTCCTTTAATAGCTGCCACTGCGGGGGTGGGGTAAAATCATTGAGTTCATTTTCTACTTCGACATAAATCAAAGCTGACGGGTTAAGCAGTTTTCGTTCTTCAAGCAATTGGCAGACCGGATTGGCGAGGTTCTGGCGAAAAGGTGGGTCGATAAATACCAAATCAAAGCCACCTGCTTGATCAAGCGTGAGCGTACCAAGAAACCCTAAACAATCCCCTTTAATCAACTGAGCATTATCAATGGCCAACAAAGCGAGGTTTTGCTCAATTTGGCTGGCGGCCAGCGGATCTTTTTCAACCAGAGTCACCGATTTAGCGCCCCGCGAGAGTGCTTCGAAGGCTAATGAACCACTACCGGCAAAACAATCGAGGCAATGGCTGCCTTGTACTTGTTGCATCAACCAATTAAACACCGTCTCTTTGACCCGGTCTGTGGTGGGCCTTAATCCTGCTACGTCATGAACTGGCAATTTTCTACCACGATGTGCGCCCGCAATAATACGGATGGAGCCTGTCTTGTGTCCAGCGTTGCCTTGCTGGTGTTGCGGCTTATGGTGTTCCGGCTTAGTAGGTCGGCTTGTTGAGGATTTACCGCGATGACGACTCGATTTTTTGTTCATTAGTTCTCTTGTATTTATTTTGTACTTACTCGGTTATAGCATTAAAGCTAGTTAATGCTATTATGTGCGCTCATTGACGCAATATTAGCAAATCAATAGGGTGGTTATTCGTTAAATGGCTAATAAAGGCAAGTTTTTTTCCTGGTTCAAAGGTAAGAAGAAGCAAGACGTAGAGTCTGTAGTTGCATCAGAAGCTGAATCAGAAGCTGAATCTGGCGTTGAATCTGATGCTAAATCAGGCTTGGCAGATCAAGCAGTAGCAACCGAACAGCTGGCTGAAGCACAGCCCGTGGTGGTTGAATCAGAACCCGTGGCCGTTGAACCAACACCTGTGATTGTTGAACCAACACCTGCGGCCGTTGAACCAACACCTGTGGCCGTTGAGCCGGAGGTCATCGCAGTACAATCCGCAGTGGTTGAACCCGCACCCGAACCTGTCCCGGAGGTTGCAGAACCCAAAGCCAAAGAAGGCTTTTTTGCGCGTTTTAAAAAAGAAGCGCCTATTGATGAGGTTGAAGCTAAAAAAGCCGCTGAAATTGTGCCTGAGGTTGCTTTAGCACCTGATGCAGATAAAGAAGCAGACAACGCCCAAGACAGCGCTAAGCCTGGCATTGAACCTAGCACTCAACCTAGTGCTGAGGTCAAAGAAAAGTCAGGTTTCTTCTCCCGTTTAAAACAAAGTCTGAGCAAAACCAAAGTCAACTTGGGCAGTGGTTTAGTCAGCTTGTTTCGCGGCAAAAAAATCGATGATGAATTATTTGAAGATCTCGAAACTCAACTGTTGGTGGCAGATGTGGGCGTGGATACCACACTTAAATTGGTGGCGTCGCTCACCAAACAAGCCGATCGTCAGCAACTCAAAGATGGTGAAGCCTTATACGACCTACTAAAGCAAGAAATGACCGAGATTCTGGTTGGTGTCGACAAACCCCTGGTGCCAGATAATCCTGACGGACCTTATGTCATTTTAATGGTTGGCGTGAATGGGGTTGGTAAAACCACCACCATTGGCAAAATGGCCAAACAATTTCAGGCGCAGGGTAAATCGGTGATGTTGGCGGCCGGAGACACTTTCCGTGCTGCGGCAGTTGAGCAGTTAACCGTGTGGGGCGATCGTAACAACGTATCTGTGATTGCTCAGCATACTGGGGCGGATAGTGCATCGGTGATTTTTGATGCCATTGCGGCGGCCAAAGCCCGTAACGTTGACGTGCTGATTGCCGACACTGCGGGTCGTTTGCAAAACAAAGAACATTTGATGGACGAGTTGAAAAAAGTCGTTCGGGTCATGAAAAAACTCGATCCGGCTGCACCGCATGAAGTGATGCTGACCCTAGACGCTGGTACCGGGCAAAATGCCCTGAGTCAGGTGAAATTGTTCAGTGAAGCGGTAGGTCTGACCGGACTGACCATCAGCAAACTCGATGGTACCGCCAAAGGTGGTGTGGTGTTTGCGATTGCTGATCAATTCTCTATCCCAATTCGTTATATTGGTGTGGGCGAAGGCATTGACGATTTGCGTGCGTTTAACAGTAAAGACTTCGTCGAAGCGCTGTTTACTCACGACGAAGATGAAGCACAAAGTGCTTAATAAGGGTTAACTTAGGTGATTCAATTTAAAGATGTCAGTAAAACCTATCGTGGCGGTGTGGTGGCGTTAGAAAAAGTCAATTTGCACCTTAGACGAGGGGAAATGGCGTTTTTAACCGGCCACTCTGGCGCGGGCAAAAGCACCATGCTGAAGATGATCAGCATTATGGAGCGCCCTTCGGCGGGTTCGGTGTTTATCAATCAACATGATTTGAATCATATCACTAAAAAACAAGTGCCTTACGTGCGTCGTGATATTGGCATGATTTTTCAGAACCACCTGTTATTACGCGACCATACCGTGTTTGATAATGTTGCCTTCTCGATGATTATCGAAGGTTATAGCCGTAAAGAAATCAGCAAAAGGGTATTTGTCGCGCTGGAGAAAGTCGGTTTGGCCGATAAAGCCAAATGTCGCCCGGATATGTTATCGGGTGGTGAGCAACAGCGGGTGGGTATTGCGCGTGCTGTAGTGAACAAACCCCCCATTCTACTGGCTGATGAGCCGACCGGTAACCTCGACCCCGAATTATCCAAAGAAATCCTCGGCGTATTTGAAGACTTTAACCGCATGGGCGTTAGCGTCTTAATTGCGACTCATGATTTGGGGCTGATTGCCCGAATGCGTTATCGCACCTTAACTTTAAAGAAAGGGCGCCTAATCAACGATGGCCTGCATGACAGTGGCGGTATGGGTTAATGAGTTTATTATTCGATAACCGCCCTACGACTGGGGCGAAAGACCTCAAATACGGCGGCCGCCAAAAGTTGTCGATATTACTGCTCAATAATTTGCGTCAACTAGTGGCCAGTTTGGGCGCGCTGTGGCGCACCCCAGCGTCGTCATTTATGACCATTGCGGTGTTGGGACTGAGTTTAACTTTGCCGACCATTTTGCATGTGCTGGTGAAGAATGTGCAATCTATCAGTAACAATTTTGACAGTGCGTCACAAATCACCTTATTCCTTAAATCCAATGTCACTGAACAAAAAAGTGAGGGCTTACTTACCCGCCTGAACCTCTATCCCGAGGTGCAAAGCACCCAATTCATCAGTAAAGAAGAAGCGATGGAAGAATTTAAGGCGTTGTCTGGCTTTGGTCGTGCGTTAAATTACTTAGACGAAAACCCGCTGCCTGCGGTGATTTTAGTCACCCCTTCTGCCCGCCATAGTCAGCCTGCGGCGGCGCAGCAATTGTTGGTGAAATTACAAAAAGAGCGAGAAGTCGATCTTGGTAAGCTAGACATTGAATGGTTAGAACGGCTTAACGCGATTGTTCGTCTGCTCGAAGAAAGTGTTTATACCTTAGCGGTATTATTGTTGTCGGCGGTATTATTGATTATTGGCAATACCATTCGTTTGTCGATCATGAACAAACGTGAAGAAATCGAAGTGATGAAACTGGTTGGGGCCACTGAGGCGTTTATCCAGCGGCCATTTTTGTACACCGGCATTTGGTATGGTTTTTTTGGTGGGTTTGTCGCGTATTTGGTGGTTGAAATCATTTTGTGGTGGATAGCAGATGCCATTACCAAGGTGGCCAGTGCTTATGCAACGACCTTTACCTTGGCGGGGTTATCCTTAAATGAATTTGGTTGGTTAATGCTAATAGCGATTGGCCTAGGCTTTTGTGGTTCGATGATTTCGGTGAAACGTTATGTCAGCCAGATCGAGCCTGAGATGCTGTGATATTTGAGTTTTACTGCTGAGGATTTGTGCGGATCCTGTTGTGGTGTTGGATTACTCTGCTATTGATTTTATGTTTTCTGGTGGGTTGATTGCTTTGTTCTTTGCGACTACCACAGAGTCACAGAGGGCACAGAGGCAACGCAGAGGAAAAAAGCATTTTCGGTGGTCCGGCACTTGGGTTTATTACCCTAAATGAAGCAATATGGTCAGAGCTTTAATTAATATTTATACTTAACTGTTTTTGCTCTTCTCTGTGCGTCCTCTGTGCTCTCTGTGACTCTGTGGTGGTTGACGGAACGAGGCCGATACAAGTCAATGCAATGGGACCCTTTAAAACCGATAAAAATCCATCGCTGTAACCAAAGGTTATCTCTGTGGTGAGAGGTTACAGGATATACGGTATCTACAAGTTCTCAAAACCATTAGCCCAAGTCAGGGCATCGTGATAAAAATCGCCGATTTTGTCCATCGGCACCTCAAACTTTTTCGCCAGTTTGGTTAAAATCATCCATTCACCCTTTTCATAAGCCATCGCCATATTGAGGTATTCAGCTAAATCACCGTCACCCTTGCTCAGTGCCACTTTGATTTCAGTACATACAGGCAACTTGTTGACTGCTACGCCCATTTCTAGGTCTAACAGCGCATCCACCAGTGAAAACAAACCGGTTAAAAAGGCCATTGGCGGATCATCCGGGTCTTTACGATAATCGGCTATTTGAGCACAAAATCTGGCCCGGACAATTGACTGGGTGACCACTTCAGTGCTTTTGTTATCGCTCAATTTGGCCAGTGAAATCAATGAAATAAACTTCTTCAACTCCAGCTTGCCCATATAAATCAGTGCGTGTTTTAACGAACCAATGGTTTTTTGACGGGCAAAAGCAGAGCTGTTAATAAAGCGTAGCAGCTTATAAGATAACGATACATCTCGGGCAATCAGCTCGCTGATTTTATCGATGTTCATATCTACTTTGGCGCATTCTGATACCAATTCCATTAACACCAATTGATTTGGTGCGAGACTTTTTTGCTTGATGACTTCTGGTCGAGCAAAAAAGTAACCTTGAAAATACTGAAAACCAAGTTGTTTGAGCTGCTCGAATTCTTGAATTGTTTCGACTTTTTCGGCCAGTAATTTTAATTTAGGATTACAGGGGATTTCTTTTAGCCGACGTAAATACTTATTGATTTTTAAAATATTGGTTTGAAACAAATCCACTTTAATCATATCAACAAACGGCAAAAATACATCCCAACGTGGATCAAAATCATGATCATCCAATGCCAGTTGATAGCCCAATTTCTTCAGTTTTTTACACGCTTCTACCAGTTCTGGTGTGATGGGCACATCTTCGAGGATTTCAACATAAATATCAGCAGCCGGTAACGAGGTCGGAAAGTCAAATAACAGTGCATCTTCGTGAAAATTAATAAAAGCGGGTTTACCATTGGTTAACTCATCGAGTCCGAGCAACAGATGGTTTTGGGTGAGCAGTTTTGAAGTCGCTTCAGTTGGACACACATCAGGAAAGGCATTGCTTTTACCATCACGAAATAATAACTCGTAAGCGAAAAGCCGTTTTTTGGCATCGAGTATCGGTTGTCTGGCGACATAAGAGTACATTCGGTATTGCTCAGTTTGGTTGGGCTTGGCTTGGGTTTAGCTCGGGTTCAGCTTAGAGTTGTCTACCCTAACAATAATTGCAGAACAATGGAATGGTTAACTAAGGAATGCCGTAGGGTGGTCACGCTGTTTGTGCCCACGCGTGACCTAATCGCCATAGACAAACCTCTGATCAACGTAAAATATGACCTAGATCAGGCTTCGTTACATATTAATACTGGTAATATGCTAAAAGATAAGGTAAAAAAGAGTCGTTATTTTTACCAAACAGATTTAATGACAGCGCATCACCTAAGCTAACCGACAAATTGTGGTAGAAAGTTAATAAAAATGTAACTGTTCAGCGTGCTTAGATTTCGTTTCAGAACAAGGCATTTTCGCACGGAAAATAGGCGCATATAAGTCATATGTAACTGTTTGAGTACGAAAATAACGCCGTAATGGCGCGAAAGATGAGTGCGCTGAATAGTTACATAAAAATTTGAATGAAAATTTATTAACCTCGGGTCTTTAAAAGGTGAGTATATCAGCGCATTGGGTTATTGGGGTCTTCATTTGGACATGGAATTTTGAGAAGCACAGTGGTAAACTTGAGCCACTTGTTTGAAAGAGGTAGAACATGAGCACAGCGATTCAGACTAAATCCACCGCATTAACCATTTCGGTTGGCGGTAGTATAGAGAGTTACATTGCGTCAGTTAACAGCATCCCTATGCTGAAAGCGGCAGAAGAGAAAGAGTACGCAGAGGCGCTTTATCATGACGGCGACCTTAGTGCTGCCAGTAAATTAATTATGTCACACTTGCGTTTTGTCGCGCATATTGCCAAAGGTTATTCTGGTTATGGTTTGCCACAAGCTGACCTGATTCAGGAAGGCAATCTTGGCCTGATGAAAGCCGTTAAACGTTTTAACCCTGAGGTTGGCGTTCGCTTGGTATCCTTTGCGGTGCATTGGATCAAAGCTGAAATTCATGAGTTTGTGTTGCGCAACTGGCGTATTGTCAAAGTCGCCACCACCAAATCTCAGCGAAAATTATTCTTTAACCTACGTAAAGCGAAAAAACGTCTTGGTTGGTTTTCAGCAGAAGAAGTTAAACTGGTTGCTGATAACTTAGGTGTCAAAGAAAAAGACGTGGTCGAAATGGAATCGCGTATGAGCGGTATCGACTTGGGTTTTGATTTGTCAGATGATGACGATGATAGTGCCACCCAGAGCAGCTTTTCTCCGGTGCAATACCTAGAAGACAAAACCGGCGATGTCGCTGAACTGATTGAAAAAGAGCAACACAGTTCTTTTGCTTCAAAGCAGTTATTCAAGGCACTGAAAACCTTGGATGAAAGAAGCCAAGATATTATCGCCGCCCGTTGGCTGGATGATAATAGTAAAACCACGTTGCAGGAATTGGCCACTAAGTACAGTGTTTCAGCAGAACGTGTACGTCAGTTAGAAAAGAACGCGATGAAGAAACTGCAGGCGGCGATGAGCTAATACAGCCTTGAGCTAAAACAGTTATCCCTGTTCTGAACTAAAAAAACCGCTATTTGGCGGTTTTTTTATGGATCGAATCAACCCGTCCTACGATTAACGCCAAAACTTTTGGGCAACTTGATAGTGAAACGAAACCGCCGTAGGGTGGTCACGTTTTTTGTGCCCACGCGTGACCCACCAGTCAACACCAAACCCCCATTCTACGGTGGAAACCCATTGATAACCCAATACTACCAACAAGCCCTACAACAACCAGACTTTGATCCTGACCCTGTGCAGGCTGAGGTGGTTAAAATCCTCCAGCGCAGTTTTGATCTGCTGCCAGACTCAGACCCAAACCCAAACAAAGCAAATATCACCAGTCAACCGCCATCACCGCCGATCAGCCTGTATTTATGGGGCAAAGTAGGCCGAGGTAAGAGTTTTCTGATGGATGCTTTTTATCATTGCCTCGACCAAAACCCTTGCTACAACTCAGCCTTCAAAGGCAGCAAACGCAGAGTACACTTCTACCGCTTTATGCAAGACGTTCATCGTCGCCTCGCTGAGCATCAAGGTAAAACTGACCCACTGATTGATGTCGCCAATGAAATTGCCAAGCAAAGTCGAATATTATGCTTCGATGAGTTTTTTGTCTCTGACATTGCCGATGCGATGTTGTTATCAGGTTTAATCCACCAATTGTTTAAACAGGGCGTGATTATTATTGCCACTTCTAATGTTGAACCCGCCCGTTTATATGAAGATGGCCTGCAAAGACCCCGTTTTTTGCCAGCCATTGCTTTGATTGAAGCCAATATGCAGGTGGTTGAAATGGATGGCCTAGTTGACCATCGCTTACGATCATTAGCCCAGTCAAATGCGTATTTTATGTTTGAAGATGATAGTGATGGCGAGAAGGCAATGCACCAGCACTTTTTGGCTAATGGGGTTGAGCCTGGTGGTGATGTTGAATCGGATAGCAGCATATTGATTGAGCATCGGCAAATTCCTTGTGTTTATAAAACCACGAAGGCGATTTGGTTTGAGTTTGATGCGTTATGTAAAGGCCCACGCTCGCAGAATGATTACATTGCTTTGGCCAATCAATATAGCTGTGTTTATATTGCCAATGTGCCGCAGATGGGCGGTGCCCTGACCGATAGAAATATTGCCCAGGGCACCGAAGATGCCTCGATTGGTCATGGTGGCGCTAGTGGCAGTGAACTGGCGCAATTGAATATCGAACGGCAACGAATGTTAGTGTCAGAGTCAAAAAGCGATGATGAAGCCCGGCGTTTTATCTCGCTGGTGGATGAGTTTTATGATCAGCAGGTGGCGTTGTATTTATCTGCCACGGTGGAAATTGTTGCGTTATACCTCGGTGGCCGGGTGAGCGTTGAATTTGAACGCACGACCAGCCGTTTGATTGAGATGCAGTCACAGGCGTATTTAAAACCAACGTAACTATTCAGCGCACTTATCTTTCGCACCATAACGGCGTTATTTTCGTACTCAAACAGTTACATATGACCTATATGCGCCTATTTTCCGTGCGAAAATGCCTTGTTCTGAAGCGAAATCTAAGCACGCGGAACAGGTACGAACCAACTCTGTCTAAACAACGCCCATTGGCTGGCAAAATCTTCGCTGGGCAGGCGTTTAAAGTCTGAACGAACAAATTGATTGATCCGACCTTCGGCGTAACTTAGCAGGATATTGGCTAACAACCCTTCGTCGATGCCAAGATCTTTACCCTCACGTAATTTACATTCTCGCAATACCTGCTTTAACTGAGTTTCGAGTTTGTCGTATAAATTACTAATGCGCTCTCTTAAGCGGTCTTGTTCACCGAGTAGGGCATCACCCGTCAATATACGGCTGATACCGGGATTGCGTTCGGAAAACCCCAGCAGCAGCGCGAGAATATTCTCTACCCGTGGCACCACCAGTTTTTCTTTGTCGATGATCAAATTGATTCGGGTCAGCAAAGAATCTTCAATAAAGTCGATTAATCCCTCAAACATCCGAGTTTTACTGGGAAAATGACGATATAACGCCGCTTCGGATACCCCCACCTGTTGCGCCAGTTTGGCGGTGGTGATGCGCTGGCCGGGATTGCTTTCGAGCATGATCGCCAGGCATTGCAGTATTTGTTCTTTGCGGTTAGAGCGGTTTTTAGCAGGCATCAGGAGTCACTTCGCTGGTTTTTTGAAGAATTTGAAGGTTGATTTTGCTGGTTGCGATAGCGAACAGCAATTAGCGCGATCAATGATTGCGCCAGTGCTGTTTTGTCGGCTAACGGCAGTTCATGGCATTTAACGCTTTCGCCCTCTGGCCAGAACACCGACAAAGCGTTGTCATCGGCGTTAAATCCCTGGCCTGTGGTGGCGACGTTGTTGGCGCAAATCATATCGAGTTTTTTGCGTTGCATTTTACCCGTAGCATACGCCTCGACATTTTGGGTTTCGGCGGCAAAACCGACGGTAAAGGGCCTATTGGTGCTTAACCCGGCGACATCAGCGACGATATCTGGGTTTTTTACCATGGTGATGGTCATGGTATCGGCAGACTTTTTGATTTTCTCACTGGCAATGTCGGCGGGTCGATAATCTGCGACCGCAGCACAGGCAATAAAAATATCTGACTTCGGTGCCAAGGCCAATGCCGCCTGATGCATCTGTAAGGCGCTGTCAACGTCGGTGACTGAAATGCACTCTGGAGTCTTAAGATTCACTTTGCCGCTGATAAGGTTCACGGTAGCACCCATGCTGGCCGCAGCTTGGGCAATGGCATAACCCATCTTGCCAGAGCTGTGATTACTAATAAACCTAACCGGGTCGAGCGCTTCACGGGTGGGGCCTGCGGTGATGGTGATGGTGAGCGCTTTTAAGCTATCGCTGGCTGGAGTTGATGCCGTTTTAGTAAAATGTTGTTCAATACAATCCACCAGTTCCATCGGTTGCAGCATTCTGCCTGGGCCAATATCGCCGCAAGCTTGCTCGCCTTGTGCGGGTCCCCAAATTTTTACCTGGCGTTTTGCCAGCGTGGCAAGGTTAGCTGTGGTGGCTGCTGCATGATACATTTGTTGGTTCATTGCTGGTGCGATGGCCAGTGGCGCGGCGCTGGCCAATATCACAGTGGTGAGCAGGTCGTTGGCCATACCGGCGGTGATCCGGGCGATAACATCGGCGCTGGCTGGGGCGACGACGATTAAGTCTGCCCATTTGGCCAGCTCAATATGTCCCATAGCGGCTTCTGCGGCCGGATCGAGTAAATCATCACTGACTGGGTTGCCTGAAACCGCCTGCATCGTCAGCGGCGTGATAAAAGCCTTAGCGGCAGTGGTCATCACCACACGGACGTTAGCCCCGCGTTCTTTAAGGCGGCGGGTTAATTCTGCACATTTATAGGCGGCTATTCCGCCACTGATGGCCAATAAAATATTCTGATTGGTTAGCAAATCGACACCCAGCTGCTACGCTTTGATATGGTTATGAGTTATGGTTTTATAAGATAGCAAATTCAAGCGAAGAGTTTTATGCTTTTTGCTGGCATTTTGCAAACAGTGAAAAACGTAACTGTTCAGCGTGCTTAGATTTCGCTTCAGAACAAGGCATTGTCGCACGGAAAATAGGCGCATATAATAATATGTAACTGTTTGAGTACGACAATAACGCCGTTATGGTGCGAAAGATGAGTGTGCTGGACTGTTACAACTGTTCTACCCAAGGAGAGATATTATGCAAATTAAAAATTGGCCAAAACAAGAAAGGCCCCGAGAAAAGTTGTTAGCCCTAGGGGCCGGACAATTATCTGACGCCGAATTACTGGCGATTTTTTTACGCACGGGTGCTCGAGGCATCAATGTGGTTGATTTGGCGCGCCAGCTGTTGCGTCATTTTGGCGGCCTAAGGGCGCTATTTAGCGCCCCACACGATGATTTTTGCGCCCAAAGAGGATTGGGACCTGCCAAATTTGTCCAGCTCCAGGCAGTGATTGAAATGTCACAACGTTATTTTACTGCCCAAGCCCAATATACTCATATGTTGACTTCACCAGAATCGGTGAAAGAATTTCTGCGCTGTAAATTGATGTACGAGTCCGAAGAAGTGTTTTCGGTGGTGTATCTTGATAATCAACATCGAGTGATGAAATATGAAACATTATTTACCGGCACCTTAGATGCCGCGACCATTTATCCGCGTACGGTGCTGAAAAAAGTGTTGGACCAAAAAGCTGGGGCGGTGATCTTTGCTCATAATCATCCCTCAGGAAATGCCGATCCGAGTATCGCTGATATCGTGTTGACAGACCGTTTAAAAAAGGCATTAAACCTGATTGACGTCAAGTTGTTGGACCATTTTATTGTCGGTAATCAGGTGGTATCATTCGCTGAACGGGGATTGATATAGTGGCGGATTGTCGGCGGAGGATTTATTCCCGCTTGGCTTAAAGGCCTGATAGCGATAAATTTATTTGTGATGCTAAAAATCACTGACAATCCAATTTATTATCGTAAGTTGTTGATAAGTAATCTTTTTATATCAGGATTTGATTCAAATGATCAAAGATCGCAGTAAAGCCGCTAACAAACATATTAAGTATTAGTTGATCTTTAGGTCTATTTCTTGTATAAAATGCGCCCTTTACAGAATTCAGAGCAATGCCATTGCAGGGGTTGCTTCAACTTAAGTTATTTGGAGACAATAGAATGTCAAGAGTATGCCAAGTGACAGGTAAGCGACCAGTGGTTGGTAATAACCGCTCACATGCGAAAAACGCAACCAGACGCCGCTTCCTGCCAAACCTACAGACCCACCGTTTTTGGGTTGAAAGCGAAAAGCGTTTCGTCAAATTACGTCTTACCACTAAAGGTATGCGTATTATTGACAAGAAAGGCATCGATACAGTATTAGTAGATATGCGCCGTCGTGGCGAGAAAGTATAAGGAATTTAGACCATGCGTGATAAAATTCGTTTAGTTTCATCTGCTGGCACCGGTTATTTTTATACTACTGATAAAAATAAGCGTACTATGCCTGGCAAAATGGAAATCAAAAAGTACGATCCTAAGGTTCGTAAACATGTGATGTTTAAAGAAGCTAAAATCAAGTAAAGCTTTTTTCAACAGACAAAAAAACCGGCTTCTGGCCGGTTTTTTTATCCGTTGAAAAAAGTAATGCAAGCGAGCTTGCTGAAGGTCAAAAGCAAAAGCAGATCTAGAACAAAGAGACCTTTAGGGCAACGGTCAACCTCAAGCGAAGCGATCCTCCAGCCTAAAAATCATCATATCGTTCCTGATGTGGACAAAAACTATGCATCCCCCAGAAAAGCTGTTAAATTAGCGGCCAATGGTCAACCAACCGACAATTCAATATGATCCGTCTGAGTAAAAAAGGCTGGAACAATGTGCTGATTTTCTCCATGCTGCTGATGATCATGGTGTTTAATGGTATGCACAAAAAGTTTAACAGCACTGAGCCGCAAAACACTCAGGTGTCGCTGCTGCCTGAAAACAGTTTGATGCTGACCCTAGAGTACCCTAATACCACGATCGAGCGCATAGGGCAGGGCTGGCGCAGTAATCCGCCAATTGATTTGACTGTGCAGCAACTCAATGAAGTGATGACCGCATGGCAAGACCAACAGCTCGATTGGCATGTCGATGACAACGAAGCCAAAGTGATGACCAAAGGCAAAATGCCCGCGCATTATGTGATTGCACATCTGGCCGGTAAAGATGAAGGGGCAGTTTATGCTTTTTACCCCGAACTCGAAGATGTTTGGATTCATGATCAACAACAACAACGCTGGTTAAAAGCACCACTATCCCTGATTAATACCTTGATCCCCGAACCTTTGGCGCAAAATTAAGTAGGATGGGTAGAGCCTTAGGCGAAACCCATCGGAATTTGACGATAAACGATGGGTTTCGCTCCGCTCTACCCATCCTACGCCATTCCATAATAATTTCTATTCCAAACCCCCAGAGGACCTATGCCAGAATTACCAGAAGTCGAAGTGACGCGAATGGGCATCGAACCCCATATTAAACAACAGCAAGTTCGTCAAATCATCATCCGTAATGGCCGCTTACGTTGGCCAATCCCCGATGAAATTCAGAACCTCGTTGGCCATACCGTGTTGCAGGTTGAGCGCAGAGCAAAGTATTTGCTGATTAAATCCGCTGCGGGCACGGCAATATTGCACTTGGGTATGTCAGGCAAGCTCTGTGTGGTAGACAAAGACACCCCGATTCAAAAACATGATCACGTTGATATCGAATTCGCCAATGATAAGATTTTGCGCTACAACGACCCCCGCCGTTTTGGCTCGCTGTTATGGCAAGACATCAATGCGCCACAACACCGCGTACTGGGTAACCTTGGCCCAGAGCCCTTTGATGAGATCTTCAGCGGCGAATACTTGTATGAGCTATCACGCAATAAAAAATCTAGCATCAAACAGTTTATTATGGAGAATAAAATCGTCGTTGGTGTGGGTAATATCTATGCCAATGAAGCCTTGTTTCAAGCGGGCATTGACCCGAAACGAGCGGCGGGTAATGTCAGTAAAAAACGCTATCAAACGCTAGCACCCATTATTATTAACACGCTGAAAAGAGCGATAGAGCAGGGCGGCACAACCCTTAAAGATTTTGCTCAGGCCGATGGCAAACCCGGTTACTTTGCCCAAGAGTTAATGGTTTACGGACGTAAAGGTTTACCTTGCGTGACCTGCGAAGAACCTCTATCAGAAATCAAGCTGGGTCAGCGGTCTACCGTGTATTGCAACAATTGTCAAAGTTAGCCCTGGCCGGTGAGTTGGCAAAACTTACAAGGGGCTTAATTTATTTGGTCGCACTTACACTTTCAGTGGAAACTAAACTACACTGATCGTTACATCAGCCATTTAAACCGTCATCTATAAAACTTAATTTGCAGCTGTATTTATTTTGTATTAGCTTAGTCGAACAAAATAACCTTTATTGCGAATTATTTACATTTAGATTTAGCATTAAGTCGTTTAAATGTTATGCTTTGACTCGTTAAACGCTCAGTGAGCAAATAAAAAGTGTGCAAGCTGGATTTTTACACAGATTATCTGTGCAGATTGTTTCAGCTATTACTGAGCCAGAAGTTGCCATTGAAGTAACCACAGGAAACGTATTAATGTTCGTATGTATATGTCACGGTGTCACTGATAACGCCATTCATAATTCCGTTGATGAAGGCTCTACTACCATGCGTTGTCTGTCTCGCGGCCTCAATGTTGGGACCGAGTGTGGCCAATGTGTGAAAGCAGTAAAACAGGTGCTTAACTTGAAATTGGTCTCGATTTCATTTGATGACGATGATGACGACGATTAATCTCATCGCAACTTCAATCGAAGGGCAGGCAGATGGACGTTTACAGCGCCGCAGTTGCCTTCACCAGTCACCACACCTCAGACTAAAGCTACGTCGAGCGCATCAGTGCAAATACTTGCCTAATACCTGCCTAATACCTGGCCTAGCACCGACTTAACACCAGCTTCAAACCAAGCAACTCAGACAACCATCTCGCTACTCTTCATTACCATCGTCTTTCATGTTATAAACCCTGTGACGTATAACGATATTACTAACCACATTATATTGGGAAACCCATGAAACGTACTTTCCTTGTCGGCGCGATTGCCGCCAGCATCGCCCTTTCGGGCTGTGTCATTGCGATTGACACCAATGATAAATCAAACCAACGACGTTCAGACTCACGCAGCGACTCTCGCAGCAGTTCTGAGCGCCATTCTGAACGCACCGGCAACGCCAAAGTATTCGCCACGCCTTATTTGATGGAAGAACTGTCGAATGGGCTTAAAGTGATTATTGTTAAAACCGACTACCCTGATGTGGTGTCGATGAATATTCCAGTCTCGACGGGTTCACGTAACGAAGTCGAAGCTGGCAAAACTGGCTTTGCCCATTTCTTTGAGCATATGATGTTTAAAGGCACGCCAGATTATCCGCAAGACAAGTATGATCAAATTCTTAAAAATGCCGGGGTGGATAATCGTGCTTATACCACCGACGACTATACCAATTACTACACCGCTTTTTCTAAAGAGCATCTTAAAACCATGCTGATGCTCGAAGCCGATCGCTTTCAGAATTTGGTCTATACCGAATCGCAATTTAAAACCGAAGCGTTGACGGTCAAAGGTGAATACCTCAAAAATGCCGCCAACCCCATTCGCAAGTTATTGACCGCTGTGCGCCAAGAAGCGTTTACCAAGCACACTTATCAACACAGTACCATGGGGTTCGCCGAAGATATCGACGCGATGCCTGATCAAATGGCTTATGCCAAAACCTTTTTTGACCGCTTCTACAAACCACAAAACGTCAGTATTGTGATTGCCGGTGATGTCGACCCAAAACAAACCCTCAAGTGGATAAAAGAGTTCTGGGGCCAGTGGCAAAAAGGTGACTACGTCGCCGATATTAAAAAAGAACCCAAGCAAACGGTGGCCAAATACAAACATATTCAGTTTGACGGGATGCCAGGACACTGGATACTACAAGGTTTTCATGGTCCAGCATTTCACCCCAAGAAAAAAGACAAACCTGCGGTCGATTTATTAGCGGAGCTGTATTTCTCTAATACCTCTGATATTTATCAAAAACTGGTGGTTGATACCCAAAAAGCCAGTGAATTTTTCACCTATTTGCCCGATCGTAAAGACCCCCATATGCTTTATATTGCGGCTAAAGTCGACAATGTTGAGGACATCCCCTTTGTTCGTGCAGAAATCGCCAAAACCCTCGCCAGCGCCAGAAGTGAATTGCCTGAGCCACAAAAATTGGAAAAATTAAAATCCAACCTTAAATACGCCTTCGTTAACGAACTTGACAGTTCGGCGGCCATTGCTGGTACTTTGGCGCGTTATGTTCATTTTGAACGTGATCCTGAGTTGATCAACCAGTTATACCGCACCATGGATTCGATCAAGGTTAAAGACATCAAAAAAGCCGCTAACCGTTATTTTATCGACACCAATAGCACCACAGTGTCGATGTCTGCACTGGCGAAACTCGATAGTTTTGATCAGCCGCTGACCATCGCATCGTTTATCAAACCTGATCAAGGTATGGCGAAACCCACCTTTGCCATTGTTGATAAGTCGAGTGATTCACCGCTGGTCGATGTTAACTGGTTATTCCACACCGGCCCTGCGGCTGATCCACAAGGCAAAAAAGGTGTCGCAGCACTCACCGCAGCAATGATTGCCCAAGGTGGCTCGCAAAGTCGCAGCTATAAAGAGATTCAACTGGCGTTGTATCCTGTGGCAGGTAGTTTTGGCGTGCAAGTGGATAAAGAGATGATTTCATTTCGCGGTCGTATCCACCGAGATAATGCCGCTGTTTGGCAGACTCTAGTGATGGATCAGCTGGTCAATCCGGGCTGGCGTGAAGAAGATTTTAAACGACTGAAAACGCAGCTGCTTAATTCAATCAAAAGTGACATAAAATCGTCGAACGACGAAGAGTTGGGCAAAGAGGTGCTGTATTCGGCTTTGTATCAAGGCCATTCTTATGAGAGCTTTAACTCAGGGGATATCTCAGACATTGAAGGCATTACCCTGCAAGATGTCCGTGATTTCTACCAATCTCAGTTTACTCAGGCAAAATTGACGTTGGGTTTAATCGGTGACATGCCCAAAGCGGTGAAGCAGCAGCTGATCAATGGCCTAGCTAAACTGCCCCAAGGCGACGAGTCACGCTTAAGCATTGCCCCGGCACCGAAGCTTAGTGGCCGTCATGTGACCATCGTCGAGAAAAACGCGGCGTCTACCGCGGTATCGTTTGGTTTTCCTATCGACACCATTCGCAGTGATAAAGACTGGGTGGCGCTGTGGTTGATTCGTTCATACTTCGGTGAACATCGCAGCCATAACAGTTATCTATATCGTCGTATTCGTGCCACTCGCGGTATGAACTATGGTGATTATTCTTATATTGAATATTACCCTCGTGGCAGCAGACAGACCAAACCTGATGCGAACCTTGGTCGTTCATCACAGATTTTCCAGGTGTGGTTACGTCCACTGCGCAACAATAACGATGCCCATTTTGCCACACGGGTAGCGATGTTTGAGTTGGATAAACTGATCAAAGACGGCATGAGTGCAGAAGACTTTGAAGGCACTCGTAACTTCTTGGCAAACTTTGTGCCGCAGCTAGTGGCGAGCCAGGATCGACAACTCGGTTATGCGCTAGACAGCCGTTTCTATGGCACCGATGAGTTTGTCAATTATGTTCGAGATGGCTTGGCCAAATTGACCTTGGACGACATTAACCGGGTGATCCGAGACAACCTGCAAACCGACAATATTCATTATGTTTTTGTCAGCGGTGATGGCGAAGATATGAAAAAACGCCTGGTGAGCGAACAAACTTCAGGACAAAAGTATAACAGCGAAAAACCACAGCAATTGTTAGACGAGGATACGGTTATCCAAGATTACAAACTGAATCTTGATGGTAGTAAAGTTAAGGTGAAACCAATTAAGGATATTTTTCTTTAATTGAATTTGATTGAGTAATGATGACCGCCGTAAAGGCGGTCATAGTCTAAAACAATAAACCCCCCTTTAATCGCCAATCTATCAGGATAAAAGCACAGGATATAAAGACAAAACCAGTAATGTCGCCATTGAAATATTAAACACTTTAAGGCGGCGTTCATTGGTTAAATACACCTGTATTTTTTGTCCTAAAACAACCCATACACTGACACAAGGCACGTTAACGATGCCAAACATGATAGCTACCAATAACACAGCGCTAACGCTCTGAGATGGCACATAAACACTAATGGCAGTGAGTGCCATAGTCCAGCCTTTGGGATTAACCCATTGAAACATAGCGGCCTGAATAAAAGTAAAAGGTTTGCTTTTTGATGACTGACTTTCAACGGTGGAAGTTGACATCGCGATTTTAGCCGCAAGATATAATAAATAGGCAACACTAAAGACTTTTAAAATGTCATGAGTGATTGGAAACCTATCGAACACTTGCATGATGCCCAACCCAACCAGCGTGACCATAAAGGTAAATCCTAATCCCACCCCCAGCATATGCGGTATGGTTTTTTTAAAGCCAAAGTTAGCGCCTGAACTCATTAACATTAAATTATTTGGACCAGGCGTAATCGACGATACAAACGAAAAAAGGGTTAAGGCTGCCAGTATTTCATAATTCATCATCATTGTTTCTCCTCTAAGCTTCTAATCTATATTCAATTAGTAAAGGCAATTATAAAGCTATTGAGTTAAAATTATTGTGCAAACTCATCGATAAAATACCAATATGAAGCAACAAATGATTAAAAAAGACCGCTATAACGACATAATATTGCAAGAGCTGTCAAACAATGGCCGAATCGCCAATTCTGAGCTGGCAGAAAAGATTGGTCTTTCGCCTTCAGCCTGCTTGCGACGGGTGCAAGAATTAGAGAATAGTGGTCTTATCAAAGGTTATCGAGCGGTTTTAGACAACGAATTATTGGGCAATAGCTTCATTGCTTATATCGGCGTCGGTCTGGGTGAACATTCAACGGATTCGCAACAGGCATTTGAACAGGCGATAAGTTCTGCTAAAGAAGTTAAAGAGTGCCATAACGTCACCGGGTCTTTTGAATATCTGTTACGCATAGAAACCAGGGATATTAAAGCGTTTAAATCGTTTCATGCGGATACCTTAGGGTCGATACCACAGGTGCGCACTATTACCACCCATGTGGTGATGGACTCGCCTAAGGATGAGCGGGGGTAGGGGCTGTGGTTCGAATTTATCGCCGCTCGTCTAACTTTTATATGCGACTTTTTGCTCCCATACCTTCATATTTCCCGCCTTTATGATTATCATGCCCGACTCAACAACAAAACGCTTCATCTGCATTTAAGGTAAACCATGACCACAACCTACCATCATCCAGTACAAATTTATTACGAAGACACCGATCACTCTGGTGTGGTTTATCACCCCAACTTTTTAAAATACTTTGAACGGGCACGAGAGCATTCTCTTGGTAGCGAGCATTTGGCCACCTTATGGAATGAGCAGGGCATTGGTTTTGCGGTATACAAGGCCAATTGTATTTTTCAGGATGGGGTGGAGTTTGCTGACATCATCGATATTCGCAGCACTTGTGTTTTTGATGGCAAGTATAAAATGTTATGGCGACAAGAAGTGTGGCGCATAGGGGCGAAACGCCCGGCGGTGATTGGTGATATCGAAATGGTTTGTCTAGACAAAGACAAACGTTTACAGCCCATTCCTGAATATATTATGACGGCGATGACCAGCACTGGCGAATAACGAGTCTATCACTTATCGTGTGATACCAATTCGGACACAAAGATACGTATGTGTAATTATATGAGTTTTATGTGTTGCTATGTTACCTTTTACCAGGTTATACTGTGACGCATAGAGTTTATAGCACATCAGTTATCAAAGGGTATTAACAATGACAGATTCCAGCCACACCATTCATACCGCCTCTGGCACCACACCAGTGAGTGAGAAACAATTCATCAGCTTTGAACATATTGCCGGGGGCGTGTTTACTTTCTTCGTCGCTCTTTGTATTTTCGTTTGGAACGATCACTCTACTGATTTTAAAGAGTTGAAGAAGGATGTGAATGCCATTAGGGTGATAATTCCGACCTTAGTGACAAAAGATGAAATGAATGCACGGTTTGAAAAAGTGGATGAAAAGTTTGAAAAAATGGACCTGAAGATTGATGCTGTCAGTGAAAAGATGAATGAGAAGCTAGATGCGTTAATTCTATCGGTGAATACCATCCAAAACACCATGGCGACCAAGGAGGATGTCGCCGCCAATAGTCGCGCAATTGCCAAGCTTGATAAGAGAGTCACCCTGCTTGAAAAGGCTGCGGCGCAATAATTAAAGGAAATAGCTTTAACGAATAGTTTTAGGAGAAAAGAATGACCACTTCAAATCACACCACTCATACTATATCTGACAGTGCACTTGGCACCACTCCAGTGAGTGCCAAACAATTTATCAGCTTTGAACATATTGTCGGAGGCGTGTTTACGTTATTTATCGCCCTTTGCATTTATGTCTGGAATAATCACTCCGGTGATTTTAAAGAATTGAAGCAAGATGTTGGAGTTTTAAAAAAGGATGTGAATGCTATTAGAGTGCTAATACCGACACTGGCGACGAAAGCTGAAATGGATGTAAAGTTTGATAAGGTTGGTGCCAAGCTCGATGCGCTGATCTTGTCAGTGAATACCATGCAAAGTACTATGGCCACCAAAGAGGATATCAATAAACTGGCGACAAAATTGGCAATAAACAGTTATAGACTCGATAAATTAGAATCTGTTGTAGAAAAACCCCGATAAACACTCCGAACATCCTGCAAAAAACTGCTATTATTCATCTCTTGAAACAAAATCAGCGTACAAGTGTAGCATGAGTCAGCGTACACCTGTAGCGTGAAATCTGCACTCGATAAAAAGCTAAAAATAACCTGTAACTTATTGATTATCAAAAGATTAATAGCCCCACGTAGACAGAATTAAAACTTGTAGCGTTCCCCATAAATAAGCATTTTTCCTCGTTGTTGCCAACTGGTCGGAGTAGATCGCCGATTGTGCACACTGGTTAACCAGAGTATATTAACCGACCTTGAAACTGCCAGAATACAATATAATGCCATATACATACCTTTTATCGCTCAATCTTTATCGGAATAAACCATTTTGAGCCATCAAAAATGACTTTTGTCATTCAGATGTAATCTGTATATGTACAAATATTAACCCAACCATCTGATCTAAATCAGTAATTGGGGTACCCAATGGATTTTGGGGCAATCTTTATTCGACTGGTCGACCAGTGGCGCAGTGATGATGTGAAAGATGAGTGCGCTGTAACCTATATACGCTTTATCTGCTGATTGTTGGCGGATAGTTTATTTTAAGCCGTTGTCGTCAGGCAATGCACCAAGAACCAACCAGAGAAATTACATGGCTAAAACGAATACAACTCCAGCGGCAACCGCTTCTCATGATGAAGAGCAACAGCTTAATTCGCGTTTGCAACAATGTCCGATTGCGATCATAGGCATGGCATCGGTATTTGCCGATGCGAAAAACCTTGAACAGTATTGGGATAATATCGCTGAATCTGTTGATGCAATCATGGATGTGCCAGCGTCTCGTTGGGCCATTGATGATCATTACGACAGTGATCCGAAGGCCGAAGATAAAACCTATTGTAAACGTGGTGGTTTTATCCCTGAGTTGGATTTTGACCCAATGGAATTTGGCTTGCCGCCAAACATCATGGAATTAACGGATATTGCCCAGTTGTTATCGTTGGTCGTCGCCCGTGATGTATTAAACGATGCTGGTATCGGTGATGGTTCTGATTATGACCGCGATAAAGTGGGTATTACGCTAGGTGTAGGTGGTGGTCAAAAGCAAATCACCCCTTTAACCTCTCGTCTGCAAGGCCCGGTGCTCGACAAAGTATTAAAAGCCTCGGGTATTGATGAAGAAGACCGCGGCATGATCATCGACAAATTCAAAAAAGCCTATATCGGCTGGGAAGAAAACTCTTTCCCTGGCATGTTGGGCAACGTGATCTCTGGCCGTATCGCCAACCGTTTTGATTTGGGTGGCATGAACTGTGTGGTTGATGCTGCATGTGCTGGTTCTTTGGCGGCGATTAAATTGGCCATCTCTGATTTGTTAGAATATCGCTCAGAAGTGATGATCTCCGGTGGAGTTTGCTGTGATAACTCGCCGTTTATGTATATGTCATTCTCCAAAACCCCGGCCTTTACCACCAACCAAGATATTCGCCCCTTTGATAATGACTCTAAAGGCATGATGATTGGTGAAGGCATCGGCATGTTGGCGTTTAAACGTTTGGCCGATGCCGAACGTGATGGCGACAAGATTTATGCGGTGCTTAAGGGCATTGGTACTTCTTCTGACGGTCGTTTTAAATCAATTTATGCCCCACGCCCTGACGGGCAGGCCAAAGCCTTAAACCGTGCTTATAATGATGCAGGTTTTGATCCAACCACTTGTGGTTTGATTGAAGCCCACGGCACTGGCACCAAAGCCGGTGATGCCGCTGAGTTTGCTGGTTTGGTGAAACACTTTAGCCATAACAATGATCAGAAACAGCACATCGCCTTGGGTTCGGTTAAATCGCAAATCGGCCATACCAAAGCCGCAGCCGGTTCTGCGGGTATGATTAAAGCGGTATTGGCGCTGCACCATAAAGTGTTACCGCCGACCATTCATATCGACCAGCCTAACCAATCGTTAGATATCGAAAACACGCCATTGTATCTCAACAGCGAAACCCGCCCATGGTTGCCAAGAGCAGACGGCACAGCACGTCGTGCCGGGGTCAGCTCATTTGGTTTTGGCGGTACTAACTTTCATATGGTGCTCGAAGAATATCAGCCACAACAACAAGGCGCATATCGCCTTAACGCGGTGCCGCAATCGATTTTAATCACCGGGACCAATGAACAAAGCATTGTCGCTGAACTCAATAGCCAGCGCGCTAAGCTGGATGTTGATGGCGACGCACAAGAATATGCGTTTAATGCACTGGTTAACGACTGGTCGCTCACCACACCTGCCAACGATGTGGCCCGTTGTGGCTTTATCGCCAAAAACGCTGTCGAAGCGATTAAGATGATTGACTCGGCATTGAAAAAATTCAAAGCCAAAGCCGGTGATATCAGCTGGACCGTGCCATCAGGGGTCTATTACCGCCTGTCTGGTTTGCAAACCAAAGGTAAAGTGGTCGCGTTATTCTCAGGTCAAGGTTCACAATACACCAATATGGGCCGTGAACTGGCCTGTAACTTCCCGACGATTCTAAATGCCACGGCGCAAATGGACCAATCGTTCACTGGTGCCGGATTAAACCAGTTGTCGAGCGTCACTTATCCTATCCCCGTGTTTTCCAAAGAAGCACGCGAAGAACAAGAAGCGGTATTACGTTTAACCCAAAATGCGCAACCTGCCATTGGCACATTCAGCTTGGGTTTATATCGCACCTTCGAACAGGCCGGCTTTAAAGCCGATTTCACCGCGGGTCACAGTTTTGGTGAATTAACCGCATTGTGGGCAGCTGGTGTTTATAACGACGAAGATTATATGTTTTTGGCTCGCAGCCGAGGACAGGCGATGACTTCACCAGAAGGTGGCGCTGATGCAGGTTCTATGGTGGCGGTGGTTGGTCAAGCGGCTAAAGTGGCCGAAGATATCAAAGACATTAAAGATGTCGAGATTGCTAACTACAATTCTAACAACCAGGTGGTGATTGCTGGCGTCACTAGCCAAGTGCTGGTGGCGATGGATGAATTACATGACAAAGGTTATAAAGTGGTTCGTTTGCCAGTCTCTGCGGCTTTCCACACACCTTTGGTCGGTCATGCGCAAAAACCTTTTGCCGCCGCGATTGATTCGGTGACCTTTAATAGCCCGAAAGTGCCGGTATTTGCCAATGGCACCGCCAAAGCCTATAACACCAAACCGACTGAAATTAAAAAGCAGCTGAAAAACCATATTCTTGAATCGGTGCATTTTAATCAGCAAGTCGAAAACCTTTACGCACAAGGCGGCCGTATCTTTATCGAATTTGGTCCTAAACATGTGCTGACCAAACTGGTTGAGAACATCCTGCAAGACAAAGACGATGTGGTGGCGATTGCCGTCAATGGCAGCCCGAAAAAATCAGCCGATGCGCAAATGCGCCAAGCCGCTTTGCAAATGGCGGTATTGGGCCTTGAGCTGGGCAATATTGACCCTTATTCAGCGTTGAAACTCCCGACTGCGCCACGCAAGATGTCACCATTGGCGATGAAACTCTCTGGTGCCGCTTATGTCAGCGACAAAACCCAAAAACAATTTACTGATGCGCTAACCGATGGTTGGACGGTGAAACAAGCGACAGCCACGGCCTCTGAACCTCAAGTTAAAGTGGTTGAGAAAATCGTTGAAGTTGAGACAATTGTTGAGAAGATTGTCGAAGTCGAAAAAATTGTTTATGTTGATCGGCCTGTCTCAGGCTCAGCAGCACCAGTTGCAAACAGCGCCACCGCCAGCAATAGTGCTGAGCTAGTCTCCAGCATTGAACGTAGTGTTGGTCAGTTTGTTGAGCATCAGCAACAGTTGTTGAATGTGCACGAACAGTATATGCAAGGTCCGCAAGACTACGCCAAAACGTTCCAAAGTGTGTTAGAAGCGCAACCGGGTGCCACAGAGTTACCCGAAAGTATCGACCGTACATTAGGCATGTATCATGACTTCCAGTCAGAAACGTTACGTGTGCATGAGAAATATCTTAGCAATCAGACTGACAATATGTCAGCCATGTTGAATAACACCGCCGCATCTGCGCCTAAAGGCCAGGTGATTGATGTGGCTGCTCAAACGGTTGCAGAGCCAGCGGTTGCAACGTCAACAGTCGCCTCGGTTGCACCTGTTGTTCAAAAAGCACCTGTTAAACCTATCGCACCAGTGGCTCAGCCAGTGGTTGCATCCGTGCAGACCACTGCTACCGCAATCGATATGACGCCACCAGTTGTTGCACCTGTTACGCCAGTAGCAGCCCCCGCAGCTGCCCTTAACGTCGAAAAAATCCAATCGGTGATGTTAGATGTGGTTGCCGATAAAACTGGCTACCCTGCTGAGATGTTAGAGCTTGAAATGGATATGGAAGCGGACTTGGGTATCGACTCGATTAAACGGGTTGAAATCCTCGGTAGCGTACAAGAATTAATCCCAACCTTGCCTGAGCTGAATCCTGAAGACTTAGCCGAGTTACGCACCTTGGGTCAAATTGTTGATTATATGCAATCAAAGGTTCCCCCTGTTAGTGTAAATAGTGGTGCCCCGGTATTACATGTGGTTGAATCTAGTCCAACACTAGCTCCAGCAGGCCCGGTGATTAATCTTGCCAAGATTCAAGCCGTGATGATGGATGTGGTTGCCGAGAAAACCGGTTACCCGGCTGAAATGTTAGAGCTTGAAATGGATATGGAAGCCGATTTGGGTATCGACTCGATCAAACGGGTTGAAATTCTCGGTGCGGTGCAAGAAACCATTCCTGACCTGCCAGAGCTAAACCCAGAAGATTTGGCCGAACTGCGCACTTTGGGTGAAATCGTTAGCCATATGGAAGAAAAAGCGCAATCTAAGGTACCAGCCAGCGCCCCGACGCCAGCGCCCGTTGCCTTACATGTGGTAGAAAGCACACCAGCCGTGGCCATCGCGACTATTGATTTGGCCCATATTCAGTCAGTGATGATGAATGTTGTCGCCGAGAAGACCGGTTATCCATCAGATATGTTAGAGCTTGAAATGGATATGGAAGCCGATTTGGGTATCGACTCTATCAAACGGGTTGAAATTCTCGGTGCGGTGCAAGAAACCATTCCTGATTTACCAGAACTGAATCCTGAAGATTTGGCTGAGTTGCGCACCTTAGGCGAAATTGTTACTTACATGCAAAGCAAAGTGCCTGCCGCTTCTGTAGGTGTAGTAGCTGCTCCAGCAACCATCGACTTAGCGCATATTCAATCAGTGATGATGAGTGTGGTTGCTGAGAAAACCGGTTACCCGGCAGATATGTTAGAGCTTGAAATGGATATGGAAGCAGACCTCGGTATCGATTCGATTAAACGAGTTGAAATTCTCGGTGCGGTGCAAGAAACCATTCCTGATTTGCCAGAACTGAATCCTGAAGATTTGGCTGAGCTGCGCACCTTAGGCGAAATCGTCAGCCATATGCAGTCAAAAGTGCAAAGCAAAGTGTCAGCAACTCCAGTAGCCGCAGCACCAGCACCTGTAGTTGCTCCTATAGCTGTTGAAGCAGTCTCTGCATCTGTATCTGCCGATGAATTCACCACTAACCTGATGGCCGTGGTTGCCGATAAAACTGGTTATCCTGCTGAGATGTTAGAGCTAGAGATGGATATGGAAGCTGACTTGGGTATCGACTCGATCAAACGGGTAGAAATCCTTGGTGCAGTACAAGATTCAATGCCGGGTTTGCCAGAAGTTGATCCAGAGACTTTAGCTGAAATGCGCACTCTAGCCGAGATTGTTAGCAGCTTTACCGCACAGCCAGGTAATAGCGTTGCCTTTGAACCCGCGCCAAGTCAAATCGTCGCGATTAAACGTTTAGCCTCAGTGAATAAAATCACTCAAGATGCCAACGGCGCAAATGCCTTAATCGTTGATGATGGCACCGGCAGTGCCGTAGCATTGGCCGCCAATATGAGCAAAGCGGGTTGGAACATCACCGCAATCAAACCAGCTTGGGTTAACGGCAGTTCAAAGAAATCCTTTGCTAAAACCGTCAACGTGGTTGAACTGGCTGACGTTGATGAGCAAGCGATTAAAGACATCTGCACCAAGGTTCAACTAGATGCAGTGATTTACCTCCAGCCGAAAAGCACGCTAGCAGGTGTTGAATATCCACAAACCTCGAAACAAGGTTTGATGTTGGCCTTCTTGTTGGCGAAACTGTGTAACGTTAAAGCAGCCAGCAGCAGCCAAAACGCTCGTGCCTCGTTTATGGTGGTCACTCGCCAAGGCGGCAGCTTAGGCATTGATGGCGCTTCTCCAACCGACACCGACCTAGTTCAAGGTGGCTTAAATGGCTTGGTGAAAACCCTGTCACACGAATGGAGCAACGTATTCTGCCGCGCGGTAGATGTCGCTGATAAACTGGCTGCGGATAAAGTCGCTGCTATCGTGAGCGATGAATTGCTTGATGCCGATACTGCCTTGGTTGAAGTCGCTAGCGACAAGACGGGCCGTTTAACCTTGGTTGGCGAGCAAACCGACAGCTATGCGTTAACTGCTGGCAACAGCATTGACAGCAACTCAGTCTTTTTGGTCAGTGGTGGCGCAAAAGGCGTTACTGCCCATTGTGTTATTCGTTTGGCCAAACAATATCAGGCCAAATTTATCCTGTTGGGTCGTTCAGTCTTTGATGATAACGAACCTGCATGGGCTGTGGGCATCAATGACGAAGCTGCACTGAAAAAAGCCGCGATGCAAGCCTTGATTGCCTCTGGTGAGAAACCAACACCAGTCAAGATTGTTAAGTTTATCAAACCTGTATTGGCCAATCGCGAGATTGCCCAAACCCTAGCTGCAATTAAAACCGTCGGTGCTCAAGTGCACTATGTGGCTGCCGATGTGACTGATAGCAACAGCGTACAAGCGGCGGTTAAACCTGCTATCGCTGAGTTTGGTGCAATTACGGGCATTATCCATGGTGCTGGTGTATTGGCCGATAAGTTTATCGAGCAGAAAACATTAGCCGATTTCGAATCGGTTTATCGCACTAAAATCGACGGTCTGGTGTCTTTGTTGGCCTGTACTGATATTGCCAATGTTAAGCATTTAGTGTTGTTCTCCTCAGGTGCCGGATTCTACGGCAACCCTGGTCAGTCTGATTACTCCATTGCCAATGAAATCTTAAATAAAACCGCCTATCGTTTTAAAGCCCTGCACCCACAAGCGCAAGTATTGAGCTTTAACTGGGGTCCATGGGATGGCGGTATGGTCACACCAGAACTTAAACGTATGTTTGCCGAACGGGGTGCGTATATTATCCCGCTTGATTCAGGCGCTGAGTTATTGCTTAGCGAACTGGCAGCAACCGATAACCGTAGTCCACAAATCCTAGTCGGTAACGATTTGGCATCAGAACAGGAGGGCACCCCTGTAAAAAAGTTGCAAGCTAGTCGCTTAATCAAGAGTTTCCAAGCGACTAACCATGCATTTTTAGCTGACCATGTGATTGGCGACAATCAGGTATTACCTACCGTATGCGCCATCCAGTGGATGGCCGATGCGGCACTGGCGATTTATCCGGGTTATCACTATCAGGGCCTTGAGCAGTACAAACTGTTTAAAGGCGTGGTTTTTGATGGTGTCGCTTTTGATGGCAGCGAAGCGAACGATTTTACTATCGATTTAAGCTTGCTGGTGGATGATGGTGATGTTTTACGCATTGGCGCAAAAGTGTCTAGTCTCAATGACAAAGGCAAACCGGTTTTTCATTACGGTGCTGAACTGTTATTGGCTCGAAAACCATTGAGCAGCGAGACTGTTACCACGGATTTGCCCGCTTTATCAGCGGTGAACTCAGCAGCTAATTTGTATAGCGATGGCACCTTGTTTCATGGTGAGCGCTTGCAGGGGATCACTGAGGTGATCCGCTGTGATGAGCAAGGTTTGTTACTGGGCTGTCAGATACCGTCAATGGTTGCAGCACAAGGCGAGTTTGGTCCGGGTATTGTTGCTAATGATTTGGTTTATCAGGCCATGTTGGTGTGGGTTCGTCGTCAGTTGGGTTTGGGCAGTTTGCCTGCGGCCACCTTGGGTTGGCGGCTTTACCGTGATCCACAAGCGGGTGAAGCATTTTACCTGCAACTGGACGTGGTGAAACAGACCAGCAATACCTTGGTGGCGGATATCGCGTTGATTGATACCAATAAGCAATTATTAGCACAAGTGAAGTCGGCCGAAGTAACCGGCAGTGAAAGCTTAAACAGCCTTTTTAAGAGTAAAACGCAATGATTGCAGTAATAGGAATTGATGCTCTGTTTGCTAGTGCAGGAAATAGTGCAGGCAATATTGATCGAGCTGAACGGGCATTTTATCAAGGCGTCGCTTTAGCACAACCCGCGAGTCTTGATATCAGCTGTAAAGCCAGTGTTGAGCGACTGGCCGCAGCCAATCAGTTTGTGTTATCCGATATCACCACCATAGTGGTATCAAGTGTGGTATCAAAGGATGCTGATGCACTCGAAGGGCTGCAAGGTTCGGTTGTGGCCACTTTGGCACAAGCGTTACAAGCCAGTCAGTTGTTGCTCAACCAAGGTAAAATCGTTGCCCTAGTTGGCATCAATAAAGACGATGTACCATCTGAACAAGCCAATACTGCAACTTTGAGCTTCGACCAAACCTTTGCGGGTTATCAAACCGTTGCTGGGGTGGCCAGTGTTTTGTTGTCATCTGATGCTCAGAATCAGTATGTTTACGCCAATATTGCCGGATTTGATAGCAACAATGATATCGCCACAGCCACTAAAGCGGCTTTGGCACAGGCTGGAGTTAGCAGTGAGCAAGTGACGTTATTAGAGGTCTCGGCATTGGCCGAACCCGCGCTGGCACAACAAGAAAGCCGTGGTTTAATCAACGCTTACGCCAATCCCCAGCCGTTAAATACCGCCATTGGTTCGGCGCGTAGTGTTACTGGTGAAGGCGGCGCGTTTTCGCAAGTGGCAGGATTGGTCAAAAGTGTTATCGCCTTACATCAGCGTTATATTCCGCCCGTCATGGGTTGGCAACAAGTCGCTGATGCTGAATTGGCCAACTGGCAAGAATCTCCGTTTTACTTTCCTTGTGAGGCCCGACCATGGTTCCCTCATAGCGATGGCAGTAAACAAATGGCCGCGTATAGCTGTTTGACAGATAACGATTACTGCCATGTGGTACTCGCACAAAGCGAAACCCAAGGCGTGCGCCAAAATGGCTTTATGGCCTGTAGCGAACTGAATTTGGTGTTGTTAACCGCAGATAGTGAAGCTCAGTTGATGACCCGATTGGATCAAGTTGAACAATTGGCCGATTCTCAAAGCCTAGCCACTATTAGCTATGATTGTTTTGAACAGTTTAAAGACAGCCCTCATGCCCCTTATCGTTTATCGCTGATTGCCCAGTCTGAAAAAGAATTACGTCGTGAAATCAAAATGGCGCGAATGGGCATAGTTAAAGCGTTTGAAGAACTGGCCAATCCGGTAACGAACACTGAAGAAAAACGTAGCGGCGAATGGGAAACCCCTAAAGGCAGTTATTTTTCGGCCACTCCTATCAATGGCGAAAACAACGTCAGTTTTATCTATCCCGGCATTGGTGCAACGTATTTGGGTCTGGGCCGTGATTTATTTCATTTGTTTCCGCAGATTTATCAGCCAGTAGTAGATTTGGCCGATGATATTGCACAAACCCTAAAAGACCGCAAATTAAACCCTCGCAGCATCAATCGCTTAAGTGTTAAAGCACTGACCAAACTGGATCTGAAATTCCGTTATGATTTGGCCAATATCGCCGAGTGCGGGGTTGGTTTTGCCTGTGTCTTCACCAAGGTGTTTGAAGAAGTATTTGCTGTTAAAGCTGATTTCGCCACGGGTTACAGTATGGGCGAAGTCAGTATGTATGCTGCCTTAGGTTGCTGGCAGCAGCCGGGATTACTCAGTGCACGCATCGCCCGCTCTGACACCTTTAATCATCAAATTTGTGGTGAATTAAAAGCCCTTAGAGCGCATTGGGGCATGGCGGATATCACTCGAGATAATCCTTATGGTTTAGAAAATGGTCGGCCTATCTGGGAAACCTATACGGTCAAAACCACCATCGACCAAGTGTCTGTCGCCTTAGAAGGTGAACAGCGAGTATATTGCACCATCGTTAATACCCCAGACAGCTTGTTGCTTGGCGGTTATCCGCCAGATTGTGAGCGGGTGATCAAAAAGATGGGCTGGTGGTCGATGCCAATCAATATGGCCAACGCCATTCACAGCGAACCGGCGCAACGAGAATACGACCATATGGTTGAGTTGCATACTATGGACGTCACCGAGCGGATTAACACCAAGATGTATTCTAGCTCGTGTTACTTGCCTATTCCGCAACGGACCAAAGCGATTGCCCATAGTGTGGCCAAATGTCTGTGTGATCCGGTGGACTATCCGCGGCTTATCAATACTCTACACGACAAAGGTGCCAGAGTGTTTATTGAGATGGGTCCTGGTCGTTCATTGTGTCGCTGGGTGGGTCGTATCCTCGACTATGACCTGAGTGATGACCCGAGTGATGCAGGCCAAAAGCCTTATGTTGCCGTGCCAGTTAATGCCAAAGGCACCAGCGATGAACTGACCTACGTCAGAGCGCTGGCCAGATTGGTGAGTCATGGGGTGAAGCTGGATTTGGATTCATTGTTTAATGGATCCATTGTTCGCAATAAATAATCCGCCAACGCGGATGTAAAGAGAGATATTTTTGATGGAAAACATTGCCGTCGTCGGTATTGCCAATTTATTCCCAGGGTCAACAGCCCCGGCAGAATTTTGGCAACAGTTACTCGAAAAACAAGATTGCCGCTCTAAAGCGGGCAGCGAACAAATGGGCGTGGACCCGGCCAAATACACTGGCCAAAAAGGCGATACTGACAAGTTTTATTGCGTGCATGGCGGTTATATCCGTGATTTCGCCTTTGATCCCACAGGTTTTAGTGTCGACAGTGATTATCTCAATGAGCTGGATGATCTCAATCAATGGGCGTTATACGTTACCAAACAAGCATTAACCGATGCGGGTTATTGGGGCAGCGAAGCGCTGGCCAGATGTGGGGTGATCCTCGGCAACTTATCATTCCCGACCAAATCGTCCAACCACCTGTTTTTACCGCTGTATCACCAGGTGGTCGATAACGCCTTAAAGCAAGGTTTGCATGCTGATTTTCAGCTGTCGCACTTCACTGATGAAAAGGCTGATGGCAAGGCAGTCCACCCAGACAACGCGCTGGTGGCGGGTTATCCTTCGGCATTACTGGCCAAAGCGGCCGGATTAGGCGGCAGTCACTTCTCTTTGGATGCTGCTTGCGCTTCTTCGTGTTACTCGGTCAAATTGGCTTGCGATTACCTCAATGTTGGCAAAGCCGATATGATGCTCGCGGGTGCAGTGTCGGGTTCAGATCCGATGTTCGTAAATATGGGTTTTTCGATTTTCCAGGCGTATCCTGCCAATAATACTCACGCCCCGTTTGACCAAAACTCACAAGGTTTATTCGCCGGTGAAGGTGCGGGCATGATGGTACTCAAACGCCATAGCGATGCCCTGCGAGACGGCGATACCATTCACGCCATCATCAAAGGCGGCGCATTGTCTAACGATGGTAAAGGCGAATTCGTGCTAAGCCCCAACACCAAGGGTCAGGTATTGGTGTATGAGCGTGCTTACGAAGATGCCAATGTCAGCCCAAGTACGGTTGATTACATCGAATGCCACGCCACCGGCACGCCTAAAGGCGATAAGGTTGAACTGGCGTCAATGGAAACATTCTTTAGCCGTTATGATACAAAACCTCTGCTGGGCTCGGTTAAATCTAACCTTGGCCACTTGTTAACTGCCGCAGGAATGCCGGGTATGACCAAAGCGATTTGGGCATTAAACGAGGGTAAGATTCCGGCAACGATTAACCTTAACCAACCGATTAGCTCGAAAAAAGGCTATTTGGGCGCCGAGCAAATGCCCACCGAGACCATCAACTGGCCTACAGGCAATTCCCACCCAAGAACCGCCGGTGTGAGCGTATTTGGTTTTGGTGGCAGTAATGCCCATTTGGTATTACAACAGCCAACCAGCCAAGTTGAAAAGCGCACCGATGTGGCCAAACCTCGTGAGCCAATGGCCATTATTGGTATGGACGCACACTTTGGCAGCGCGCAAAACCTGCAACAATTTACCCGCTTGCTCGACAACAATCAAACCACTTTTTGCCAATTGCCGCCCCAACGTTGGAAAGGCATCGAGAAAAATGCCGCGGTGATGGATGCATTGCAACTCAATAAAGCGCCTCAAGGCGGTTATGTCGAAGCGTTTGATATCGACTTCTTGCGTTTTAAAGTGCCGCCTAATGATGAAGATTGTTTGATCCCACAACAACTGATGATGATGAAAGTGGCCGATAACGCCGCCAAAGATGCCGGCTTAATTGAAGGCAGCAATGTGGCGGTTTTAGTGGCGATGGGCATCGAACTCGAATTACATCAATACCGTGGTCGCGTGAACTTAACCACTCAGGTAGAAGACAGCCTGATTCAACAGGGCGTGACCCTGAGCGATGAAGAACGCGAGACTCTGACCAATATTGCCAAAGATGGCGTGGCTTCAAAAGCATTGCTGAATCAGTACACCAGCTTTATCGGCAATATCATGGCTTCGCGTATATCGGCATTGTGGGATTTCTCTGGTCCGGCCATTACCTTGTCAGCAGAAGAAAACTCGGTTTATCGCTGTGTTGAACTGGCCGAAAACCTGTTTCAAACCTCTAATATTGATGCGGTGATTATCGCCGGGGTTGATTTGGCGGGGTCAATTGAAAATATTACCTTAAGGCAACATTACGGTAAGGTAAACAGCGAAGCAAATACCAATGCTGATGTTTTGGCTAACGAACAATGGTTAGTCGGTGAAGGCGCAGCGGCTTTTGTGCTTAAACCACAATCTCAGGTCAGCGAACAAAGTATTTATGCCACCATCGATGCCATCAGTTTTGCCAATGGCAATGATGCTGCTGCCATCAATAAAGCCGCCCATCAGGCGTTAGACATTGCCGGTATCAACAGCACGGATATCAGCAGTATTGAAGCGTATGCCAGTGGTTTTAGCGCCGAAAACCAAGCAGAAAAAACCGCATTTGCCGACTTGTATCCGGGCAAACCTATCGGCTCGGTGAAATCCAATATCGGCCATACCTTTAACGCCTCTGGTGTGGCGAGCATTATCAAATCGGCCTTGGCGCTAGATAAGGTCAAGCAGCAGTCTATCGCCATTAATGGTTTAGGCCGTGATGAAAGTTGCGCGCACTTGATCTTATCGGCCAGCCAACAGCCTCATCAGGGCGCTGTATTCACTGGTAAAAAACGCCCGGCACTGATGAAAACCATCACCCTCGGTGGCCAGTCGATCAATGATTCGATCATTGCTCGATTAGAACAGGCACCGGCGGCCATTAAACAAGCTTTTAGTGCATCGCGGTTAACCCCCGTGACGCACGGGGTCGACATCAGTAACTTGTCGCCGCAACACATAAATACTGTATCAACAGTCAAAGATAGCCCGGCTGTGGCGCTGTCTGAATCAACATCAGCAAGCACACCGTCAGCGGTTGGAGTGAACGTGAAAAGTAAATCCAGTAAAGCCATTTTTCAGCAAACAAAAACCCATCAGGCGTTTTTGCAAGGGCGTCAGGTTGCCCAGCAACAAATCTCTCAATTGATACAGTTGCAGGCCCAAGTTAGTTCTGGACAGCTTAGTTCAGGCCAGCCAGTCGCTGCACCGGTTCAAGCCAACCCTGAGTTATCGATTGTGAGCTCACAACCAGTTGCTGTAACTCAGAACGCCCAGGCGGCCAATCAAGAATGGGCGACAGCCTCAGGTTTCCAAATCAAAGGCCCTGATGGTTATGACTATCCGCCACTAAATTTAACCGAACGTTACAACCAACCCCAAGAAGTGATTTGGGATACTGCCGACTTGGTTGAATTTGCCGAAGGTGATATCGGTAAAGTGTTTGGTGAAGATTACAGCATCATCGACAGTTATTCGCGCCGAGTGCGTTTGCCCACCACCGATTACTTATTGGTGAGCCGAGTCACGGCGCTTGACGCCAAGGTCAATGAATACAAAAAATCGTATATGTGCACCGAATACGATATCCCCGTAGATGCGCCTTTCTTAATCGATGGCCAAATTCCATGGTCGGTATCGGTTGAATCGGGTCAGTGTGATTTATTGTTGATTGCCTATATCGGCATCGACTTTCAAGCCAAAGGTGAGCGAGTCTATCGTTTACTCGATTGCCAGTTGACCTTCCTCGAAGAAATGGCCTTTGGTGGCGAAACCCTGCGTTATGAAATTCACATTGATTCGTATGCCAAAAATGGCGATCAACTGTTGTTTTTCTTCCACTATGATTGTTATGTCGGCGACAAAAAAGTGCTGATTATGCGCAACGGTTGTGCAGGATTCTTCACCGATGAAGAACTGGCCGATGGCAAAGGCGTGATTTACAACGACAAAGACAAAGCCGAAATCGCCAATGCCAAAAAGGGCTATTTTCAGCCACTGATTGAAAACAGTCGCACTCAATACGACTATGCCGATATGATGAAATTGGTCAACGGTAATGTCGCGGGTTGTTTTGGTCCTGAGTATGATCAGCAGGGTCGTAATCCGTCGTTAAAGTTCTCTTCGCAGAAGTTTTTAATGATTGAACGCATCACCAAAATGGATCCTCATGGCGGTCATTGGGGCCTTGGTGTGCTTGAAGGGCAAAAAGACTTACGTCCTGAGCATTGGTATTTTCCTTGCCACTTTAAAGATGACCAAGTGATGGCTGGGTCGTTGATGTCAGAAGGCTGTGGCCAAATGGCGATGTTCTTTATGTTATGGCTTGGTATGCACAGTAATGTTACCAATGCCCGTTTCCAGCCGATGCCGGGCGAATCACAAACCGTGCGTTGTCGCGGCCAGGTAACGCCGCAGGTCAATACCTTGACCTACCGCATGGAAGTGACTGCCATGGGCATGGAACCTTACCCGTTTATGAAAGCCAATATCGAGATTATCCTCGGTGGCAAAGCCGTGGTCGACTTTAAAAACCTCAGCGTGATGATCACCGATCAGGATGAAAACTCTCCTTATCCGGTGACTTTGCCAGATAACGTGGTCACCGATATTCCAGTGCTGGCTAAGCCTGAAACTAAACCTACGCCTCCAACTATGCCTGCAACGTCTGCCAACCTCGATGAACTGGGCAATGACCCATTCAAATACCCTGAACGTCCATTGATGCGGGTTGAGTCTGACTTATCAGCGCCCAAAGAAAAAGGCGTCACACCAGTTCAGCATTTTGAAGCGCCAATGGTCGCAGGACACAACCGGGTGCCAAACACCACCCCGTTCACCCCATGGCATATGTTTGAGTTCGCCACAGGTAATATCTCTAACTGTTTTGGTCCAGACTTTGATGTCTACCAAGGCCGTATTCCGCCACGCACCCCGTGTGGTCAATTGCAGGTGGTCACTCAGGTGGTTGAAGTCAAAGGCACCCGCCTTGACTTGAAAAACCCATCAAGCTGTATTGCCGAATATTATGTGCCCCATGATGCTTGGTATTTCAGCAACAATAGCCATGAAAACTGGATGCCATACTCACTGATTATGGAAATCGCCTTGCAACCGAATGGCTTTATCTCTGGCTATATGGGCACCACGCTCAAATACCCTGAGAAAGATTTATTCTTCCGTAACCTCGATGGCACCGGTGATTTGGTCAGACAAGTGGATTTACGTGGCAAAACCATCGTTAATAAATCAGTGCTGGTCAGCACCAGTATTGCTGGTGGTGCGATCATCCAAAGCTTCACTTTTGAGTTGTTAACCGACAATGAAGTGTTCTACGCCGGTAAAGCGGTGTTTGGTTACTTTAGCGGTGAATCGTTGACTAACCAGTTGGGCATTGATAACGGCAAAACCACCAATGCTTGGTTTGTCGATAACAATACCCCTAAAGCTGATGTCAAAGTGTTTGATTTAACCAATAAACAATTTGAGTTTTATACAGCGCCAGAAGGTAAACCGCATTATCGTTTGGCGGGTGGTCAAATGAACTTTATCGACACCGTATCTGTGGTTGAAGGCGGTGGTAAAGCGGGGGTGGCTTATGTTTATGGTGAGCGCACGGTGGACGCCACCGATTGGTTCTTCCGTTATCACTTCCATCAAGACCCGGTGATGCCTGGTTCGTTGGGTGTTGAGGCAATCATCGAGTTATTACAGACTTACGCGCTGAAAAATGACTTGGGTAAAGGCTTTACCAACCCACGTTTTATCGCACCAAACTCAAAAGTGGTGTGGAAGTACCGTGGTCAAATCACGCCATTAAACAAACAAATGTCACTAGATGTGCATATCACCGATATCATCCGTGAAGATGGCGAAGTACGTCTAGTGGGCGACGCCAACTTATCAAAAGATGGTTTGCGAATTTATGAAGTCAAAGATATCGTGCTTTCAATTATCGAAGCGTAGGCAGAGGATTTAACATGTCAAAATTAGGTTTTAACAACAACACTCCGGTTAAATGGGGATGGCAGGTCGACGCTTCGGCCATCAAAACAGATGCCAGCGAAATCAAAGCGGCACTGATGGACTTAGATCAGCCGCTTTACGTTTGTAAGAACGGAAGTGATGTTGGTATCGCACAGGCAACCGCCGCTGCGACTAATGCCAGTGAGACTGACGTATTGGCTTTTGCTCAAAGCCTTAATCCAGAAAACTTGGGTGATGAAGCGTTTAAAAAACAGCATGGGGTTAAATACGCCTATCATGGTGGCGCGATGGCCAATGGCATCGCCTCGGTAGAATTGGTGGTTGCCCTAGGCAAAGCCGGATTCTTATGTTCATTTGGTGCCGCAGGTTTGGTGCCTGATGCAGTAGAAGACGCTATTCGTCGCATCCAGGCGGAATTACCCAACGGCCCTTATGCGGTTAACCTCATCCACGCCCCGGCTGAAGAAGCGTTGGAACGTGGCGCGGTGGAACGATTCCTTAAAATGGGCGTTAAAACCGTTGAAGCCTCGGCTTATTTGGCGCTAACTGAGCACATCGTCTGGTATCGTGTTGCCGGACTGAGTAAAAATTCCGATGGCAGCGTTAACATCGGCCATAAAGTGATTGCCAAAGTTTCTCGCACCGAAGTGGGTCGCCGCTTTATGGAGCCTGCACCAGATAAGTTGCTCAACAAGCTACTGGCGCAAGACAAGATCACTCAAGAACAAGCTGAACTGGCCAAATTGGTGCCGATGGCAGATGATATTACTGCCGAAGCAGATTCTGGTGGTCATACCGACAACCGTCCTTTCTTAACTCTGTTGCCATCGATCATCGCCTTACGCGACGAAGTTCAAGCAAAATATAACTACTCACCCGCGTTAAGAGTGGGCGCTGGTGGCGGCATTGGCACCCCTGAATCGGCCTTAGCCGCATTTAACATGGGCTCTGCTTATATCGTACTGGGTTCGGTGAATCAGTCGTGTGTCGAAGCGGGTGCATCAGAGCACACCAGAAAATTATTATCGACCATCGAAATGGCCGATGTGATCATGGCCCCAGCAGCAGATATGTTCGAAATGGGCGTCAAACTGCAAGTGTTAAAACGTGGCACCATGTTCGCCATGCGCGCCAACAAGTTATACGACTTGTATGTGGCTTATGACTCAATCGAAGCTATTCCGGCTGCTGAGCGCGAGAAGATAGAAAAGCAAATTTTCCGCTGTAACCTCGACGAAATTTGGGCAGGCACGGTATCGTTCTTTGAAGGGCGAGACCCAGAGATGTTGGCCCGTGCTATCGACAATCCGAAGCGCAAAATGGCGTTGATTTTCCGCTGGTATCTTGGCTTGTCATCGCGCTGGTCAAACGCCGGTGAAAAAGGCCGTGAGATGGACTACCAGATTTGGGCGGGTCCAAGCATGGGCGCGTTCAACAGCTGGGTTAAAGGCACTTACCTTGAACATTACACCAAACGTAACGCGGTTGATGTGGCTTTGCACCTGCTTAAGGGCGCGGCTTATTTGCAACGGGTTAACCAGTTAAAGTTGTTGGGTGTTGAGTTTGATGCCTCGTTGAGTGGGTATAGGGTGGAGTAGTCACTCATAAACTTGCCAGAATGATCGACTGATGCCAAACCTCGGGTAAACAATGGTTTGGCATCAACCGTAAAAATCTACTGTATTAAAATACACCTATTTCATTGACCATGCACGTAAACGCATGCTAGACTTTGTATAAATTTAGATGGGTAAAATGAAGCTTAATTCCAATGAAAACACCACATGTTATACCCTACCAAGGTAGTAAGCGAAAGTTAGCAGAGCGGATTTTAAGTTATATTGATTATGATATTTCAGGTCGCTTGTTTGAACCATTTGCAGGCTCAGCTGCGATAACGCTGGCCGCAGCGGCTAATAATGTCGCCAATGGTTATGTTATTAGTGATAAATTTTCACCACTTGCCGAACTTTGGTCTTTCATCATTAATCAACCGGAATATGTTGCCGAGCAATATTCCAATATTTGGCATTCTCAATTAGATGATCCCAAGTCGTATTTTTTCAAATTAAGAGAAGAATTTAATCGCGATAGTGACCCGGTAAAGTTTTTATATTTGGTAGCAAGATGTGTTAAAAATGCGATTCGTTTTAACGCCGATGGTGAATTTAACCAGTCGGCTGATAACCGACGCTTGGGAATGAATCCCAACAAAGTTGCATCAGCAGTCACTTTAGCATCATCTTTGCTTAAGGGCAGAACATTGACCAGAAATGGTGATTTTATGGATGTTTTAGCGGATGCGACAGCTGACGATATTGTTTATATGGATCCGCCATGGCAAGGCACTAGCAATAAGAGCAATCCTCGATATGCCTACTTGCTGGAATTAGACGCTTTAGTTGAAGGACTTGAGGACTTAAATACCAGAGGTATTCCATACCTGTTGTCATTTGATGGTAGCTGTGGTGATAAGACATATGGAAAAGCACTACCCCAGTGGCTTGATCTTTATAAAGTTGAATTGGATGCTGGTAAATCATCCCAGGCGATTTTGCTGGGTAGGGATGATAAAACCATTGAGTCTTTATATCTTTCCCCGGCACTCATCGAGAAAAATAATGCTATAGGTCGCTCGTTATCTCAAATCAGGCTATCAGCTTGATGAAAACTTGTCACGGACAAGTTCTTTTAGGTAGTCTTGTGGACTTTGAGCATTTTCCTTACATTGTTTTTCCATCTTATCGTAGTATTGGGCATCATTTCCTTTAAATGTGATTGCAAGATATCGGATATTTTCTGTGGCTACGTGGCTGTGTTTTTCAGGATATGCCCAATAGCAAGTTGCACAAGTTTTTTTGCTTTTTTCATTTAAAAAATTAATACAGTGTTCACAGGACCATGACTTCTGCCTTTGCGCGCTACCTGTCAATAACATGAAGCTGTCGGGGTCGCTTTCAGTTGCTATATCGTCACCAGCAATTTCATAAGGAATTCGGTGATCAATTTGCAGGTAACGTGCTTCGTATTGCTCACCGGAAATAGCACATTTTTCACCATTGCTGTCGATCAGCTTTTTTTTCAGCGTTTTAGAAAACGTCTTACGCCCACCAAGCTTATGCCCTTCAATTTCAGCAGAAGAACCAAATCGATATGCGCCAATTTTTCTGCCATCAGAACCAGTTACGTTAAAAGTCACTAAGGGAATGCCTTCTTCTCTGACATCCCTAGCGGCCCTTGGTGGGTGATTATAACCATAAACATCTTTTAACTCCTCTGTGCTTATATGGCCATGGACGATAATATGGTCAATAACTGTTTTTGGACGTTTCTTGGTTACTTTCTTTGCTGCTTCAATGATCAAACTATCAACGATAAATTTTTCAGTCATAGTAATGTTCTGTCTCGGGATGTACATCGGTGCAAAAAAATAGCACGTAGAGGAGTTACTGCCAACAAATTAATTTGATAATCATTGGATATTTGGTTAGATAAATCTCAGCCCACCTTCCCAATCAAAATCGAATGGGCAATAATAAGTGAATCTACTCCCCTAAAAATTTCTTAAATCATGTCAACCTTAAAAACTAAGAAACCAACCAAAGCGTCGAGGCTTTTATCGCCACTGTCGACAATGAAAAACGCCGTGAAGATGCTAAAGTGATGCTCGACTTGATGCGCTCAATTATGGGTGAGCCTGCGAAAATGTGGGGCACCAGCATGGTGGGTTTTGGCCGTTACCACTATAAATATGCCAGCGGCCGGGAAGGGGATTGGTTTGTCACTGGTTTTTCACCGCGTAAACAAAATCTGACCTTATATATTATGTCCGGCTTTAGTGAGTATGATGATTTGATGGGGCGTTTGGGTAAGTTTAAAACGGGCAAATCGTGTTTGTATATTAATAAAATTGAGGATATTGATCAGAACGTTCTGAAAGAGCTGATTAAAGCCTCAGTTGATTATATTAAGCAAACTAACCCTTGAATCAATACTTGAAAAAAACCAACCTAACACTGTTGAGCATATTCATACTGCCATTGATTAACGGCTGTGAAATTGGGTCGCCACCCAAATCGCCACCAGTGTCTAAAAGTAAAAGCGATACCATCAAACAACTATTACCCTACAACGATAAGCTACAAAGCCGTGATATGGCCTCGGTAGATTTGATTGTTATCCATAGCACCGAGTTACCCGACTTAGCCATGGCTAGGGAATATGGTGAAAGAATTCACTATTCTTCAGGCACTGGTAACAGTGGCCATTATTATATCGACCGGGATGGTGTGGTTTATCAATATGTCACTGACCAGCGGATTGCTCACCATGTTGGCTGTTGCAACGACCGCAGCATTGGTATTGAGATGATCAATCGCGGGCGTTATCCTGATTGGTATAACACGACTTCACAAACTGTCACTGAACCCTTCACTCAAACGCAGATAAACAGTGTTATTGGACTGGTGAAGCGACTGAGTCAGCAATACCCCTCAATAACAGACATTGCCGGGCATTCAGATTTGGATACCCGGATGATTGCTGCCGAGGATGATAAGGACCAACAGATTCGACGCAAGGTTGATCCGGGCCCGCTTTTTCCATGGGATAAGGTGTTGAGGAATTTAGATAGCGTGGTGCGTATGACGCACCCTACCAAGTAGATATTCCCTTAACTTTTGGCCGTCATATTATCAGACGCTTCCAGCATCGCGTGTAGCAATACATTACAACCCGCTTCACATTGCTCAGGCGTGGTACTTTCGATTTCGTTGTGGCTAATACCGTCTTTACAAGGGGTGAATACCATGCCTGTGGGCACCAAGTCTGCCATATAACAGGCATCGTGACCTGCGCCAGCATAGATATCCATATGCGAATAACCCATTTTCTTCGCTGCAATTTGGACATTATCTGAAGCGTTAAACTCCACCGGAGCAAAATACCAGAAGTGGTCAACATCAATGGTCAGTTGATGTTTTTCGGCCAATTGCTGACAAAACGATTGAAACTGCTGATCCATTTGCGCCAACACTTGTGGGTCAGGGTTGCGTAAATCTCCGCTGAATTTAACCGTACCAGGAATGGTATTGCGGGAGTTAGGATAAACTTCCATAAAACCCGTGGTGCCTAAACCATTGGGGGCATTGTTTAGGGCGATATTGTTGATTTCACAAACGATGGTACTGGCCGCTAACATTGCATCGAAGCGCAAATGCATCGGTGTGGTACCGGCATGAGATTCGCGGCCCGTAACGGTAATGTTATACCAGCGAATACCCTGGCCTAAACGGACAACACCAATCTCTTTCTCTTCATCTTCGAGAATAGGACCCTGTTCGATATGGGTTTCAAAGAAAGCGCCGATGTTGCGGCTGCCCGGTTCTTCATCACCGAGGTAGCCAATTTTTTCTAATTCATCGCGTAATACCAAGCCGTTGACATCGACTTTAGCCAGCTCTTCTTCAAGGTCGAAACGACCGACATAAACCCCGGAGCCTTGCATGGCTGGCGGAAAACGTGAACCTTCTTCATTGGTCCAGACGCTGAATTCAAAGGGGGCATTGGTTTGGATATTATTATCGTGCAGGGTTCTTAATACTTCAAGACCAGCGAGTACACCAAAAACGCCATCAAATTTGCCGCCAGTGGGTTGGGTATCTAGATGGCTGCCAGTGACGACGGCAGGTAAGTCGTTGTTTTTACCTTCACGGCGGGCAAAAATATTGCCCACTTTATCGACCGAAATGGTGCAATTGGCGGCTTTGCACCATTTAACAAACAAATCCCGAGCCTGACCATCTAGTGCTGTGGCGGCAAGACGATTACAGCCGCCTTTTTCGGTTGCGCCAATTTTGGCCATTTCCATTAGGCTGTCCCAAAGGCGTTGTTTGTTGATTCTCAAGTTTGTCATGAGTTTTCCTCTTATTATGATTTATATTGAGCTTTACTAAGATTATCTAGCTATGTACAGCCATATATTCAGTCACTGCTTGGGCCAGCAGTCCTGAGCGTGACTCACCATGTTTACGGGCATATTGATCAATGGTGTTTAACAAAAGTTCTGGGACGGTAATGTTGACACGCCTAGACTTAACGGACAGTTTACTGAGATCAATTTCTACTATTGCCCAGATACCGTTATCAAATTCGCCATTGCTTTGATGTTGTTCAATTAGTGAACTTGTAGGTATTGGTTCATTATCCATCAATAACCCTTCAATATGACATTCTAGGGCTTCTCTGGCCATTTCAATGGCTTCTTCCATTGATGTTCCTGCTGTAAAACACCCTGCTACGTCAGGCACTGTTACCCCGTAATCTGAGTCAGGGTCTTTATGTATTACAATCGGATATTTCATTATATTACCTCTAATTCCAACCAGCTTGCTTATAGATACTTTTTACTGTGCCAACAGGCAGGTCTTTTCGTGGATGGGGAACGGTTACTTTCCCAGGCTTGGAGGGATGCTTAAATTGATGGTGATCACCTTTGGTGTGGTGCAACACCCAACCATCTTGCTTAAGGCGTTTTATGATTTCTCGACTATTCATAGTGTGTATAATACACACCGTGAATTATTAATGCAAAGTAAACACTACAGTCCCAACATTGACATCATTTCATTCGTTGATTGTGATTTGCCCTGTTTTGAGTTAAGTTTTTGCCCAGCAATTTTGATAAAGATAATAAGTAGGGTAGTAAAGATGATTTCTAAACGTTCGATAGTGACAAGTTTGTTGGTGCTTTGTTGCGGGTTTTACCTGCCTGCCATGGCTGCACCACAGGACAAAGTCGATTTAACTGAAATTGAACGCACTATCGAAAGGGCGATGAAAACCTTTAATGTGCCGGGTGTGGCAGTGGCGATTGTTAAAGACGACAAGGTGCTGATGGCCAAAGGGTTTGGTGTGCGTAAAATGGGCAAGAAAGATAAAATTGACGCCGATACCTTGTTTGGCATTGCCTCTAATACCAAAGCCTTTACCACCGCCGCGCTGGCCATTTTGGTCGATGAGGGTAAGCTAAATTGGGATGATAAACTCACCGATTACCTGCCGACATTTCAGTTAAAAGATGCTTACGTGACTCAGCAGTTTACGGTTCGCGATATGTTAACTCATCGCAGCGGTTTAGGGCTCGGGGCAGGGGACTTGATGATTTGGCCTGGGACTGATGTCACCAATGAAGAAATCGCCCAACGAATGCGTTATTTACGTCCGGTATCGAGTTTTCGCAGTGAGTACGCCTATGACAACTTATTATATGTGCTGGCTGGCGATGTCGTGGCCAAAGCGTCGGGAATGCCATGGTTGGAGTTTGTTAAACAACGCATCTTGATGCCGCTGAAAATGAACACCACCCGAATGAAATTCTCCTTGATTGAGTCGTCTAATCATAATGTTGCCACCGCACACGGTCCGGTTGATGGGGTTCTGAATCCCATTGGCGGCGATTTTCTTGAAGATTTTAGCTCGGCAGGTTCGATTGCTTCTAATGTCAATGATATGAGTCAGTGGTTGAGAATGCAGCTCAGAGGCGGTTTGCTAGCAGCTGACAGCGAGAAAGCATTATTTTCTGGAGAACGCGCCATTGAGATGTGGACGCCCAATACCATTCAATCGGTCAAAAGTGTGGCACTGGAGCACGATAGAACCCACTTTAAAGCATATGGCCTTGGTTGGGGTTTGAGCGATTATCACGGCTTTAAAAGGGTCGGTCATACTGGCGGTATTGCGGGCATGGTATCCAGTGTGGTGATGATACCTGAGGTCAATCTTGGGGTGGTGATTCTGACCAACCAGGAGTCTGGCTCGGCTTTTCGAGCTATCGGCCATGATATTGTTAATCGTTTTCTTGGCGTGGAATATCGCGATTGGGTCAGTACTTATGATGAGGCGTTGCAAAAGAAAGTTGCCAAAGGTAACAGTCACGTTGCTGATTTAATGAAAAACCGCGATGCCAAATCAAGCCCTTCACTGGCGCTAGCCGATTATGCGCAGACTTATAAAGACGATTGGTATGGTGATATCAATATCAGTCTGGTTGACGGGGCCAACAAAGCTAAGGACAAAAAGTTGGAAATACGTTTCAGTCGTTCGCCCTCTTTGGTCGGTGGGTTGGAGCATTATCAACATAATAGCTTTATTGTCCGCTGGTATGACCGTTCGGTGAATGCCGATGCTTTTATCACTTTTCAATTGACTGCACAGGGGCAGGTTCTTGAAGCGACCATGGAAGCGGTATCGCCACTAACCGACTTTAGCTTTGATTTTCAGGATTTGCTATTAAAGCCACTGCCTATTGCTGACAGCAAGGACGATTAACCATGATCGACTTGGCCAATTTAGCGTTGTTTATTCCGACCTTTTTTTTGGTGTCTATCAGTCCAGGCATGTGTATGACATTAGCACTGACCATGGGCATGACCGTTGGATTTCGTCAAACCATGTGGATGATGGCGGGCGAGTTGGTTGGCGTCGGCTTGGTAGGGATTTTTGCCGTGGTGGGTGTGGCGACGATGATGTTGCAATACCCCAGTTTCTTTGTGGTGTTTAAGTATGCTGGTGGCCTTTACCTAGGGTATATCGGGGTGCAAATGTGGTTGTCAAAAGGCAAAATGGCATTGACCTTAAACGCCGATGAACCAGTGCAAAGAAAAGCCAAAATGGCGATGGCGACCCAAGGCTTTGTCACGGCGATTGCCAACCCCAAAGGTTGGGCTTTTATGATTTCTTTGTTGCCGCCGTTTGTTAATGCCTCTATGCCACTGGCACCGCAATTGGCTGTGCTGCTGGGCACGGTATTGGTTCTTGAAACCATTTGTATGATGTTGTACGCCGCTGGTGGCAAACAATTAGGACGTTTATTAACGGGTGGTAATAACGTTGCGGTGTTAAATAAAATCACTGGTACCTTGATGATTGGGGTGGGGATTTGGTTGGCGTTTGGCTAGAGGGTTGCAAGCCCACTACGTCACTCCAGCATATCTCGGCATCTTTTATAGGGTATATAAACAGGGCATAAGTGTTTATCTGTTCTATACTGTTTGTTGCTGCTGTAACCGCGCCGATAGTTAGGCTTAGCTTAGGCTCAGGTAAACGGCTAAAATAACAACAGGGAAAAGCAATGAGTACTGTCACTTGGTTACACCTTTCTGATATCCATTTTAATTCTGGCAAATCTTGGCGCGATGAGGCAACTCAAAGCGCTTTGCTGGCCTTCTTGAAAAAACGTTTTACTAAAGACCCGAGCCTTAAACCAGATTTCATTGTCTGCACGGGAGATATTGCTTTTGGTCAAACCTCTTCTTCGCCTTTAACTGAACAATATGACCTAGCAGCGGCATTTTTTGATGATATTTTGCAATCTTGTGAGTGCGACAAAGAACATTTGTTTGTTGTGCCGGGCAATCATGATATTAATCGTCAGGCGATTAAAAAACGCGATCAACGACAATTACAGTTAATGGCAGATTCGTCAGCGGATAATATTGATGAAATTAACCAAGATTTTGAGGATAACAGCCAAGAAACTCAAGATGTGATGAAACGTTTGGCAGAATATAATCAATTTATCAAATCTTATTTGCCTCACCAGCATGATGAAGAGGGGCGCTGTTGTTATTCTGGTCAACTGACGGTAAATGATATTGATATCGGTATTGCAGGTTTGAACTCTGCATGGTCGTGTTCAGGCGATAAAGATAAAGATCATTTATGGCTGGCTGGGCAGTGGCAGTTTAATCGGGCGCAGAAAAATCTGGCAGAACAGCATATCAAAATCGCTTTGATGCACCATCCGATTGATTGGTTGGCCCCTGCGGAAAATGCGCTGGCCAAAACACGCTTTGCCAGTGATTTTCATTTTATGTTACACGGCCACACCCATGATGCCTGGGTAGATGACGGAGCAAAACTTAAAACCATCGCGGCTGGTGCGACGGGGGCTGATGATGACGAAGAATTTGGTTTTAACATCACTCAGCTGAATGTTATTGAAGGCACCATTAAAACCTATTTGTATGGCTATTCACCGAAGAAAAATGGCTGGATGATTGCCCCGGATCCTCATCATGCAGATGAAGGTATTTGGGAAATGGCGTTGCAAAAAGATTTAATTGTCAAACCTCCTGTCGAGGATTTACCACAACCACCTCAACTGACATCTCGGCCTGTGCTTCAGGCTCAAATCCAACAACTCTACGGCCGCGAAAAGCTGCTAAACCAAGCCGAGCAACTGCTTAAACAAAATAAATGTCTGCTGGTCTACGGAATGCGAGGTAATGGCAAATCGGTGTTTATAGAACAACTGGGCAGGCAAGAAACCTTAAAAGACAAAGAACTGATCCGTATTCAGGCTAACGCCACCACCAATGCTGGCATGTTGTATTTGCAACTGGCCAATATGTTGGGGGATAAACGCGAAAACGTTAGTGTGCCCAATGGTTCAATCGAAGAAATTATACAAATCTTAAACGGTTATAAGCGTGATGATATAGCCTGTTGGTTGTGGTTTGAAAATGCCCATAAGTTATTTGAAAATAATAACTTTAAAGATTTAGAACTGCGCAAATTATTGTTGGCGTTGCGTGAAGTATTACCCAACTGGCATTGGATTTTTGAATTACGCGAACGGCCTGTGACAGGGCTGATTAAAGACAGCGAAGATTTAGAGATGCCGGGGCTGGATAAAGCGACTTTGGCCGAGTTTCTACTAGAAAGTAGCCCTACTAATCAACAACCTTGGGAATTCAAAGGAGACAAATTAAAAAGCATGTACCAGTGGTTAGGTGGCGGACATGGTCATCAGGCCCATCCGCAAGCCACCCGGTTATTGATTGAAGTTGCCAAAGGTCATGATGAAACCCCTTATCAGGTATTACGTCGGCGGTTGGAAGTCTTTGAGCAAGAGTTAGAAGATTTTCTGCTCAATGACCTTTACCACCAAGTACTTAACCGCGAAGAGCAATTGTTATTTGCCACTTTGGCATTATACCGGGTGCCAGTGCCAACGGACCATATTGAGTTATTAGAAGAGGCGATGACGTTGTCCGATGCTTGGGAGGGGTTAAACACACGCTGTTTATTGTCTATCAGCGCGGACGGTCATAAGCAGTATCTGCATGGTTTTATCGCTGGTTGGTTACGCCAACAACAAGGTTATGCCCTTGAGGCGGATGAGTATCGCGAGATGCAACCGGGGTTGGAGATATCCTGGGATGTGATTAATAAACAACGTCATATTGCCGATTGCTGGGTTGGTTCGGTGAAAGGGCGTAAACGGGTTGATATACAGAATATAACCAGAGCCAATGAAGCGTTATTTCATTTAATCGCCGCTGGTGAATTTGAGCAGCTAAAAGATGTCGCCGTAGAAATGCTGGGGGCGGATATTGAATCAGTGTATTATCGGGTTTTTAAGCTATATGAACACTTGCATAAAATTTCAGCACCATTAATACAACAGCGGAGTTTGTTAACGTTTTTGATTCAGCTCAAACCTGAAGAGGCAAAGCTATATAGGTTTTTAGGCAGTAACTGGCGTTTAGAAAAAGGCTGGAAAGATAAGCGGGTATTAGAAAACTTTAAAAAGGCAGTTGATCTAAACCCAGATAGACCTGAGTGTTGGTCAAGTTATGGTAAAGCCTGTTTAAAGCAAAAGCTGGCGGGTCAATTTGTCACCGAACTGGCGCTCTATGAACAGGCGTCACCTTCACCTGTGGGGATTAATGATTTTGTGCTGGCGGTCAAAGCGGATTGTTTAAAAGCCAGTGGCGACGATGAAGCGGCATTTATGTTACGTCAGCAACAAATTACCTCCGGGTCCCAGCACCCGGCCCTCTATGCCGAACAAGCACTGGCTTATCAGGCGCAAGGTAAGTGGCAACTGGCGTTGGATGTTTTGGCTTTGGCACAGCAAAATAGTGCCGCTAATGATTTTATTGTTAATATTAAAGCCAATATATTAAACCAGTCGGGTGATAAAGACGGGGCGATGGTTTTGCGCCAGCAACAGATTGATAGTGGTAGCAAACATCCATCATTTTATACTGACCAGGCCCAGGCGTATTTGGCGCAAGATAAACCCCAGCAAGCCCTTGAGGTATTGGCTCTGGCGCAACAAAATGATGCCAGCAATGAATATTCTTTAAGTATTAAAGCCCATGCGCTGGATCAATCTGGTTTACCTGAGCAGGCGATGATATTACGTCAGCAACAGATTGATAATCGAACGACACATTCGGCCTTTTATGTTGATCAGGCAGAGGCTTATTTAAAGCAAAATCAACCTAAGCTGGCGCTGGAGGTATTGCAGTTGGCAGAAAAATTGGGGGCAAGTGATAAATATATCCGGACGATGAAAATAAAGGTAATGCGGCAGTTAAATGAGGGGTAGGGCATAGGCTGTCGAAAAACCACTGTACTGCCTGGTTTTTACTGCACATGTTTTGGCTTTGTTGTAGGATGGGTGAAACCCATCAACCTTGGCCGAAGCCACCGGATTTTATGGGTTTCCGAGCTGTCGGACCAACCCATCTACGGCGTGTATTCTAGATGATGTATAAAGCCAAAATTTGGTAAATTTAAATTAGCTGAAATAGCCAAAATTCGACACCCTAGGTAGGGCAAGCTTGAACAACGGTTTGGTTAGATGCGTATGGAGGATTCTTTCGGTTCTTGTTTAGGTTGTCGAGAAAAGGCTATTTTGCCATTCTACAAACCTCTTCCTGCTACGAATTTTGTTCATATTACCGATAACAACCTAAAAACCCTTTTCAACGCCCCCGCAGCGACTTTTTTACCAACAAAACCACAATCCCGACAAACCTCTTGCCAGCTTTGCCGACGAAAAACCTTAGCCACCAACAAAGCTACTTGCTGTTCATCTAACCGCTGCGTTCTTTGCTCGGCAATGGCCAACAAAGCCAGTTTATACAGCGCCAGCGAACAAAACTCATACTCGCGTCGATGGTGAATATAACTGTCGATATCCAGTAAATCTTGCGCATCCAAAGGTGCTAATCGTTTAACCGTTTGTTGCTGCAATAACTGTAAAACAAGCCCGGCAGGTAACAAAGGATAAAACTCCGTCAAAAGATGAGGCAATTGATCATCAAACTTATGCTGCATGTCGTTGAGCAGGTTGGTCGCCGGGGCATTGAGCGGCTGTAAAACAATCGAAGAATATTCATTGCTGGTGGCCTCAACATTTAACCCTAAACGCACTATGTGCATCCCATTATTTTGCCAGAAGCTTAATAGAGGCCCAGTCACACCAAAACCAGCGCCGATAAAATCGATGCTTTGCTGAGTGAAAGCGGCAGCCAGTTGCTGCAATAACTGCGATCCCAAGCCCTGGTTTTGTAACTCAGGATGAATGGCAATACGCATCACCCGAGCGTAGCGAAATTGGCCAGCTTTGATAAACCCGGCGTGAGTACTTAAGGTTTGCGGTAGTAAATGGCCTTTGGGCCGTCGCTCGCCGTGGTATATGGCCTCGCATAATACATCGGGGAAATTGCCCTCAATGGCCACCAAAGCAGTGCCCACCACATCACCATTAAGGGTTTGGGTGTAGAGCTGAATATTCGAACCATCGAGCAAATGTCTAAAATCATTGGGCGTGGTTTTGTAATGGGCTAGGGTGAGTAAACCGATGATTTGTGACAAGGTTTTGCTGTTATCGAGTAATGTATTTCTGTTTTGCCAAGTTAATGTGACTTGCTCTGGTGTGAAGTCACTGGTCACCACTTTCGTCATCACTTCGGCAGCCTGTGCATTTAACATCAATGCCTGATGGATAAATTGTTCTAGCGGATCATGTTCTGCCCAGCGGATTGGCTGGGTCATATGGTAGGCTTGCCAGTCTGGGGTCAGTTGATTTAAGGTCTGTTTAAAGCGAATTTCAAACCCTCGCCCGGTGCCTTCATAACCGGCAATGGTACTGGTGAATACCAGTCGAGAATACTGCTTTAATAGCTGGGTTAACATCGGCGCTGGAATGGCCGCCGCTTCGTCAATCATCACTAAATCAGCCTGCGGTTGCTGACGGATGAGCTCATCCGGGGCAATAAAGGTTATGCTGCCTTCAGTGGTAATCAGCTCTGTCGCCGATTGCTTAATGACGTTGAGCTGTTCCACCGCCCGCTCAAAGACCGCCGCCACCGACGCGACGTGGGGTGCGCTGATAATAATGTTACGTTTGCCCGCTTTAAGCAATTCGCTTAGCGCCAAACCCAATGCGCTGGATTTACCCCGGCCTCGGTCGGCGGTCAGTACCAAAGGACGACGGCGATGTCCGGTGGCGACTTTTTTGATTTTTTCGACCGCTAATTGTTGTTGCTCGGTTTTATAGGGCGGGTTGATGGGCTGAGGCGTTTTTGGCTGAGTTGCTATTATTGTTGAAGGGGGTGGCGTTGTGTCAGTGTCTTGCTCAATCAGCAGACAATGTTTATCAGCAATAATGGTATTGACCAAATGCTGCACCAGTCGATTAGGCATACTCGCCGCGTCATAAGGATAAACACAGAAGCGTTGATTTTGTGGGTCAGGTAAAAGTGGCCATTTGGCTAACTCGGGGCATAACAGGTAACATAATCCACCTGCGGTTAAGGTGCCGCTGATGGCACCAAGGGCATTTAAATCAATGCCCGAAAAGCCATTGATAACCAACTGATCGCATTCTTGCCCCAGCCTTTGCAGTGTTTGTTGGGGCGTGAGCGCTGTAGTAGTTGGCCTGTTCTCGGGCAAGTCGCCTAACCAAAAGGTATTGTGTTGGTTAGATAAATCATCCAGTTGCGCCAAGCACCAATCCCATTGCCCGGCAATCACCACCAAAGCGCGGTGGCGATTGTTAAGCAGGTTTTGTTTGAATTGACTGAGCACCGCAACTATACCTTAACCAACACCTTACCTACACTGCCGACAGCGGCGCAAGCTCGGTCATCAGCATCTTGGTGCCAACATCATCAAAGTTGATCTGCACAATAGAATTGCTGCCACTGCCTTCATAATTTAAAATCGTGCCTTCGCCAAATTTAGGATGTACCACCCGCTGCCCTAAGTTAAACCCGGTAGAGGCAAATGCCTCTTGGGTCATAGCAGGGCTAAAACGGCCCTGAGGTCGGCTGATTTTGGTGCTGAGGCGAATTTCTTCAACACAATCTTCGGGCAATTCTTTAAGAAAACGCGATGGCCGATGGTTTTTTTCCTGACCATATAAGCGACGGCTTTCGGCATGACTAATATATAACTTGTCTTTGGCTCGGGTGATGCCGACATAACATAAGCGGCGTTCTTCTTCGAGGCGCTCAATGTCTTCGTTAGATTGCATACTCGGGAACATACCCTCTTCAACGCCACCCATAAATACCAGCGGAAATTCTAGTCCTTTGGCTGAATGCAGGGTCATTAGTTGCACTGCGTCGTCAAATTCATCGGCTTGTGAATCGCCTGCTTCTAGCGCGGCATGAGATAAAAAGGCATCGAGAATCGGCATTTCTGCTTCGTCCTCGGGCGGTTCAAAGGTGCGACAGGCACTGACCAGTTCGTCCATATTTTCAATTCGGGTTTTGGCTTTTTCGCCTTTTTCGGCCTGATACATCGCGCGTAACCCTGTTAGGCGCATCACGATGTCGGCTTGTTCGTGCAGACACATGTCCTTGCAATCGTCTTCGAGACGGTCGAGTAATTCCATAAAGGCAAATACCGCATTGCCCGCACGGCCCGACAAGTCTTTATTTTCAACCAGCATTCTGGCGGCTTCAATCATGGTGAAACCCTGATCGCGCGCCGCATCTCGCACCAGTTGTAAAGTGCGGTTGCCGATGCCACGAGTGGGGGTGTTAACCACCCGTTCAAACGCCGCGTCATCGGTGCGATTGGCAATCAGGCGTAAATACGCCAGCGTATCTTTGATTTCTTGGCGGTCGAAAAAGCGTAAACCGCCGTAAATGCGATACGGCAAGCTGGCTTGTAATAATGCTTCTTCGAGCACTCGTGACTGGGCGTTGTTGCGATAGAGTATCGCGGTATCGTTCAAAAGGTTGCCATGGTCTAACCATTCTTTGATTTTTCCGGCCATAAAGCGGGCTTCGTCCAACTCGTTAAAGGCGGTGTAAATCGAAATCGGTTCGCCAGCCTCGCCATCGGTCCACAAGTCTTTACCCATGCGACCACTATTATTAACGATTAAGGCGTTGGCGGCTTTTAAGATAGTGCCGGTAGAGCGGTAGTTTTGCTCCAGTCGAATGGTTTTGGCGTCTGGCAGGTCTTTGAGAAATTTATGCAGGTTTTCAACTTTAGCACCGCGCCAGCCGTAAATTGACTGATCATCATCACCCACCGCCATCATATGCGACTGTGTACCAGTCAGCAGTCGTAGCCAAGCGTATTGAATGCTGTTGGTATCTTGAAACTCGTCAACCAAAATATTGCTGAAACGTTGTTGATAATGGGCCAACACTGTGGGATGATTTAACAGCACTTCGTGGGCACGGAGCAAGATTTCGGCAAAATCGACCAAACCGGAGCGATCACAAGCCTCTTGATAGGCAGTATAGACTTGCACCATGGTTTGTTCGTTGACATCATAGGCTTGCAGATGTTGTGGCCGTAAACCTTCGTCTTTTTTGCCGTTGATAAACCATTGAAATTGTCTTGGTGGCCAGTTTTTCTCATCCAGTTCAAGCGCTTTGCACAAACGTTTGATCATCCGTAATTGATCATCTGAGTCGAGAATCTGAAAGCTTTGTGGTAAATTGGCTTCATTGTAATGCATTCGCAAAAAACGATGGGCCAGACCATGAAAAGTGCCGATCCACATACCGTTGGCGATGCTGCCAGTGATTTGTTCGACTCGGCCGCGCATTTCTTTTGCGGCTTTGTTGGTAAAGGTGACCGCGAGAATGCTGAAGGCTGAGATGCGTTCGATTCTCATTAACCAGGCGATGCGATGTACCAGCACCCTGGTTTTGCCGCTACCGGCACCAGCAAGGATAAGCATATTTTGCAAAGGTGCAGAAACGGCTTCGCGTTGTTTGTCGTTGAGAGAGTCAATTAAATCAGTGACATCCATGGGAACTTCCGGGGATTGAAAAAAGCGATAGCGCATTATCCTGTAATCTGGCGGTGAAGACCAGAAAATCATAGCTTTATTGGTGCTAACTATTCAAAATTGGTGCTAACTATTCAAAAAGCGCCTACACTTTTATTATCGCCAGTTTATTCTCTGGCAAAGCGCAATATGGGATTCTCATGGGTATTTTTAGTAAAGATAAATTAGATAAAATCGAAGCGGAAGAAGCCGCGGAGGAACAAGCGCAAAAAACGCACACCATTCTAATCGTCGACGATGAAGAAGCGAATCTGGTGGCGATGGCCTCGATTTTAGAAGAAAATTATAATTTGCTTCGTGCCGGAGACGGTTATGAAGCTTTGGCGATGATCGAAGAAATGGAAAAACCAGAATCAGTCTGTCTGGTGATCAGCGATCAGCGCATGGCTGGTATGACTGGTGTTATGCTGTTTGAGAAGTTGGCGGTATTGATCCCCAAAACCATTCGTATCATTGTGACCGGTTTTATCGATGTTGAAGCGATTATCGACTCGGTCAACAAGGCCCAAATCTACAAGTTTATTCTTAAGCCGTTCGAGCGCATCGAATTGCTTTGGACCATCACCCGTGCTGTAGAAGCGTTTGAGTTGCAACAGCAGCTTGACGATTACCTTAAAACCCTCGAAGAACGGGTGGTTGAACGCACCCATGAGCTGGACAATAAAAACCAAGAATTGCAACTGGCGTACAAATCACTCGAAGAACTGAGCTTGATTGATTCGTTAACGATGCTCAATAACCGCCGCTTTTTGGTCAAACACCTCGATGCCGATGTGGCCATTTGTTTACGGATGTACGCAGACTGGCTTAACGGCGATCGACGTAAGCCGTTGGATATGGCCGACTTGGTGTTTTTTGTTATCGATATTGATTCTTTTAAAGGGGTTAATGATGCCCATGGTCATGCCGGAGGCGATCAGGTATTAATGCAAATCAGAAAGATTTTACTCGGCGTGTTTCGTGAGTCAGATTTTCTGGTGCGTTGGGGTGGTGAGGAGTTTTTGGTCATTGCTCGTTTTATCAACCGCAAACATGCACCGATGCTGGCAGAACGGCTACGAGCTGGGTTTGAAGAGCAGGCGTTTAAAGTGGCCAACAAACCACCGGTTCATAAGACTTGTTCGATTGGTTATGCTTGTTTTCCATTTGTTGAAGAACAGCCGAGATTGTTGTCATGGATGCAATTGGTGGATATTGCCGATATGTGTATGTATACCGCCAAAAACAGCCAGCGTAACGCTTGGGTTGGGGTGAGTACTGTACCAGGGCTTAACACCGAAGGTTTATTCCAGCGCTTTAGCGAGCATCCGGGAGAATTGGTCGAACGTAACGAACTGACCTATGAAACTTCTATAGAAGGCAATAAACCACTTGTTTGGGATAAATAGGGGGATAAATAATGTACGTAGGGTGCGCACTGCGCACCATTAATGTGGATTTACGCCTAACCTCCTTCATCGTAAATCCCCTCCCACAAATCCTCGCACAAATCCTCCCATAACCCCACAATACAGCCAAAACAACCTTTATCCCGCCAAAATGATTGAATCGGTTAAGACTGGACACTCATTAAGCTAACTTGGACTATACTTTAGATTATAAAGACCTCATTTCGGTGTAACTCGCCCGCGTGGAAAAAAAGCTCCTTATCATCGAAGACAGTAAACCGATTGCCACGATTCATTGGCATATTGCCAAGCGCATCGGTTTACCCGCCACCATTGCCTATTCTTTTGCGCAAACTCAGCAGATAATCAATTCTGGCGAGCAATTTTTCTGTGCCGTTATTGATTATAACTTACCCGATGCCTGTCACGGTGAAGCAATAGATTACGTGGTAAAAGCCGGTATTCCAGCCATTGTGATGACTGGAATGACCAATAACGATGTGCGCCAAGCCATCCTTAAACGCCCTATTATCGATTACATCCCCAAAGGTAATAAACAAGCTTATCAATATTTACAGCAACTGCTGAGCCAGTTAATCCGCAACGAACACATCAAAGTGCTGGTGGTCGATGACTCGATCACTTCACGTAATTTTGTCAGCAGCCACTTGCATCGCCATCGTTATCAGGTCTATGAAGCTTGTGATGGCCTTGAAGCACTTGAGGTGCTCGACGTTCACCCGGATATAAAATTGGTGATCACCGATCAGCAAATGCCAAGAATGGATGGTATTGCCTTAACCGATAAAATACGCCAGCGTTTCAGCAAAGAAGAGTTGGTGATTATCGGCATTTCTGGTCTAAGCGATAACTCACTCACCGCCCGTTTTATCAAAAGTGGTGCCAATGATTATCTCCATAAACCTTTTTGCACCGAAGAATTTAATTGTCGTTTAATGCATAACATTCAGTATATTGAAAATATCGAAACTATTCGTGATCAGGCCAATAAAGTTGAACGACGTAATCGGGATATTGCGGTACTCAGTGAAATTGGTCGAGAGATCACTGGCACCTTAGATTTAGAGCAGATTTTAAGTAAGGTGTATCGCCATGTGAATGCGCTGATGGATGTACATGTTTTTAGCATCGGTTTGTATCGTGCAGAAAGTGCCCTGATTGAGTTTCAGGCGGCGATTGTTGGTGGTGAAGAGCTGGAACAATACACCTTGCCCATGGACAATCTTTATTCGTTAGCGGTATGGTGTGTTGCCCATCAAAAAGAGGTGGTGTTACATCAGCGTGACGACCACTTGAATTACGTTGGCCAGATTTACCGCTCCAAATCAGGCGTGGATACCCAATCGATTATTTACCAACCGTTGCTGGCTCAGGATCATCTTATTGGCTGTTTGTCGGTGCAAAGTATGCAAGAGGATGCATACAGTGATTACCAGCTTGATATGGTGCGTACCATTGCCTCGTATACGGCCATTGCACTGGATAATGCCGAATCACACCGCAAACTCAAAGACAGCCAAACTCAACTGGTGATGCAAGAAAAAATGGCCTCACTGGGTACATTGACAGCAGGGGTTGCCCATGAAATCAATAATCCCACTAACTTTGCCCATGTCAGCGCACAAAACCTGGAGGTGGATTTAAAACGCTTTGAAACGTTTTTGTATTCGCTGCTCGGAGATGAGGCTGATCAGAGCATCATCGACAGTTTCAGCAAAAAGTTTGAACCCTTGTTTAAACACTTATCGACCATCACCGATGGTACCGAACGTATTAAGGGGATTGTCAAAGATTTACAGGCTTTTACCCGCCAAGATGGCGGTGGACAAAAAGAGGTTCGGATTGTCGACTGCCTAAAATCAACGATTAAATTGGTGCAGGCCAAGTATCGAGAGAGTGCAAAGTTTGTGGTGGATTTTTCCCTAGACCCGACACTTATGTGTTGGCCGGCACAATTAAATCAAGTGTTTATGAATTTGTTGGTTAATGCCTGCCAAGCCATTTTGCAGCGCCAACAACACGATCAATCCTTGTCGGGTATGGTCAATATCGCGACCTATGGCGAGGAGGGTTATGTGGTGATCTCAATCAGTGACAATGGCTGCGGTATGGATGCCACGGTACAGTCAAAACTGTTCGAACCTTTTTTTACCACCAAAGATGTCGGTGCGGGCACCGGGCTGGGATTGTCGATTTCTTTTGGCATTATTCAAAAACATCAGGGCGATATTAGAGTGGAATCTGCGCCTGGTGAGGGCACCGTGTTTAGTATTCGTTTACCCTGTTAACCCTTAAGCTACTGCAACTGTTCAGCACACCCATCTTTGATATTATGCCAACCTTATTTTCGTACTCATACCGTTACAACTTTCTTGAATTTCTCGCCGCAGCCCCTTGCATAACTTATTGATTTTACTATACTAGGGCTACCTTCAGTCACTAGCTGAGGGTAAATGCACAAACATACATTATAGGGATATCTCATTGGATTCTTACTACCTTATTGATGGTAAAGTTAAATTCTACTTCGACCAGTCTCACCAATCTCTCAAGGCGGGAGATGAAAGCTTGCCATTGCAACGGCGAGAGGCGCAAACACTCCAAGTGATTTTGGCGGGTAAAGAAGATTTTGTCACTGCTGAAGCCATTGCCGTTTATCTGTGGGGTGAAGGGCCGGTCAACGATGATTATACCAATAAAAAAAGCCAGGCCATTACCCATGTGTCACGAATCCGTAAGCGCTTAGAGCAATTGGGCTTGGCCAATAGCTGGTTAGAAACCAAAGGCGGGTTAGGTTACAAAGTCGCTTGTCCGGTAGAATTTGTCAGCAATGAAGCGCAGCGGCAAGAGATCATTGAGCAGGAGCTTAGTGCTAAAACTCGCAATAACCGACTAAAAATGGCCAAATACAGTGGTCTTTCGGCACTACTGACCGCATCAATGTTTATTCTGATCTATTTTTTATTGACCCAGCCCCCCGTCAACATTCAAAATGTCGTACAGCTAAATACCTTGTCCGGCATTTCTTTTCAACCCAGACTTTCTCCCAAGGGAGATGCCATTACGTTTTCTTATCAAACCGATGACTTGCCTGCAAAAATTTATCTTAAAGCGGATGCTGACATTAACTACCGGGCATTAACCGATGGTCACTTTGATCAATCGCCAGTATTTTCGCCGTCCGGTCGTCAACTGGCCTATCAACGAGCGACCAGCGCTGGTGGCTGTGAAATTCGGCTGATTCAGCTGGATCAACAATTTAATATGCTCGGCGACGATGAAGCCATCGCCCAATGTCATTCGGGCGAAAAGATGTTGAGCATCGAGTGGTTGTCTGAACAATTGCTCCTTTTTACCGACGTTGAGGATAAAGAGACGGACGTGATGGGGATTTATCAAGTAGATTTAACCAGTAAAGAAAAATCGCTGTATTTGAGCATTAACAAGGCGGATTATAGCGGGGGTGATTATAACGGTATTGGCTATTATTACATTGCTTATGATCGTAAAAAATCAATATTGTACGTACTTGATGGTGAAGATTGGGCGCAAACCAATATCTATCAGCTGAGTGGCGATAAGGTGCTGAAAAAAATCACCACGGTGAATCAATCGCTCAGAAGTATTGCGGTTTTGGATAACCGATTGTTATTTACAGATCTTGATAACCAGTTTAAAACCATGCGAATTGATCAACCATCCGATATTGATGCGGTGTATTTTGACCCGTTAAACCCGGTCAGTTACCCTACCGTGGATGAGAGCAGGAAAAAAATCGCTTTTGTTTCTGGTGAATACTATAAAAGCCGAATCCATACCTATTCTCTGAAAAATAAACTCAGTGCGGAAATTATTTCTTCTGATTTTAAATTAAGGTTACCTCATGCCAGTGCCGAAGAAGTGTTGTTGACTTCTCGTGAGTCTGGTATCAATCAAATTTATGCCCATATCAATAACAACCGGGTGCAACTGACCAATTTTACCATCAATCGCAAGATCAGCAACTTTGCCGCATCGAAAGATAAAAAGTGGCTGGCGATTCATTTTAACGAAGGCACCACACTATATACCCGCAATCAAAAGGGTTTGACCGAGGTCAGACATTTTCCATTGCAGGCTTATCCGAGCTTTTCATTAAACAGCCAGCGAATGTTATTGGCCGATGTGCTTGATAAGGACAAAAGAGTGTATGAGTATGATTTAGAAAAATACCAGCAAAGCAAAACAATCACTAAAACTAAGGTATTACTGGATAATACCTGGTTTGCGGTGTATCACCCACTGGGCATTGTTTATGTGCCATCGGATAAAAAAGGGATCCACCTGTTGACGCGTAACAGTGATGAAGCCATTAATACCACGGTCACACCGACCTCACCAGAGGGGTTATGCTTGTCGGATAGCCATTTATATGTGGTGGTTGAAAAGGGTCGTAAAGTGGTGAGTGTTGATTTGCTGTCAGGTGCGGTTGAGCGAATGCCAGATTTTTTATACGGCCCAATATCTATTTATGAGGATAAATTGTTTTATATTGCCGAGTCTTTAGGTCATATGAATATTGTGGTTGGTGATATCAGTACTAACTAGTGCCCGTTAGTGCAGAGTCAAATGACTTGCTCTGCGCTTTAGAATTTAAAGCCGTTCTGCTGTTTCATTTTAAACTGGTAATTACCGCTATTCTGTTCCTTAGTCAGTTCACTTTTAACTTTCTTCCAAAATTATCTTCGTTGGTTTTTCTTCAATAAATTCAACTGCATATCAAAAAATCATAGCACGATATATTCATGTGCTATTCAATTCTCTGTAATCCTATCTTAAACAATTTCATTTCTCAGACAAAATCTTTCATATTTTGTTTTGTCGATGGGTAGCCAATTCATCGACCGGTAATGCTGTTTACACTCATCCAGCTGCTGTCGAAAGAAGGGCCGTGCTCAGGATGGGCATTGCTCTTCTTTCACCCCATTTTGAGTTTAATAACCATTGTAGGAAAATAGTATGAAATTAAAACAACTGATAATCGTTGTTTCAATAACGCTTTCGTTTACTGCTGTATCGACTGAACGTCCATTGTTACAAGGTGCCAAAGCTGTGGCTAAATCCAAAGAGTTGGCTTTAACTGCCGAGGCGGTCGAAAATAAATTAAAGTTACAAAAGGAGTTTGTCAAACAAATGGTTATACCGTGTGACCCATACCCCGTCTGCACGTAACCGCTCAATACCCGATTAGGGATGATTGATACTTCAACCGGGTCAGGGTTAACACTGACCCGGTTTCATCCGTTGTGTTACTTACTTTCTGTTCTATGGTGATACTAGAATAAGGTTGGGTCAACAATCTGTTGGCATAGGGCGTCGGCGGTTTGTTGGTTGATGGAACTGAGGTATTGTGACACGGTGTCTACTTCTGTTTTAGGCACTTCATAGCGACTATAAAACTCTACTTGTGGGCTGACCGGGCTGGGATCTTTAGCGCTGAGTAGGTCGACCTGCATTGCCATTTGTTGATTAGGCACCACAATGAAAAAAGGGTCTCTGTGACCTTTGCGATAATAGTACAGCTCAATAGCCTGATGAAATAAGTCTTGTCGATAACCATAGTGGGTGCAACCCAATATAATGGCCACTGGCAGCTTTTGCTGTTCATCATTGGCTTGCGATGCTTGGTTACTTAGTTGATCAAGGGCTTGGCCAACATACTGGTTGATTTTTGCTTTGAGGGTATCGACGTCATTGGAGATGGCGGTGGCCAAACCCGGGCAAGGCTGTGAGATTAAAGCGCTCGGTGGTAGACCCATTTTGGTTAGACGTTTGGCATAAGCACTGCTGTAGATGGTGGTGGGTGTGGCGAATAAAACCACCTTTAAATCAGGCCATTTGGTTGGTACATAGTGTTGTTTTAACGCTTTGGTTAAGGCGGCTAAGGCGCAATCAATCACACTGGTTAACGGGGTAGGTTGGCTGATTAACTGTGGCATCAGTGCCGACAAAGTATTACAGGCAACTAAGGTTTGTTCTGGTTGCCAGCGTTGGGTTAAGGCTTCAAGGGTGGCACTAAAGTATTTGGTTTGCGCCTCGGTATCACCTAAATCATCATAACCTGTTTCATCTGAGGGGGCGGCATTGACATAAATGAGCTTAACGGCCTGTGATGCCTGAATAAACCTAGCAGCAAGTTGCGCACACACTGAGAGTCCGCCAAGGCCCGAGTCAATGATCATGATCTCACGCTGTTGCGGGTTGTCAGTGTTGAAATAGGTCTGTAATGTCATTTGCTCGCCTTTTTACTCCGTCAGACTCAAGTCTACCATCAACCGTTAATATATGTCTCATTGCTTATAATGTCTATTATCGCTTTTGTTGTGACCAGACCAAATAAAAAGTGGTAACAAAAAACCATCACTACGCCCTAGTGCGTGGTGATAATAGCCTCAAGTTTTAAGATTAGCTGATTTTTCACCCGCGTGGTTTCATTTTGTCTTTTGCGTTGCTGCAACTGTAAAATGCGCTGAAATTTATGATGTTGTTGCAGTGGCTTTAAAAATACAAACAGACGCAGATAATCACTGTCGAGCCAGCCCAATTCGATGGCCTGAATGAGATGGCGAAACGCAGTATCGGTTTGTCCCAAAGCGCTGGCAGCGATGGCCAGTTGAACGTTATTAAATGGCCTTTCATTATAGTCATTGGCATGTTTGTTATACCATTGGTTTAGTTGCTGAGGGTCTTGTTGGCTTAGCAGGGTTAATAGTTCGGCATATTGACGGTTTTCACCGTTTGAAAACAGTTTGAGCTTGTGGATCCACGGTTTTGCTTGTTCGACCTGTTGATTGAGTAAATACAATTCGGCGAGACCTTTAAGTACATTAAGGCTGTCTGGTGAGCGTTTTTCGGCTTGTTTGAGCAGTGATTCTGCTTGGTCAATATGGCCTTGGGAGATCAGCAAACGGCTGTAGTGAAAAGTCGCCAGATGGTAATGCGCGCGCGCTTTAAGGACTTTTTTATACCAGGGCGCAGCTTGCTGATACAAACCAAGACGTTGCAAAGTTAGGGCGATATGATACCAGTTGACCTGGTAAGACGGGTCAGTCTGATAAACTGAATAATGGCGTTCGAGGGCATTGTTTAACTGGCCGCGTTCGGAGTAAATATAACCTAGATTGGCCTGAGCTTCGACATAATCCGGGGTGATTTCGATAGCTTTGAGATTGGCCGATAACGCCTGAGAAAGATGGCCATTGACATAGTGGGCGGTGCCTAGGGCTTTGTAACTTTGTGCCATTTGGTCATCTAACATAATGGCATCATAAGCGGCTTCTAGGGCTTTTTTCTGCCATGACTCTCCGGCACTGAATTGAAATACCCCCTGACTATAGGCATCGGCCAGACCGGCAAAAGCGATGGCATAATCTGGTGCCAGTTCGGTGGCTTGCAGGTAAGATTTAATCGCCATTTCATTGTCCATCGGCTGATAGCGCAAATAGAAGGTGCGGCCTTTGGCATAGGCGTTTTTCGCTTGTACAGAAATGCTGTCTTTGGGGATTGAGTTGGGGGTTGAGTTAGCGGTTGGTCGGTTCTGTGTTGTGGTGTTTGGCTGTGGCTTGGGTTGTCCGGGCAAAGAAAAGATATTAATGATGAATACGGTGACCAGTACGGTAAAGACCACCAAAAAAAACAACGATGCCAAGCGCCAATAATCAGCAGAACTTTGCATAAAAGACACTGGTAAACGATCGTTTAAGCGCAGATTAATACTGTCGTGATGCCTTGCAGAGTAGGGTATTGAAGGTGTCGGTGGTGTTAACTCTTGTTTATCAATGTTGGCGATACAGCGATAACCACGGCCTCTGACTGAAGCGATGTATTGTGGCTTTTGTGGGGTATCTGAAATCGCCTGACGTAATAATTTAATCCGTTGTTTAAGGGTCTCATCGCTTACCACCAAATCGCCCCACACCAGCGTCATTAGCTCGTCCTGAGAGACAATGGCGGGTGCCCGTTGCACCAGCTGACAAAGCATTTTATAGCTCAGTGGCGGCAGAGCGATTTCTTGATCGCCACGATGCAAGGTACCCAGTTGGGTATTGAGGCTCAAATCGTTGATTTGATACAGGCACCAATGGGCAGTATGTGCGGTGGACCGGGCATTGGTGGCGGCTGGCAAACGGTTTTCCTGTAAAGTTGAGTGTGGCATTTAAGACTATGATATTTGTTGACGAGGCCAAGAACAAGATAAAAAACTATTCGAGTAACATGCACGTTACCTAATGCTGCGATATACTCAATCCACTATAAAACGAAAAAGAAGCCCAATGTATGATCGTTAAACAGCTTTGGACAGGTAATGCCTACCGTAATTTTAACTATTTAATTGTTTGCCCCCAGACTGGTGAGGCATTAGCCATCGACCCGCTGGATTACAAACAGTGTCTGGCGGTGGCCAAAGCCAATGGCTGGACCATTACTCAGGTGTTAAACACCCATGAGCATGGTGATCATACTGGTGGTAATAAGCCGATTATTGCGGCGACCGGGGCCAAGTTACTGGCCCATCAAAATGCCAAAGACACCATTGCGGGCATTGATATTGGTCTTGATGCCGGTGATGTGGTGAGGGTTGGTAAAACGGTGGAACTGCTGGCGCTGGATACTCCGGGTCATACCATGGCGCATGTGTGTTTGTTATCGCAAACCGACGATCCGGCATTGTTTTGCGGCGATACCTTGTTTAATGCTGGGGTGGGCAATTGCCATAATGGCGGCCATCCGGTTGAGCTTTATGATACTTTTGCCAATCAGTTATCTCAACTTGCCGACAATACCCGGATTTTTCCCGGCCATGATTATATTGGCCACAATCTTGAATTTACCCTAGCCAGAGAACCGGATAACGATCAGGCCAAACAATTATTGGCTCAGGTTGGTTCGCAAAATCCCGCCGAAGCGCTGGTATCGACTTTGGCGATGGAAAAACAGGTCAATACTTTTTTTAGGCTGCATAACCCGACGATTATTGCCAAACTAAAACAAGAATTTCCAGATATGGCCGATGAACCGACTGCTAAAGAGGTGTTTTTAAAGTTGAGAGCTCTGCGTAATGATTGGTAAAGGTTAAGTAAAGCACTGGCGCTCTAAATCTATGGCCCGCGCTGACTCATAGCCATGGCGGGCAATGCAATCAAAATCACTTTCTCCCATCTTCTTTAAATGGGTTGGGTAAGCGGCGGCATATTTGACTTGCTCCTTGCTCAGCCAGTCTTCACTTTGGTAGTTATCTGGCGATAGTACTTCTGCGGCGGTTTGACCAATCATTACATAACCGCTGTGATCATTGTGTGGGCTATTTTCAGGATTGGTCAAAAAACTCATCAAACTTCTTACCCTCAATGCTCTACATTGTTCTGTGGTGATATCAACAATTCGGGTTAATCTGAACGGACTTAATGGCCCGGGGTGTTTATCTGTGCCCAGTGGGCTGCCGGCATCAGAAACGAAAATATGCTCGCCCTGGCGTTTGGGTTTGCCTTTACCTGAGTCAAAGAAAGGTTCGCAACCAAGGTTGTCATAAACGCCGCCGTCATAAATGTGCAGTTTGGCAAAAGGCAGTTTAACCGAGCGCTCAGACCCTGACGGGCTGTTCCACTTGGGCCGTTTTTGCCAATCAAATTGATTGCTGTGTAATACTAAAGGGCCGATGCCACCGGGAAATGCAGCAGACATCGCCAGCGCATGTGAAAGCGCAAAACCTTCGGCCGCGGCGTAACCTAAGCTGTAATCACCGCAATTATCATGTTTAAAGCGAAAACGTTTGCCGTTTTCAGCGGTGGTGCCATTGATTGACCATTCTGGCTTGGCGGGAATTTGACTGACGCTACCGCTGATGCCCCAGCTGTGTTCAATGCTTTGGGCCACAACATTGGCTCGAGATAAGCAATATTGCCAGTTTTTCGGTTTGAACAATAAATGGCGAAGGGCATTTGCTTGTAAATTGCTGCGGGTTAAATGGCGTTTGATTTGTGGGTATATCACGTTTTGATAGTGTGATGAATCAGGCCAGCGGTAGTCATTTTCCTTATAGATAAGCCCGACCAGCAAACTGCCACCCGAAACCGATGAAATTCTTTTCACCTGTTCAAAAGCGTTTTTTTCAGCGAGGTACTTTAGTAGGCCAGCATGAAAGGCCATTGCTCTGACGCCACCACCAGACAGTGCCAAGCATAAATTTTTATTCATGATTCGGTTATTCCATTACAGTGTTTATATCTCTTTCCCCCGGTTTGATCAGTTCTTCTAGGGATAACACTGTTAATAACATCATTAGTGGATAAAAGCCAAGTGAAATTTGTTGATAAGGGAAAATAGTACACAGATGATGTGATTTGCTGTTGCTTTGTATATATCGTCCCATCATTTTTAAGCAAGTATAATCTCGCCCCGGTTTGATCGGCACCAGACTTAGTATATGATGAGCTTTCTCTCACCAATGGTTATTTAAGGTTTTATCGGGCTTACACACATATGATATTTGAATTTGAAAACCTAGGTCCGGTTAAAAAAGGGCGTGTTGAATTAGGTGATTTGACCGTGATTTGTGGCCGTAATAATGTCGGTAAAACCTATATCAGTCATAGTATTTGGGGGTTGTTGAATCAGCAGGTGCATGACCTTGTTGACGTGAGCATAGAAGGATTATCTGATGTAGACGATGAAATCACTCATTATATGCAAACAAAATCCATTATGATTAAGTTGGATGATATTAAAATCTCGATCAAATTAAAACAGCACTCACAGCAATACAGTGAAGAGGGTTTGAAAACGACATTTAATACCGACTCTGATATGTTTAATAATACCCAAATCAATTTGAATATGTTTAAAACGCCAAATCAAAATGGTATTACTGAATTGTGCTTATCAGATGATGAAGCGCTAAGTAGAAAGTTAGTTGAGCAGCTGCAATCGCTTAATAAGTTTAACGAAAAAAAAATGTTTTTCCATTCTTTGAAAAATTCTGATGGTGAATTCATAGAAATGAATTTCACGGATGAAGGGGTAAACGTGTTCAAAGGAGCGAATCTTAGTCCAGACACTCTATTTATTGAATTAATTAAGATGTGGATTAAAGTATCAATATTTCCGAATACTAAAATAATCACATCTGAGCGCACCGGAATAGCCTTATTCTTGCCCGACTTGGATAAGAAAGCCTCAGAAATCACCAGAAAATTACAAAGAAATACAGCCTCCCATGAGTTGGCTGGTTTCGTTAAAAATGAAATGGATGCCTACCCAACTTACGGCGACCCTGTCCAAGACAATATCGATAGAATCAGAGCCGCCAGCAGCCAAAAACAACAATCAGAACTTATCGTCAAAAACCCCACCATCTCAGCGGTGCTCAGCGATTTAATCGGCGGTACCTTTAACTCAGGCTCAGATGGCATCGCTTTTACCACCAATGATAACCAGGCAATGCCACTACATGTGGTGTCGTCATCGGCCAAGTCATTGTTTCTGATCGAGCATTATCTGAAAAAAGAAGCCAAAATTGGCGATTTGCTGATTATCGATGAACCTGAACTCAATCTGCATTTAGATAACCAAGTGAGAATGGCCCATCTGATAGCGCTATTAATCAATTCAGGGCTTAAAATTTTGATCACCACCCATAGTGATCACCTGCTGCGCGAGTTGAACAACCTGATCATGTTATCCAGCGCCAAAATTGATGCAGACAAACGGGCTGAACTTATCGAGCAGTATAATATCCCCGAGCAATTCCACTTAAAGCCAGAACGGGTCAAAGCGTTTGTGGTGTCTAAGCAAGAGCAACAAGTGTTCGATATGGATATCAGTGAAACTGGCATGAAAATGGAATTGTTTAACCAAGAGATCAATCAGAATAACCGCCAAACCAAAGATATCTATTTTTCTTTGCTGGACAGTGACAATGATTAATAAGCTTAGAGGGATTTTTGATGGCAAGGTGGTGAAAAGATTCAGTAAAAATCAACTTGTGTTTGTAGAAGAGAGTAAAGGGTCGGCTTTAAGAAAGTTATCAATCAGGTGCAATAAAAAGGCTTTGGTTAATCAACAACTGCCAGACACTGTGTTTATTGAAGCGGATTTTGCCAATGGCGAATATGCAAAATATTCTTCATTTGTCAAAAATGATACCTTTTTCTTAACCAAACAATGTGACTTTTTTATTCTTCACCAAACCGCTGACCAGCTATATGTCGCCATCTGTGATATGAAATCTAGTAAAGGCGGGGATGACTCAAGGTGTGAACAGCAAATCAAACACGCAGAGTTTTTTCTGACCTATATTTTAGATTCGGTGAGGCAAAGTGAAGAATATAAACGAGAGGCGAAGGTCGCCATCAGTGACTATATCTTTATCAAACTGCTGTTTATCCCCGATCAAGATTTTTCAATGGCGATGCCATTGACCGTAAACGTTGAAGAGGATGAGAGTAACCCGCCTTTTAAAATTGATGGCGAGACCAATTTTCACCCGTTGGATATGGAAGATGGCGGTAAACATGCTCAGGAATTGTGGCGTAATATTCAAAGCCGATTTCCGTAGGATAGTTGCTGCCGGATGGTTAATGGTGTGCAAAGCACATCCTACGGTAATTGTTGAATCAAAAATCCACTTTCTTACGATTAGACTTAAGCGTGCCATGTTTGGTCTTTTTATCCATGCGCTTGCGTTGAGAGTTTTTACTCGGTTTGGTCGGACGGCGGGTTTTATTCACCACGGTGATCGAATTGATTAACTCGGCTAGCCGTTTTAATCCGGCATCACGGTTTTTGTCCTGAGTTCTAAATTGCTGCGCCTTAATGATGATGACGCCATTTTTGGTGATCCGCGAATCGTTTAAGGCCAATAACCTTTCTTTAAAAATGTCCGGCAAAGAAGATTGATGAATATCAAAGCGTAAATGAATCGCTGATGATACTTTGTTGACATTTTGGCCACCAGCACCCTGGGCGCGTATCGCCGAAAACTCAATATCCGTCAAAGGAATACTTAAATAGTTATTGATGACCAACATTTTGCTGTATTTCCTTTTGTAAACCGATAAATGATGTTTTAACTGGGTATTTGATAGCGACTCGCTGTTAAACAGTTTGATTATACACTGTGTCGCAGCACTTTGCCGTAGGCCGCGCAAATCGCGGTGCTGATTTTTGCCCTTAATATCTTCATTAACCTTTTGTTAGCAAATTCAATAGATTATGTATCGCTATGTATCCACCGAACCATAAACTGAGCCGGTTTGGCGCTTGTTCCTCAGCCATTTTAGCCAGCATTTAGCCGTATTTTAACAACCTAAAGCATAAATCATTCCAATTAATCCTTTATAAATAACGAGTTAGCAGGAATATTTCGTGCCAGTTTTGTGTTGTGAATGAAATTTATATATTTGTTACAAAAATATAAAATAATATGAATTAAATGTAGCATTTTGTGATTTTTAGGAGTAAATTGCCAGCCATCAACCGCAAAGCACAATGATTAAGCACTCGAAGAAGCTGTAAAAATTGTCCTAAGCGGTCATAAAAAGAACGCCAGTCACACTCAAGTAATAGAGCGAACAGGCATTCAAATCTTAACAAAATAAGAGAATAAAATGACTCATACTATTTCAAAAACTTGCGCAGCAGTTATCTGTGCATTATCAATGTCAGCCAGTGCTGCTAATCTGGTATCTGCTGATTCAATGGTTGCTTTTAGCGGCGACAACATGAACCAAATGATGGGCTTAACTGCCAACGACAACCTGAAGGCAGGTAAAGTTGTTGCATTGAGCAATGGCGTATCTAAAGTGCGTTTCCAACAGTATCATCAAGGTATCAAAGTATTCGGCCACAGTATTGCTGCGACTCAGTCTGAAATGGGCTTTTACAGCAACGTTCAAGGTAACTTCTTGAATCTTGATATGATGTCTACTAAAGGACGCATCGCTCCAGAGCAAGCGCTAAACACTTTAATCGGTGACAACAGCAAAGGCGTTTACAACCAACAAAGCGAACGTGTTATCTATGTAGTAGATGGCAAGCCAACTTTGGTTAACATGGTTTCTTTCGTTCGCCCTGGTACTGAAAACGTTGATACTTCACGTCCTACAGCTTTCATCGACGCTAACAGCGGCGAAACTGTTCTTCAGTTCAACAACTTACAGCACGCTACAGGCCCAGGTGGTAACACCAAAACTGGTCAGTACAACTACGGTACTGATTTCAGCGAAATCGCTGGTACAGTTAATGGTTCTACTTGTACTCACGAAAATTCAAATGTTCGTACTATCGATTTGAACCACGGTACTTCAGGCGGCAGCGTTGTTTCTTTCACTTGTCCTGAAAACACTCATAAAGAAATCAATGGTGCTTATTCACCAGCTAACGATGCACAGTACTTCGGTAACGTTATCTTCGACATGTACAACGCTTATGTTGGTACTAACCCGTTGACTTTCCAGTTGACTATGCGTGTTCACTACTCAAACAGCTATGAAAATGCGTTTTGGGATGGTTCTGCAATGACTTTCGGTGACGGTGCTTCTACTTTCTTCCCATTGGTAAGCCTTGATGTATCTTCACACGAAGTGAGCCACGGTTTCACTGAGCAAAACTCTAACTTGGTTTACTCAAATATGTCAGGCGGCATGAACGAAGCTTTCTCTGATATGGCGGGTGAAGCGGCTGAGTTCTATATGAATGGTTCAAATGACTGGATGGTTGGTGAGCAAATCTTCAAATCTACCGGTGCATTACGTTATATGGATGATCCTACTCGTGACGGCAGCTCAATTGGTCACGCTGATGACTTCAACAGCTCAATGGATGTTCACTATAGCTCTGGTGTATTCAACAAAGCTTTCTACCTGCTAGCTAACACCGCTGGCTGGAGCACTCAGTCTGCATTTGAAGTAATGGCTTTGGCTAACCAAACTTATTGGACTGCGAACAGCACATTTGACGAAGGCGCTTGTGGTGTTTATAACGCGACTGCTGATAAAGGTTACAACCAAGCTGACGTAAGAACTGCATTTGCTGCGGTTGGTGTCAACACTTGTGATGCGCCACCACCACCACCACCAGGCGTACTGGTTAAAGGCGTAGCTCAGACTATTTCTGGCGCGACTGGCAGCGAAACGCATTGGAGTTATGATGCGACTGACGCAAACACCGTGACATTCAACATGAGTGGCGGAACTGGTGATGCAGACATGTATGTTAAGTTAGGTTCTGCACCAACTTCAACAACTTATGACTGTCGTCCATATGCTTCTGGCAACACTGAAGCGTGTGATTTCACTGCTGGTGGCACTTACTATGTCATGGTTAATGGTTACAGCAGCTACTCAGGTGTGACTTTACTTGCTGACCATGATGGCGGCACTACGCCTCCTCCAACTGGCGGAGACAGCGGTTCAGACACTAACGTCGATATCTCTAAGCGTGGCTGGTCTCGTTACACAGTGACTATTCCTGCTGGCAGCACTAACTTCACCGTAAGCACTACTGGTGGAACTGGTGATGCTGACCTTTATATCCGTGAAGGTGCTAACCCTACTAAGCGTAAATACGACTGTCGTTCACTGACTGCTGGTACTAACGTTGAAACTTGTACTATGGCTAACCCGGCTGCTGGTACTTATAACATCGGTATCCGTGCTAATCAAGACGTAACTGGCGTAGATATGGCTTGGTCTTACGAGTAAATTGAAGCTTTGCTTTAATGGTTGCTGCCCTTTGGGGTAGCAATACTCTAACCACAAAAGGAACCTTCGGGTTCCTTTTTTGCTTTTGTCACTGCTGCACCAAGCAGGTTTGCCTCAATCCAAATAAGAACGGCGTAGGGTGGTCACGTTTTGTGTGCCCACGCGTACTCTTGCAGCCATAGACAAACCCTTCTCATCGATATATGTCATCGTGCTCGATGGTTCGACACTCGATTCCTGCACCCCTTCATATTTTACCATTCGTCATGCTGTCGTTTTTTATCTGTGAATAAAGAAAAAAAATGCCTTTTCCAACCGCTCAGTAATCAACCGCACAAGCAGAAATGCAACCCCCACCAATTTGGTCACTAGCGTTTAACCTTGGTGCTCTGTGCTACTATTCCAAGGGGATTGCGCTTTTCTCAATGTTTAACTCTTTGTTGTTTAGCTGTTAGAAAGGTTATTAAATGCAGGTTGGGTTTTATTCATATTATGGGCCAAAAAACCACTAACCAGGTCATGTCACGGTGTTTGTTAACCCATTGTTGCGCATGAAAGCGCATTCATGGCATAAAATATGCCAGTTGTAAATGGGTGAAAAAAACTAAAAAGTTTTTTATGTCACTTTGTATCGTTATGTACAATGGCTTGTATGTTATTAAATTTGTTTTATATCAATTGGTTGTGATTGTTTTGGCTTGTTGGTGTAGTTTTGTTTGTCGAATAAATAGTCGATTTTTACGTATTTTTATGCATTTATATTTTAATGCGATCGCATATTTAACAATTAATTGAAATTAGTGGTGGCATTTGTTGTTTTTTTGTTATAAATTCTGTTCCCGTAGAAACATGAGCAGTGGCATTTCGAAGGATTTTGAATCCCAATGTGAAAGCATTAGGTGAAGGGATCCATGCAGAAGGCATGACAGTGCTTATGGGCGTTAAATCTAAATAACCAAACGCGATAACAATAAAACCATGGCGTTATTGGCTTTATAAATCTAATAGTTTAAAAACTAATAATAAAATGACCAACCAATAATAATTTAACTAAGAATTTAACTAAGAGAACAAAATGAAAATCCAAAATATCTCAAAAGTCTGTGCAGCAGTCGCTTGTGCGTTAACTCTTTCTGTTAACGCAGCGAGTATTGATGCAGCATCAATGAGTCAAGGTTACAGCAGCGATAACATCAACCAGGTGTTAGGTCTGACTGGCAGCACTCAAATGAAAGCTGTTAAAACCATCAATGTTGGTAACGGCGTGACTAAAGTACGCTTCCAACAGATGTACAACAACGTGCCTGTATTTGGCCACACTGTTGCAGCCACTCAAACTGAAATGGGTCTGTTGACTAACGTTCAAGGTAAAGTTCTACAACTGAACGGCAAACGTTTTTCAACCACACCACGCATCTCTACCGAGAAAGCGATGAAAGCAGCATTGGCTAACGACAAAGTGTTAGGCAAAGATGCTTCTAAAGCGGCGCGTGATAGCGTTTATAACCAGCAAAATGATTTGTTCATCTACATGGTAAACGACCAGCCTCGTTTGGTTAACCGTATTTCTTATGTCGTGCCTGGCGTTAACGGTGGCGAGCCTTCACGTCCGGTATTCTTCCTAGATGCAAACACTGGCGCAACCGTATATGCCTATGAAAACTTACAGCACGCTGAAGTTGGTACAGGCCCTGGTGGCAACACTAAGACTGGTCAATACAACTATGGTACTGATTTTGGTAAAATGGACGTAACGCAAAACGGTTCAACTTACACCATGAGCAACGCTAACGTTAAGACAGTTGACCTTAACCACAGCACTTCAGGCAGCACTGCTTACTCTTACAGCGGTCCAGAAAATACTCATAAATCTATCAATGGTGCTTATGCTCCGTTGAATGATGCACAGTACTTCGGTAACGTTATCTTCAACATGTACAACGCTTATGTTGGTACTAACCCGTTGACTTTCCAGTTGACTATGCGTGTTCACTACTCAAACAGCTATGAAAATGCTTTTTGGGATGGTTCTGCAATGACTTTCGGTGACGGTGCTTCTACTTTCTACCCACTGGTAAGCCTTGACGTATCTTCACACGAAGTGAGCCACGGTTTCACTGAGCAAAACTCTGGTCTGGTTTACTCAAATATGTCAGGCGGCATGAACGAAGCTTTCTCTGATATGGCGGGTGAAGCGGCTGAGTTCTTTATGAATGGCACTAACGATTGGATGGTTGGTGAGCAAATCTTCAAAGGTACTGGTGCTTTACGTTATATGAATAACCCTCCACAAGATGGTTCTTCAATTGACCACGCTAGCAACTTCTCTAGCTCAATGGATGTTCACTACTCTTCAGGTGTATTCAACAAAGCGTTCTACAACTTGGCCACTACTGCTGGTTGGGACACGCAATCTGCATTCGCCACTATGGCTTTGGCTAACCAAACTTATTGGACTGCTAACAGCACATTCGACGAAGGCGCTTGTGGTGTTTGGAGCGCAGCTGGTGACAAAGGTTATAACCAAGCTGACGTAGCTGCTGCTTTCACTGCCGTTGGTGTTAGCACTTCAGCTTGTGACGGAACGCCTCCACCACCACCAGCAGGCGGTGAGTTGCTTGAAGGTGTATCTCAGACTTTTGCTGGTGCTACTGGCAGCGAAACTGAGTTCTTCTATGTAACGCCTTCTGACGTTAAAACAGTGACTTTCACCATGAGTGGCGGTACTGGTGATGCTGATTTGTATGTTAAGTTTGGTTCAGCGCCAACTTCTTCAAGTTATGACTGTCGTCCGTACAAATCAGGTAATACTGAAGAATGTACTTTCGCTACAGCTCAAGCAGGTACTTACTATGTAATGGTTAAAGGCTACAGCGCTTATAGCGGTACTTCTTTAGTGGCTAACCACACACTGGTTGGCACTGGCGGCGGAAGCGACAATGGTGGAGCATCTAACATCAGTGTTGCTACTGGCGAAATGAAGACTGACTGGATTGTTAATGTACCAGCTGGTGTATCTCAGTTAGACGTTGCCATGAGCGGCGGAACGGGTGATGCTGACTTGTACTTGCGTAAAGATGCTGCACCTACGACTTCTTCATACGATTGTCGTCCATACAGCGCTGGCAACACCGAGTCTTGCCCAATCACTAACCCAGGTGCTGGTGCATACCACATCGGTATCCGTGGTTATTCAGCTGCATCTGGTGTGACCATGACTTGGAGCTACCAGTAAATACGTTACACCTATTGGTGAAATGATTAGGTTTGGTGTCGCAGGCTTGCAGGGAAAGCGAGCCAGGCACTGAATTTAAACAACACGCATTAAAAAAACCGATTTACCCCCTGGGATAAATCGGTTTTTTTCTATATGGGATGGACGTAGGGTGGTCACGTTTCCCTGTCGGCATTCTGCCTCCACCTCAGGGGTACTAAAGCTCCACGTATTCGCTTTCTTACCCCTTCGCCCCACGCGTGACCTCTAAGCCAAAGACAGGCCTTTCTTAAGGTGGCCACGTTCTTGCCCACACACCACACATCCTACAAAACCGGATTAAACACCTCGGCCAGCATACAGCGCATACTGCCGCCACCGACTGTTTCGATGGTGTTAATATCAGGCGCGCAAATCTTCATTCGGGCATTAAAAAACGCTTGTTGCTGAGGGGTAAAACCGGCCCAGGCTTGCGCAGATAAGGCCAAAACCCGTTCACCACTGCTGCTTTTAAGCTCCAAAATATTGCCGCAAAAATACTGCTCCATCTGCGCCATATCAATGTCAATCAGCTGCTTGCCTGATTGTTTAATGGTGTCAATCACCCCGGCCCGATCGGCGTCAACAATGCTTTGGCTGCACAACACCACAAAATCTTCGCCGACACTCATCAGTACATTGGTGTGATAGACCGGATGACCACTGGAGGAGCGGGTGGAGAAGCTGACTGGACGATAACCGATTTGCTGGCAATAATGGTCGAGTAAACCCTGGTGGCAGCGCTCAGATAAGGCGGCGTAAGCCAGTTTGTGAGAATGATCAAACACCATGGCGCCAGTGCCTTCAAGAATTTGATTGGCAGGTTCATGGCCGGGCACTTGGTCAGCTACGGTGATAATTGACTCAACCTTAAAGCCGTGGTGTTGCAATAGCGCTTTTGCCGCCTCAGATCTGACTTCCCATTGGCGATTGAGCGTTTTCATTGGAAACAGGATGATATTGCCCTGACTGTCAGTAGCAAACCAGTTGTTGGGGAATATTGCGTCGGGGGTTTGCTGTCCTTGCGGTTCTTTTTCAAGCACCATCACATTGATAGCAAAAGAGCGCAGTAAAGTGACCGCTTGCTCAAACTGTTGCAAAACTTGTTGTCGCACCACAGCTTCATCTAGCGGCAGTTGTTGCTGAAATTCATTGTCTTCGCCGGTCTGGCTGTTAAAAGCAAAGTCCACCGGGCGGACCATTAATACATTAGAAGTTGTCATGCTTAAAATTACCCATTAATTTGAGAGCGGCAGGGGATTATCGTCGCAATCATAACACGGGATATTTTGCGCATCACCCTTAAATCAACAGGCTTTCATGGCCCTGGCCTTTAAGCACATCACTTTCGATCATCACCGGGAAAACTACGGTGAATTCAATTCCAGACTCCGCTTCTTTGTTGAGTGTAATAGAGCCGCCAAGTCCCTGAGTGGCCAGTTTATAGACCAAATGCATACCCAGCCCGGTGCCGCCTTTGCCAGCGCTGATACCTTGTTGGTTTTTACTGCTGACAAAAGGTTCAAACAGGTGTTCTTCGATATGGCCAGAAACCCCAATGCCGTTATCGCGGTAAACCAACTGGCAGTGGTTGCCTGAGATGGTCACCTGAATGGTCATCAGGCCTTTTTCAATGCCATCAAAGGCGTGGGTTAGTGAATTGGTGATTAAGTTGATGAGGATCTGATTTAGCGGGCCGGGTTTGCTTTTAATTCGAATGTTATTATCGCAAATGACTTCTACCTGATGGCGAACTTTATTGAGCTCTGTCTGCATTGAAAACAGCACTTCGTTAATCAGTTGCAACATGCCAAAAGTGCGACTTTCTTCTTTAGACTGGTCGACCGATACCTGTTTGAAGCTGCGGATCATATCTGCTGCCCGCTCTAAATTACGATAAATAATCGCTAGAGATTCTTCACCTTCGTTTAAATAGGTTTTTAACTGTTTGGCAGAGAGTTTCTCATCGGCAAACGAGATTTTTAATTCTGCCAAGCGATCTTGCATCAGGCTGGTGGCGGTGATCCCCAAGCCTATCGGGGTATTAATTTCATGAGAAATACTGGCCACCATCGAACCCAATGCAGCCATTTTTTGCTCTTCCATCTGTTGCTTTTGGTATTCGGCATTTTTCTCTAGCGATTGGGTTAGCTCTTTATTTTCAGCGAGCATCGCCTTTGCCCGTTTTTCAAGTTGATGATGTTCTTCAATCAATTCATCTTTTTGCAAATAAATTTGCGAAGTGCGGACCGCAACTTCCACTTCAATTAGTTTTTTGTTGCCAGCGATAGTGAGCAGGCGGAAGCGATTCCAGCCATAAAGCCCAATCATAAACACCACCGCCATCACGACTCTAAACCACCATAGCTGCCACCAAGGGGGCAATACCGTGACGGGTAAGCTGTAACTTTTAGAATCCCATTGGCCATTGCGGTTGCTGCCTCTGACGGCAAAATTATATTTTCCTGGGCTTAAGTTGGTAAATACCACCATTCGATTTTCACTGGGGCCATGCCAAACGTCATCAAGGCCCTCAAATTGGTAAGAATAGCGATTTTTGCCTGCGCGCTGAAAATCCAGCGCAGCATAACGAAAACGCAGGCTCTTCACCGAGTGATTGAGAATTAACGGGGTGTTGCCGTCAAAGGTGAGGCGTTCGATCGCTTTGTCATCAATCCAGACATCGGTGATCACCACGGTTGGAGCTTGTTTCTTGACTTGAACTTGAGATGGCATCACTTCATGTACGCCGCGATTACCACCAAAATAGAGTTGACCGCTATGGCTTTTGGCCACCGAGCTGGGCAGGAACTGATCATTTTGCAGACTGTCTCGTTGGCTGAAGTTGGTGAAGGTCTGCAATGAGTGATTGAATTGTGACAAACCGTTGTCTGTGCTGATCCATAAGTCACCGAGATCATCCTCGATAATGCCTTTGATATGGCTGTTGATCAGGCCATCATTAGGGCCATAGTGGACAAACTGGGCAAGGTTTTCATCTAGCCTGTCTAATGATTTGGGGGTACCAAACCACATCTGACCATCTTGAGATTGATAGATGGTATTGATGACATTATCACTTAGGCTACACGGTTGACGACTGTCGGCGATATAGCGGGTAAAATTATTGGTTTGGCGATTATAGCGGCTGACCCCAGAGCCAGCAGTGCCAATCCACAGGCGTTGTTGTTTATCAATAAACAAGGTGAAAATCGCATTGCCGCTGATCGAATTCGGTTCATCGGGGTTATGTTGGTAGTGGCTGACTTCTCGTTCAGGTGAAATTTTGACCAAACCTTCATGGGCTAAGCCTACCCATAAGTTGTCTTTCGCATCGACCTTTATGGTTCGCACTAGCTTAATTTTCTGGTCAGCCAGCAGTTCACTTTCGTCAGTAAAAGTATTGCTCTGTGGATCTAGGGATAGTAGTCCAAAAGTACCGCCAAACCATAACTTACCGGATGTGGTTTCGGCGATCCCCCTGACCCGAAGTGCGCCCAGTTTTTTGGGCGATTTGACTCGAGTGATAGCCTTGGTTTGAGTATTCATCTTTAATAATTTGTCTCCGATACCCATCCACACGGTGCCTCGTTGATCTGTATGTATGACGTGGACTTTGTTGATGAGGTTATCCACTTTTTGATCATCTGTATAATCGGGGTAATAAGAAAAACGGTTTGAGGCCAGATTCACTTTGATTAGCCCGGCATAGCGGGTTGCCAGCCATAATACCCCGGAATTATCAATTAACATATCGCGAATATCATTATGAGGGAAAAGTTGGAAATGACTTTCATTGGCCAGTGGGGTTAACTGTGGCTTGTTGGGTTCATAACGAAATACCCCTCTTTTGGTGCCTATCCAAATGCTACCATTGGGATCTTCAATCATTCGGCTGACGGGTTCTGGCTCTTTTGACGGCGACAGGTTAATTTCGGTGAAATGCTTAGAGGTGGTATCAAAACGGCCAAACCCGGCTTCGGTGCCGACCCACAAATTACCATCTTTGTCGGCCAGTAAACTGCGCACTAGCACGTGGTTCAGTGAAGTGCTGACTTTGGGGTTGTGTTTGTAATGACTGAATCGACCAGGCATCTTTTTGTTCAATTTATTGAGGCCATCACTGGTGGCTATCCAAATCACCCCTTTGGCGGTTTCGGTGATGCTCCAAACCCGGTTATGGCTAAGGCTGCTTTTGGCCCGTGGATTATGACGATAGCTGATAAAGGACTGAGTTTTTTCTTGATAAAGGGCTAATCCGCCGCCGTTGGTGCCGACCCAGATATCGCCATCACTGTCTTCGAAAATGGTTTGAATCAGATTGCTGCCGATGGACTCGGGGTCTTCTTTGTTATGGCGAAAGTAGCCAATTAAGGTCATATTACGATCATACAACGCCAGCCCTTCTCCCCAGCTGCCAATCCATATTCGTTGGCGTGAGTCGATAAAAATATTGGCGGCACCGTCGAGCACTAATGGTGAGTCTTCTTTGCTATTTTTACTGAAAGTGCGAAATTGATAACCGTCGTAACGAGCCAGTGCGGTTGGCATACCAATCCATAAAAAGCCGGTCTGATCTTTGGCTAAGGAAAAAACGGTAGAATCGGGTAACCCCTGATCGACCGATATGTTTTCGACCATGCTGTAATAAGATTTTGCCAACCCCGAACTGGCAAATAACAGCAACCAGAGTGTGAGGATCAGCCCGCCAATCTGGCCAAATCCGTTTTTTACCAAGGGCAATATTCGACTGGTAGATGGTGTTAGAAGATTCATCTTGTTGATGTTGCTATCCTTCATTATTGTTGGTAACGTTTCTTTAAAGTGACATAAGACCGCTATAGTTTGAATGCTTGTAAATAACTATAGTCGTTTTATGCTCATTTACACTGTCTATTTGATGGTTCTATTGGCTTGTTTTTTAGTTACGGTTATTATTCATTCGCTGGTTCATTCGGCATTTTGTTGTTGCACCTGCCATAAATTGGCGTAATGGCCTTGCTGGGCCAATAATTGCTGATGCGTGCCCTGTTCAGCCACTTCTCCGGCCACCAGAACAATGATCTTATCGGCATCGATAATGGTCGATAATCGGTGGGCAATCACCAGTGAGGTATGATTCTGGGCAATGTCTTCTATCGCCGCTAATATTGCTTGCTCAGAATGGCTGTCTAATGAGGATGTTGCCTCGTCAAAGATTAAAATCGGTGGTCGTTTTAAGATGGTGCGGGCAATCGCCACCCGTTGTTTTTCGCCGCCTGAGAGTTTCAATCCGCGTTCGCCTACCGTGGTACTGGCACCATCGGGTAATGCGCTAATAAAGTCACCTAAGTGGGCCAGTTTAATGGCCTCTTTGACTTCATCGTCACTGGCGTCAGGACGACCATAACGCACATTTTCAAAAATACTGTCATTAAATAACACCGTATCTTGAGGCACCACACCAATGGCCTGGCGTAAAGATGCCTGGGTCAGTTGTTTGACTTTTTGCCCGTCGATAATAATATCGCCGCTACTGCTATCGTAAAAACGAAACAATAATTTGGCCAGGGTCGATTTACCAGCCCCACTGGGGCCCACCACCGCGACCTTTTCACCGGGACCAATGGTAAAGCTGATATTTTTCAAAATGGGCCTGTCGGGACGATAGGCAAAACACAGTTGATCAAATTCGATAGCACCCGCTTCAACCACTAATGCTTTAGCATCGGTAGTGTCGACGATATTGGGTTGCTTCTCTAACAGCTTAAATAAACGTTCGATATTGGCCAGTGAGCCTTTGATTTCGCGATAGACAAAACCGAGGAAGTTGAGTGGCATAAATATTTGCATCATAAAGGCGTTGATCAGCACAAAATCGCCTAAGGTCATAATGCCTTCGCTGACGTGGGTGGCGGCCAGTGCCATCATGGCGGTGATAGCAACGGCGATTATCAATGCTTGGCCACCGTTGAGGACAAACAGCGATAGACGGTTTTTGCGTTTGGCTGCTTCTAATGCGGCCAGTCCTTTATCAAAACGATTGGCCTCGAATTGTTCATTATTAAAGTATTTAACGGTTTCAAAGTTGAGCAGGCTATCGATGGCCTGAGTGCTAGAGCTGGAGTCGGCCTCATTGGCCTCACGAATATAGCGGGTGCGCCATTCGGTGGCGTAGATTGAATAAGAGACATAACTGACCACCGATATGACAATAATAACCGCAAAACCATAACCGTAGTTATAGAACAGTAGAGCAACCACCATGGTGATTTCCATTAAGGTGGGCACGATATTAAAAATCATAAAGCGCATTAAAAAGCTAATGCCAGTGGTGCCTCGTTCTATGTCTCTGGATAGGCCGCCGGTTTTGCGGTCGAGGTGAAAATCGAGGTCGAGTTTATGTAAATGATTAAACACATTGAGGGCAATTTTGCGGATGATGCGCTCAGTGACGCGGCCAAATAAGGTATCGCGAATTTCGCCAAACAGCACATTGGCAAAGCGCACCGAACCATAAGCAATGACCAGCGCGATGGGCACCGCCATTGCTGTGGCGGTGGTCGATAAACCGGGGGTTAGGTCATCGACGATATATTTAAGAATAAAAGGCAAACCAACACTGGCGACTTTGGCCAGCATCATAAAGGACAACGCTAGGGCCACACGGCCGCGATGGGCTTTGAGGTAGGGTAAGAATAACTTTAGCACCGACATATCAAATTTATAATCGGGGTCTATATTGGCAGTGCCATGACGACGCATAACAGTCCTTAGGGTTGATTTGGCTTGGCCGAAAATTTCTATGAAATGGCGTAGGGTGGGCAGGGTTTTTATGCCCACGCGTAACCTTGCAGTCATAGGCAGGCCTTTCTTACAGGTATAAACGGTGTTCCGCCTGTATTTGTTAGGATTAGCATACAGGGTTTAACGATTGAAGCAAGCAGTTCGATAAAGGGGTAGTGCGACACGTTGACGCTATCTATGCGCACCACCATAATGAGGGTAATAACAGTTACCAACTTTGTTGATCAAGCTGCAACAAATTCATCAGTTGCTGTTTGATTACCGGATGAGAAGCTTGTTGCAGTGCAATTTCAATCAGGCTTTTTTGGCCATTAGTCAGGGTTAGTCCTTGGTTTGACAGCGAGGTGCGCAGTGCGGTAATTGACTTGAGCTGGCCGCTGTTGACGACAAACTCAACCAGCCTATTTTGGTAGGAGTGGTCTTTGGCCAGTAATTTGATGGCAGCGACGTTTACGGCTGCTTGGTGATGGCCCAACATCTGTTCAACTTGTGGGTTAAAGGTTTTACTGCCGCTGTTTTTAATCGCGGTGATGGTCACCGCTTTATGACTGGCTTGTGTGAGCTTACTGGCAAGAAAGTCTTCGACTGCTGCTTGTTGTGATTGGCTGAATTTGGCCAGGCTGCCAATGCTGAGCAATGCGGTATTGGCCAAAGTGGCAGAGTCATGGTCGGTGATGTTGGTTAGGTTATTCAGCGTTTGCGCACTGGCGTTTTCAAAGCGGCCCATCGACATCACTACTCGTTGTTTGTTGATATCGGTGAGTTGCGGGTGATCAAACAGTTGGCCAAGCATCACTTCGGCGTCAAAATTGGCGACTTTTTGAATCGCGTAAATGATCAGCGAGGCTAGAGTACTCTGGGGGTTTTGGCCATTAATCAGATTGACAATATCGCTGTCAGAATAATGAGCCAGTAAGTACTGACCAATGATTTTTGCCAACTGTTTATCACTCGACTGGGCCAGTTGTTGCAGTGCGGCGTTAAGGCTGGCGGCATCAGTGATATCAAGGGTATCAGTCGCTGCCACTGGGTGGTTAACCGCTAGTAAGGCATTGGCATTGGCGCTGAATTTGTCTAGCGGCCATTGGGGGTTAAGTTGATGTACGTCTAGGGTGACTTTTTGGCTGACCTGAACAATGCTGGTTGCAGCGGCCTCGGCGTGCTGATTTTGATAGTCATGATGATGAACAAAGCGCAATTGTGCGGGCCAATTATTATCCAGCAAGTTCAGTTGCCAGTGTTCTTTGGCATCTTTGAGTTGGTGTTCAAACTCAGGGCGATTAAATTGTTTTTCTAGTGCTATCCTGCTGACCTGACGGTCGGTTTGTTGATAACGGTATTTGGTCGATACCATGGCTTGATGAATCAACAAAGGGCTGTGGGTTTGATAAGACAGTTGTTGTAACACATAAAGGATGGCGTGGCCGGGATGACCTTGGGGTAAGGCTAAAAAGTCGATGTCGGTGAACACAAAGTTGTTATGGTCGGTGATAAAATAAATCGGTTGTGACCATTGTTGCTGGTGGTTATTTTGCTTCAAGCGGGCATCGAGAATTTGGCCATACCAAAGGGTACCGTTAGCGTGTTTTTTCAGGCTGATAAACCCGCTAAAGGTCGAGTTATTGCGCTGCTTTTGTGGTGGCAGCTGCATTTGGGTTTCAATCAAAAATCGATAGCTGATTTGTTTTGGTGCCAATTCAAGTGTTAGCTCAGACGCTAGCGTGATGGCTGGGGTTTGTTCATCATCGTCCAGTGGATGGAAAATAGATTCAGAAATGCCCTGGGCATTGGAGACAAGATAAATGCCCGGTAGTGCAATAAGCGATAATACGAGGGCTAACAACAGTTTTTTCATGGTGATTCTCTTTTGACATTCTCTGGTAAAAACTTACCAACAACGATGGTGTCTGGGTGATCACCGACCCGGCACTAAAGTGTCGGGAGGTGATCGGTGATATTTAGTAGTAACTTATAGTGCTTGCCAACTTGGGCTGGCGTATTCATAAAACGTCTGCTCGAACTCATATAAAGGTCCCCATGACAGCAGTTCGGCGCTGAAATAAAGTAATCCCCACAGCTTTTTACAAAACGCTTCGACATTGCCGTCGCCGCCTGAGACCTTGCCAGAAATCTTTAATTC